>CAZCJJ010000080.1:7044-15721 GCA_964499045.1 uncultured Opitutales bacterium | reverse complement strand
TGACCTACGGCAGCTCCATCACTCATTGCAAAACCGCCGCATCCCCTTCCCTGACCTGGCCCGCCATCGTGGCAAGAGAACGCAACCTGAACCTTACCTGCCTCGGTTACGGGGGCCAGTGCCACCTTGACATTCAAGTAGCAAGGATGATGAGAGACATGCAGGCCGACTATATCTCCATCTGCTGCGGTATCAATATTCAGGGTAGCGGAAGCATGAATTTCCGCACCTTCGGGCCTTCTATTATCGGTTTTGTCCAACTTCTGCGGGAAAAGCATCCGGACACACCCATCCTGCTGATTTCACCGATTTATTCCTGTGGGCGTGAAACGGCACCCAACATCGTAGGCTGGAATCTGCAGGACTACCGGCAGGCCGTAGCCAAGGCCGCCCAAATCCTGAAAGAGCACGGAGACAAAAACATTCACTATCTTGACGGGCTCAAGTTGTTTGGTGAAAACCTTGCCCATCTCCTTCCTGACAATCTTCATCCCAATGCCGAGGGCTATCAGATCATGGGAAAAAACTTCCTCGAACTAACCACTGATTTTTTCCGCTGATACCCCTCTTTGCATTCGATTTTTTTCAAAAAAATCATATCTCAATTATATGCAAACGAAGGATTCAATCCGTCGTGCGATTCTGGAAAAACGCCTGGCACTCGACCCCGGACAGAAGCAGGGGATGAGCAAGCTCATCTGTGAGCGACTGAAAGCATTGCCCGTTTTTCAAGATGCCGTTCACATTTTAAGCTATGCGGCCATCCAGAGCGAGGTGGACCCGTTTCACCTCTGGGAACTCAAGCGAAGCGACCAGGTCCTTTACTTTCCCAGAGTAAGCGGTGAAGATCTGATCATCCATCAAGTCGACTCGGCGGAACAACTCAAACCAGGCACCTATGGGGTCCCCGAGCCCGACCCGCAGGAATGCCCGGAAGTTGAATACCATGATTTTGACCTCGTTCTCGTCCCCGGCATCGTTTTCGGTCGCAGCGACGGCCATCGCCTCGGCTACGGTAAAGGTTACTATGACCGCTTCCTTGTCACCTGCCGCGGCTACAGAATGGGCCTCGCTTTCGGCTTTCAGGTCCTGGAATCCGTCCCTGATGAAGGACACGACCAAACACTCGACGCAGTCTTGACCGAACGTGTTTTTTACGAACCGGGCATCACCGAATAAGGGCGCTGGCCCAACGGAGGAGGTAAAACGAACTATCTGTAGTCTCCTATTGGGCTGCAGTGGATATTTATCTCACGCAGATCACAAGCCCCACGGTGTTCCCCTCCCAGCCTGTTTCATGTTATCCCGCACATTCAAAATGGAACAGAGCCTCCTGGGGAACGTGATTCCTTTGGGACTCCGGCCTCCATTTGTCTGGACGCAGCATCTGGTTTTGCTAACCTTGTAAGTGGTTGCGGCCAGTATCCACTGTTATCTACTCAATAACCTCCGATTGAAGCCCTATGAACCGAATATACCAAGGACGTGTAAGCGCTGTTGAAATTGATCGCGGTGACAGCAAACAGCCTGATTGGCATCAATTGGATAAATCTGAATGGGAAAGGCGACTTTGGCACCACCACTCTGTTTTCCAAGATGCAATAAATTATTATCTGGTTGCCTTGGCGTCACTTGCAGATTCCGAACATGCTCCAAGCCGATTGATCAAAGACCTGAAGGGGCGGATTGAGAGCGCTTGGCATGAGTTCCCCCGCCCCATGTGTCCAGACGCAAAAGGATTAAGGCAGTCACTTACCCCATGGCTAGGGCTGTCCAGACAAGCAACTCCCGAAGAAGCTTATGCCGCTATTCTGGAGAATAATCAGACGGAAAATGAAGTCCGGACACTTGCGCTCTCACTCTTATTAGAGAGATGTGGAGGGGAAGCAGCAATCCAACAAGGAGGGCGCGGCTACTTCCCCCGATTTTGCGATGCTGATGCCAGCCCTACTTGGGATTTCAGCGCAGAAGCAGTTCAGACGGGAATAGGAAAGGACCGCTTAGCTCAAGCACTTCATGGGACTACAAACCAACAGGCACTTGAAGAACTAGCCGATGAACTCGAGCTATCTTGGACAGTCAAGGTCCAGCCAAGCAAATATTACAGTATCGAAGAATCTATTGACCGACTTAAAGAGGCTGTTTCGCACATCAAAGATTTCATCCGCACTGCACCTAATGCGCGGGTGGAAGCCTTCATTGCCGAGTACCCGGATTACGAAGTTACTTTCGATAGTTATAACGAAAGAATCACAGACTTGAGTTGGACCCAGCTTATTCCTCGCAATCGTAAAGCCAGTAAGGAACTTACTTTCGCAACACTCCTCTTCAAGTACTTCCCCAATGACCTGACTGCCAGAGTACTTTCATTATTCATCAAGAAACCAACATCCTCCTCGCCCGAAACTGGGGACGAAAACTTAAACTTTGCCTCACTAGGGGATGATCCGATAAAGCTTGCACGTGAAAAACGGGGATACGTGTTTCGTGCTTTCACTGCACTTTCAGCGTGGAACCCAAGTTCACCCGGAAAGCCAGCTTGGAAGGAATTTGATATTGCTGCTTTCAAAGAGGCATTGAAATCTCTCAATCAGTTTAACCAGAAAACCAATGAGCGGGAAGCAAAGGAAAAAGACCTCCATGGTCAAATGGCCATACTACTAGGAGGCGAGGTTAAAGGCTGGAAACGACAAAAAACTGACTCCGAAGAGGAAGATTCTACACTTAAACCACTTGACCCCAGGCTATTCGCCTTAGCCCGTGAATTAGAACGTAAGCTAACCGAAGAACTTGACGACACAACTCTAGGTGAAGAACAGACCCAAGTCTTTGGTAATGTTAGCTACACTTGGCGAGAAGGTGAGTGGCAAATCACTTCTGCCGCATTGCGAGGCTTGAATCACATCGTCGACGAATGGGAAAAGGTCTATAATAAACACAACGGCCAACCTCCTGCCTCATTACTAGTAGATGTAGTTAAAAGACATCAGTCCGATGATAAAAACCGCAAGTCTATCGGCTCTGTGCCTCTTTTCCTCCATCTCTGCGAGAAGCCATTCTGGCCACTTTGGCTGAGAGGTGATAATAATAGCGATGAAGACTCCGGGAACAGCGGCTTTTTCATCAAGAAGATGCCCGATTTTCATAACACCCTCCGTGATTGGCAACGTGCTCAAGATGCGGTCAACCTCACCCCGGCAGAACCGGAGCACTCACGTCGCCTATATATGTTTTCCGACATTAAGGATAAGCTGGCCAGAGTTGTTTATGGGACAGGCCCAGATGCCAACAACGTCACATGCGCCATTGCTTATGAGTCTAACGAGCAGCAAATTAGTGAGGTGCGCATACGTCTGCACTACTCGGCAAAACGTCTTCTTCGGGACGAACTTCAGGGTGGCACGGAATCGCGCTGGCTTCAACCAATGACACTGGCACTAGGACTTGCATTGCCGAAACCCGAAGAGAAAGCAATTTTTGATTCTGCCTTAAGCCTCATGCCCGACCCCCTTCATACAAAGAAAGGCGAGGAACCAAGATGCCGATTTCTTCTGAATTTCCCCGTTACTCTCGATCCTAGTTGGATTCACAATGGCCTCGGGAGAAAGCCAATTTGGCAAGGTCAGTTCAATGGAATTAAAGACAAGAACCTTCATCTACACTGGCCAGAAACTATTAAAGGGAAGGCGTCAGAGTCCCCTTGGTGGCGCAATCAAAATATCATCAATAGTGGCCTTACGACCATTGCGGTTGACCTCGGCCAGCGTGCGGCTGGCGCATTTGCACTCTTACGTGTTACGTGCAATGATCCACGCAAAGGAAAAAACGCGACAAAGCGTCCTGTTCGTGAAATAGGGTTTGATGGCGAACGCCATTGGTTTGCCGAGGTTGTGACGACTGGCATGCTACGACTGCCAGGCGAAGGTATTGAAACACCCGATAACTTCGGTGCCACACGTTCGAAAAAATACGATAAACAGGGCCGTCCAGCCAGCGAAGAGGAATGGAAGCATGCCAAAGAATTGGCCAGATCATTACAGGCGGATACACCCGAAAACTGGGTCGGTAAGTTACCAACTGAGAAACGTTTTCCAGAGCAAAACGATGCCCTGATTGTGTTGGCGAACCAACGCCTGACCAGGCTGAACACATTCCATCGCTGGTCATGTTTTGATCCTGACCGCTCTGAGGTGGCTGACAGACGTGATGCAATGATAAATAAACTTATAGATGAGCTTTCTCACTGGAAAGATCCGGCGATACAATTTTGGAAGCTTTGTCTGGAAAAAGAGAGTTTTTCCGAATTTAGGAAAAATGCAGGTGATGGGTTCCTTAAATTACGAGAGTCACTTGGACAAGAGCTTGTAAAGCTAGCCAACCGAAGCGTTCCTTTGCGCGGCAGATCTTGGGAGTGGAGACCTCGAAAGGATTCCACAAAATATCGGGAACTAATGGATACAGGCCCCCAGCTTAACGAAAACAAAGCCTGGATTCGCGGACAACGTGGATTATCACTTGCACGCATTGAACAATTAGAAAACTTGCGACGTCTATTCCTTAGGCTTAATCGCTCATACGACAGGAACCCAGGACAAAAGGCAGATTTTGGCCCGGCCGATGGCGGTCGCGATTCAGGTGAGCCCTGCCATTTGCTACTTGGAAAAATTGATCGCATGAAGGAGCAAAGGATAAACCAGACAGCACACCTAATCCTAGCCGAGGCATTAGGAGTTCAACTCAAACCTCATGAAATTGACCCGGAGGAACGTTGCAAACGTGATATTCACGGGGAATACCAGCCTATTCCCGGGCGCCATCCTGTCGATTTTATTGTCATCGAAAACCTTGATCGCTACCTGACCTCTCAAGGGCGTGCGCCGTCCGAGAACTCACGGCTAATGAAATGGGCCCATCGTGCGATACGTGAGAAAATCAAAATGCTGGCTGAGGAGCCATTCGGAATAACAGTCGTGGAAGCCCCCGCAGCTTACAGCTCCCGGTTCTGTGCTAAAACTGGAGCACCAGGTTTTCGTTGTGAGGAACGCTCTGAACTGAATGAATATTTGCGTGGACTTCTACAAAGGAACGTTGATCGGTCCAACAGGCCCGGACAACCCAATCAGTCCGACTATACTACTATCCTAAATCAATTTACACAGCTTGAAAAAATAAATTCAGCCCGGCGGAAGGCAGGGGAAATGGTGCATAGTTTATTGCTTCCCAAGCCTGGAGGGCCTCTATTTCTCCCTCTAAATTCCGGAAAAACATCTCAAGCAGACCTTAACGCTGCAATTAATTTAGGACTTAGAGCTATTGCAGCACCAAGGGCACTTCATTTAATCCACAAGATACGCACCGAACGGGCAGGAAATAACGAAGGAACCTTTATTCCGATCCAAAAGAATGTGCGGGAACAGGTCGCGTTTAAGTCAAAACCTGAAATCATACTCACCACGAAGGCGACTGAGAAGCTCACAAAAGCATCCAGCCCAAACTTCTTCTACAATCACCAGAACAACATTCAACTTGACTCAGGAAGCGTTAACTTGGACGGGCAATCGATACCTGTCGCATCGGGGATAGGATTATGGTCAACAGTTAATCAACAAACCTTCGCAGCAGTTGCCAAGATAAACCGGAAGCGTCTGGAACGATGGTCACTTGTTATCGATGACAAAGATAACATTCTAATGTAATAATCCGCGCTCATGCCCGAAGCTACACTCCATACGCCGGAGACAAATGAAAAGCAGCCCTTGTTACCTGTTCGACGGTTGCACAACTACATTTATTGCCCGCGCTTATGCTACCTGCAATGGGTCGAGAACATTTTTGTTGAAAATGAAGACACTGTGGCCGGCTCTGCCACACATCGCAACGTTGATTCACCATCGTCATATGATGATGAGAAAAGAGAAGCGCTTGCCTGCGGGCTGCCCCGGGGCGAAAGATTGCGAAGTTTGCAACTAACCAGTGAACGACTTCGTTTGACTGGAATCGTCGACTTGGTCGAAAGCGATGAAACAGGTATTCGAATCGTTGATTACAAACGTGGCTCTGCCCGTAGGGCCGATAGTGGTGAACGTGTAGCCAAGGAATATGATGCCATTCAAGTTGCTGCCCATGCTCTGTTACTACAGGAATCAGGTGCCACTGTCTCCTCGGCCGCGATATATTATGCGGCTGATAAAAGATACGTTCCGATTGAGCTAACCCCGGAATTATTTGAAGAAACAAAACGGGCAATATCCAATGCGCAGGCTCTTGGAGAAAGCCATCGGTTGCCACCTCCACTGATCAACGACATCCGATGCAGTTACTGTTCTGCCTATCCGGTTTGCTTACCGAAAGAATCTCACTGGTGGGCGCAGCATAAGAATATGGAGCATCAGGAAGGCAGACAGCTAACGTTACTTTCTTTGGATGAAGACCCTTTCGACGAAATGGATGGGTTCGAGGAAGACGATGAGCATCTTACCCCACCCCGTCCGGAGCGTAACGATGGAGAGATCCTTGTTGTTCAATCCTATGGTACACAGGTTGGGCATCGTGGTGGAGAATTTGTGGTTACTCAGAAGAAAGAGGTTCTCCGTAAGTTACCAGTCCATCAGGTTCGTGCAATTTATCTCTACGGCTCAATCCAGATGACCGCTCAGGCAACGCAGACCTGTTTGGAAGAAAATATTGATGTAGGCTATTTTTCTCCGGCTGGTAGATTCTTGGGCTCACTTCGCGGGCTCCCCACTTCTGGCATTGATGCACGTATGAGGCAATATGAATACTTTCAGCAGGATTTTTTTAGAGTCCGCCTGGCAGGCGAATGTATACGTGCCAAAATCCGTAACCAGCGTGTGATGCTAATGCGTAATGGAAGCCCGGACAAAGGGGCACTTAAACGCCTCGCTTACGCTTCTGACAAAGCAACCCGGGCAGCTAGCATTGAGGAAATCCGCGGAATTGAAGGAGGAGCCGCAGCTACCTATTTCTCCGAATTTGCCTCCATGCTTAAAAGTCATCGGCTATCAGTCTTTGATTTCCAGAAGCGAACCCGGCGGCCACCACGCGACCCGATGAATGCGCTTCTATCCTTGGGCTATTCAGTCCTCGCCAAGGAATTGGCAGGGGTTTGCCATCTGGTGGGACTCGACCCCTTCCTTGGCTTTTTTCACCAACCGCGCTATGGCCGCCCAGCACTTGCTCTCGATCTAATGGAAGAGTTCAGACCACTGATCGCGGATAGCGTCGCCATTTCCTTGGTGAATCGCGGTGAATTGGATGAAGGAGATTTTCACTATAGTACGCGAGGGGTAGCGCTCAAGGACAGTGGTAGGCGACGATTCTGGGAGATGTGGTTCCGAAGACTTGATACAGAGGTAACACACCCTGAATTCGGCTATCGGATGAGCTATCGGCGCATGATGGAAGTTCAGGCTCGCCAACTTTGGCGATATGTCCGGGGTGAGGCGAGTCGTTACCATGCATTCACCACCCGATGAGTACTACACGCATTCGTTACTTGGTTTCCTACGATATCTCGCACCCGAAGCGATTGCGTCAGGTGGCCTGTACTCTTGAGAGCTATGGGACCCGTTTACAATATTCTGTCTTTGAATGCCCCCTCGATGGACTTCGTTTAGAAAAGCTAAAGGCAGAACTTTGGGGCATCATACAGCACGAGGCTGATCAAGTACTATTCGTGTCGCTTGGCCCCGCAGCAGGAGATGCCAGCCTTGTCATTGAGGCCTTGGGCCAGCCCTACACCGTTAGGTCAAGGGTAACAATTGTCTGAAATAAGCCTTGCCCTGCAACCAACTCTGCTCTTAGCTTTATTACGGCTTCAGGCCAACAACCAGAAACACTCCGCCATTGTGTTTCCAAGCTCTTTGACAACGCGAGCGCTCTAATGCGATGCGATTCCACGGGTTGCGCTCGTAACCAAGTTGAAGCCTATAAGGTAGATCTTTTTTCATGCCCTCCAATGAAAAATGACAAGCCCTCCCCCTTTGGCACTCGCAAAAGGTTCCGCAAACACTTGATTTAAAAAGAGTAATGCGACCGCGGCTAATCAACTCGCGTTGAATGAGATCTTGAGGCGGCCCAGACGTTTGCAACGGTTAGCAAGGCCATCCGCTAATCAACTCGCGTTGAATGAGATCTTGAGGCGGATTGGTGTTATTGTTGGATCCATAGCGGCGGCCAGCTAATCAACTCGCGTTGAATGAGATCTTGAGGCGGTCATTCAGGAGCTTCGTCGCATTATGGTTCCAGGAGCTAATCAACTCGCGTTGAATGAGATCTTGAGGCGGCAGCCATGCCAGCGTCTGCTTGTTGACTCCGATGGTGCTAATCAACTCGCGTTGAATGAGATCTTGAGGCGGATAAGGCAGGAGCACATTGGACCCGTCCAGAAACGCTAATCAACTCGCGTTGAATGAGATCTTGAGGCGGGGACCTGACGCCGTGGATCACGGGCTTCATCGTCGGCTAATCAACTCGCGTTGAATGAGATCTTGAGGCGGCAGATGCGGAGTCCGGCGTATCACATTCAGCATATGCTAATCAACTCGCGTTGAATGAGATCTTGAGGCGGCTGTTGGTGGCGAATCCTCAACAGAAGCCGTTCCGCTAATCAACTCGCGTTGAATGAGATCTTGAGGCGGGAGGTGGGCGATGTGCT
>CAZCJJ010000080.1:0-7034 GCA_964499045.1 uncultured Opitutales bacterium | reverse complement strand
AGCCGATTCTCATGCTAATCAACTCGCGTTGAATGAGATCTTGAGGCGGCTTCAACGCCTTATCAGGTGCAAGTTTACATCCGGCTAATCAACTCGCGTTGAATGAGATCTTGAGGCGGATTAAAACCCCGTTAAAAAACCACAGATTTTTACCGCTAATCAACTCGCGTTGAATGAGATCTTGAGGCGGCCAGCAAACATTGGAAAAACGACGACTTCAGTTTGCTAATCAACTCGCGTTGAATGAGATCTTGAGGCGGCTGATCGCGCTCCTGATCCTGAGCATCATTTTTTAGCTAATCAACTCGCGTTGAATGAGATCTTGAGGCGGCGATAAACTCAATGCGGTAGTACTTGCCCTGCACGCTAATCAACTCGCGTTGAATGAGATCTTGAGGCGGTGTTTGGCCGTGGAGGCTCGCGGATGGTCATCCTCGCTAATCAACTCGCGTTGAATGAGATCTTGAGGCGGCACGAGCCTGCATAGGACTTTGGTAGTGACTTGGGCTAATCAACTCGCGTTGAATGAGATCTTGAGGCGGACCAGAATACCTCCCATATTTGTTTGTGGATGCGGGCTAATCAACTCGCGTTGAATGAGATCTTGAGGCGGCTCGCTTACCCACAATGCAATCTCAAAGGCCCCCGGCTAATCAACTCGCGTTGAATGAGATCTTGAGGCGGCAAAGTGGTTCGCTATGGCTATGTGCTGAACCCTCGCTAATCAACTCGCGTTGAATGAGATCTTGAGGCGGTTATTGACGCGGTTGTAGTTGTCCTGTTTCGTATGCTAATCAACTCGCGTTGAATGAGATCTTGAGGCGGCTCACCGCCTGTCTGTGCCTTGCGGTACTCCTGGGCTAATCAACTCGCGTTGAATGAGATCTTGAGGCGGGATGTGTTTCTGGCCGTGTCCCAGCGCCATGGGAGCTAATCAACTCGCGTTGAATGAGATCTTGAGGCGGAATCTTGTAGCGGATACGGACACGATAACGCGACGCTAATCAACTCGCGTTGAATGAGATCTTGAGGCGGAAACAAGCTCTGGTCATTGCTGCCGCGTTCGTGGGCTAATCAACTCGCGTTGAATGAGATCTTGAGGCGGCGCATTGAAAGATTGATTCCCCGGCCCCGGTGAGCTAATCAACTCGCGTTGAATGAGATCTTGAGGCGGCGGAAATCATCGTGGATAACTTCGCGGGTGGTGGGCTAATCAACTCGCGTTGAATGAGATCTTGAGGCGGCTGCCGAGGATCGGGATTGTCCAGCCCTATACGCCAGCTAATCAACTCGCGTTGAATGAGATCTTGAGGCGGAATTGACCAGGCAACATGCGCCCCAGTTGCTCCGCTAATCAACTCGCGTTGAATGAGATCTTGAGGCGGTTGTAAACCCCGGTCCTTAGCTGACCAGCCATCGTCGCTAATCAACTCGCGTTGAATGAGATCTTGAGGCGGCCGATGGAGATATTCCTTGCGCGGCTAAATCCTACGCTAATCAACTCGCGTTGAATGAGATCTTGAGGCGGGCCACCCAGGTAAGCAAAGAGGGGGTCGAGAATCACGCTAATCAACTCGCGTTGAATGAGATCTTGAGGCGGCTCATTAACGTGCTGGATGTCTACTGCGTGGCCGCTAATCAACTCGCGTTGAATGAGATCTTGAGGCGGCCCAGCATGCCACTACTATCCCATACCGGATTATTAGCTAATCAACTCGCGTTGAATGAGATCTTGAGGCGGTTCCTCTGGGTGTCCGGGCCGGGGAGATTATCGAGCTAATCAACTCGCGTTGAATGAGATCTTGAGGCGGTTCTGGTATTCTGCCTCACTTGGAGGGGTACGAAATGCTAATCAACTCGCGTTGAATGAGATCTTGAGGCGGATCAATAGCGGCTGAGGCTCTGACCGGTACCGCCAAATCCCGAAAACCAAAACCCCTAAACACCGAAACACCAAAACCCCGAAACACCTACCCCAAAAACCCCTACAGCTCGACATCCGGACTGATCCGGTCAGGGGTCCAGGGGGGGCTGTCCACCACCGTAACTTTAACCGAGGAGACCTCCGGCAGTTTGAGTATGAGACGCCGGGCTCCTTCTTCCAGAACCTCCTTCAGTGGGCAGCCGGGACTCGTAACCAACAGGATCAGATCCACATGCCCATCCTGCCCAATATAAATAGACTCCACCAGTCCAAGATTCACCACGTTGATCCCCAACTCGGGGTCCACCAGCTCATACAGGCACTCCAAGACCGCCTGTTCGTTCAGTTTGCGCTCGGGCGAAGGCCCTCTCATGTCGTTTTCCCTGCTTTTGAACCAGAAGGACCACAAATCATGACCCGGAAGGCAGGTTCAAGGTTATAAGCAAACCAGACAAAACCGATCAGAAAAAGCATGGCCCCAACTTGAATCCCCGCAGGTTGCCCCGTCAACTGTCCCGCCGCCAGATAGGCCCAGGCAGTGGCCATACTGATAAAGACCGCCACCTGTCCATACGGTCGAACCAGCTCACGGACCGTGGGCAGTGGTTGATGCCCTACCAGCGGAGCCAAACGGATTTGCCAGACCAGAAAGGGTATGATTCTGCCCGCCATCCCGAAAATCCCAAGAGTGAACACTCCAAGTATCGAAAGTGCAAAATAGGCACGCGCCTGTTCCCGGACAATATTGCCCTCCTCACCCTGCCAGCCGGGACTGCCAGCCAGCAGCCAGATAAAAATAAGCCCTGCAGTCAACAAACCGCACCCCGCCGTCGCCAGCCCCCAATCGAACTTGCGGCGCGATGCAAGAATCATGCGAGCCAGATCCCAGGCATAGAGCAAACTGCCCACCGCCATCATCCAGACCAGCCATTGAAATCCGGCCGATCTTCCTGCTAAATCCATCGGAAGCATTAGCAACAATGCCGTGTTAATCATAACCCAGCCAGCCCAAGAGGCCCAACCGGGAGTGCGGGAACTAACCATGAACATCGGAACCAGTTTCAATCCGGCCCCCAGCAAAATAAGCCAGAAAAATCCGAGCAGACCCATGTGCGCATGCACCCCGACCAGCCACTGGGGATCCAACGTTGTCATCGGAATGTACTTGTTGGCCAACATGAAAAGTCCGATCCCCGCCGTCACCAGTAGCCAGAAAAGAGCACTCAGCAGCGTCGCATGAGCGGGTTCCCAGCGATTGAAGCGGGAAGAGGTACTGATCAGGTTTATGGCAAAAAACACGATACCAATAAAAACCACACTCCCTCCATGCCCGACCTCGGCAAAATCCCAAACCCAAAAGGATATAACCATCCAGGGAAGCCCGATCGCATGCAGCAACCAGTGCCCCCAGGCCAATTTGCGACTCCAAAGTGGCGTAGCCGCCATCACCGGCAAAATCATGTAGGCCGCCCCGAAAATCACAGAGGAAACCCAGCCAAGAACCAACAAATGAGCCAGTGCCAAAACTTCCGCTCGATAGGGGTCCCCCAGGACAATCTCCGGATCCAGCAGCAACAGTGTCAGTCCTGTCAGCAGGGATAAAAATCCATAAACAAAAAAACCAATCGATACTTTTGCCGCAGTACTACTCATCGGTGAAGAATTTGTTGCACTCATCGTTTTAATTACGCTCTCCAGATTTGAGTTTCCCAATGGGCAGGACCACACTCTTCAGCATCACAGGTAAAACCTTGGGTCTCCAGATGTTCCATCAAATGAACCGGCCTGAAACGGGTCAAAACCGTCAATGTCTCATGCCTCCCCAAACGGGAACAGCTTTCCAGAGCCCGCTGCATTGGCTCCGGTGGCTCCAGTTCACGCAAATCCAATGTCAAATCCACATCACGCACTTCACCGACCGGACGAAAAAGGATATCCCAACTCTGGTCCGGTTGACATTCCGCCTCAACTTCATACCCCTTCTCAGCCATCAGAGCATAAAGCGGTTTGGGTTCAAAGGGAGCCTTCAAATGCAAGGCCTGCCCGGGAGCAAGCGTCTGAATCGCCGACATGATTTGCGAAAAAGGCTCCTCGCCTTTCTTCAGAAGCGGACGAACATCAAGTTGCAGTGGTTCTATCGAATTCATGGCCATAAGAATAACTCAGGTGTTACATGTTCGCCTTGACGGCAATCAAGAGTTGTAAAGATTTGCTAATATGCCCCAATCAAAAATGCATTCGGTGGAGTTGATGATGCTGCAGACGCTCCGGAAAACAAGTATGTTTTCGGGTCTTTCAGGGGAGCTTCTGGAAACCATTGTCTCAGGCTGCCGTCTGATTCCCCTGAAAAAGGGGGAATATCTCTTCCACGACGGCGAACAGGCTTCCGGATTCTATGTCGTCCACAACGGAGCGGTCAACGTACACCGGGTCAGCAGCGAGGGAAAGGAACAGGTGATCCGTGTTTTCTACCCCGGCGAGGCCTTTGGCGAAGTGGTCTTGGCCGAGGGTGCGCACTATCCCGCTTCCGCCGTCGCAATTGAAAGTACCCAGGTCATTCTCATCAGTCGCTCTTTTTTCAGGGAATGTATTCATCAGGACCCTGACCTGGCTCTCCGGATCCTGGCCTCAATGAGCCTCCACCTTAAATACCTCGTGGAAACCACGGAAGACCTGAAACTCAAACAGGCCGAATCCCGGGTCGCTCAATGGCTACTTCGGCAGAGCAGGGACAGTAGGACTAAACCGCCTGTCATCACCCTCCCGATGACAAAACGCCTTCTCGCCAGCCAACTCGGCATTACCAGCGAAACCTTTTCGCGCGTACTGGCACGGTTGCGCGAGGAGGAACTCATCCAAGTCGAAGGCAAGGCCATCACCTTACTCTCCCCCGACGCACTCAATGACTACCTGTTAAGAGATCGTTGACGTTGACGGGAGCAGAACCGGCCCCGCATTGGGTATAATCTGCGATGTCTCCTCCGCCTTCATTTTCTCCTGCTCCTGCTTGCGGGCAATGGCCTTGGTCATAAAATACTCCTGAGCCGAAAAGGCCTCTTCGGCCTTGGCCCGACCTACCGGGGCATAAGCCCCATTTGAGCGCAACATTGTGGCGAACTCATTATCCTTGAGCAGCGGGTACAAAATTTCCTCAGTCAGTTCCTTTCGCAACGCTGGGTCGCGAACCGGGAAAACACACTCAATACGGCGGAAAAAATTGCGGGGCATCCAGTCAGCGCTACCCATCCATAGCTCCGGCTCTTTCTGGGCATTCTCAAAATAGAAAATCCGGCTATGTTCGAGAAACCGCCCCACAATCGAACGAACCCGGACATTGTCACTCAGGCCAGGGACATGGGGAACCAGTCCACATATACCGCGTACAATAAGGTCCACCTGCACGCCCGCCTGAGAAGCCTGATAGAGATGGTTGATTGTTTCCTTGTCGATCAGACTGTTCACCTTGGCAATGATCCTGGCCTTGCGCCCCGCTTTGGCATTACGAATCTCCCTCCGTATCTTCTCCTGCATTCCACTGTGGAGGTTGAAAGGAGCAACCAGCAGGTGCCTGAAATCGGGGGACCGGGAAAATCCGGTTAGAGAATTAAATAACGCCGCCACCTCTTCGGTTAGCGCCTCATCCGCTGTGAAGAGACTCATGTCCGTATAGATCCTGGCTGTTCTGGGGTTGTAGTTTCCAGTGCCCAAATGCGCGTAGCGACGCATTTTGCCTCCCTCCTCCCGGCGGACTACCAGACAACACTTGCAGTGTGTCTTTAAGCCAACCAGCCCGTAAACCACATGCACCCCCGTCTGCTCCAGCTCGCGTGCCCACTGAATGTTGTTTGCTTCGTCAAAACGGGCCTTCAACTCGACCAATGCTGTCACCTGTTTGCCGTTCAGAGATGCTGCCTTCAGCGCTTCAATGATCGGGGAATCCCCACTGGTCCGGTAAAGCGTCTGTTTAATCGCAAATACCTTGGGATCTGCCCCCGCCTCTTTGAGGAAATCCACCACCGGACTGAACGAATCATAAGGATGGTGCAGAAGAATGTCCTCCTTGTGGATGTTGTCGAAAATCTGTTCCCGGCGGACCAGCTTTGCCGGGAGGTAGGGCTGGAAAGCCTTATATTTCAGGTCCGGACGATCAATAAGCCCATAGACACTCATCAGCCGAAGTAGATTGATCGGCCCGTTGATGGGAAACACATACTGACGCTGCAATCCGATCGCCTTCAACAAACGAACCAGCATTTCCTCGCTCACATCGTCTTCGATTTCCAGGCGAACCGGATCACCACGACGCATTTTCCGCAACTCCTCCTCAATCTTTTTAAGAAGGTTTTCAGCCTCTTCCTCGTCAATGTAGAGATCACTGTTTCGTGTGATACGAAAGGCCCATGCCCCACGGATACGGTAGCCCGGAAAGAGTTCATGGGTGAACATTTTAATCAGATCGCTGAGAAAAATATAGGCTTGGTAACCTTGGCGGGTTTTCGCTTCTATCCTGACTACCCTGGGTAAAATCCGGGGCACCGGAATGATAGCCAGCAGCGTTTCCGTAGCCGGAGTTCCCGGATCATCCAACCAAACCATGATGTTCAGTGTCTTATTTCCAAGCTGCGGAAACGGATGCGAGGGATCTGTCGCCATCGGAGTCAAAACCGGAAAAACCTGCTCATGAAAATACTCCCGAATCCATCGCAACTCGTTCCGGGTCAGGTCCTCCCTCTTTTTAAAAATGATCCTCTCCTCTTTCAACGCCGGCACCAATTGCTCCCGCCATGTGCGGTACTGGTCTGTCACCATGGAACTGACGATACTGTGGATCCGCCTGAGCTGCTCCTTCGGGCCCAGTCCGTCCAGCCCTTCCTCAATCACCCCCGAATCCACCTGCTGCATCAGTCCAGCCACCCGGATTTCAAAAAATTCGTCCAGGTTTGAGCTGACAATCGACATAAACTTCAACCTCTCCAGCAATGGCTGACGGTCGGATACCGCCAGATCCAGCACCCGGCGATTGAAGGCCAGCCAGCTCAATTCACGATTAAAATAAGCCACGTTGCCTTTGGGACCATTCTTCCTGTTACCGGGCATAATTGAATAAAAT
>CAZCJJ010000079.1:0-15757 GCA_964499045.1 uncultured Opitutales bacterium | reverse complement strand
AACGGCGCGCGGGTTTTTGGGGTGGGACTGGGCGCGCCTATCAACGCAAAGGGGAGCACCCCTTTGGATTCCCCCATGGGAAGATGGGGTTTTCCAATCAACGATTGAGATAAAATGCTCCCTGCGAACGCACTTGAACTAATCCCGCAACGTGCTAATGTATTCCCATGGAAAAATGGATAGCCAGTCGCGATCCCGAGATTATGAGTGGAGAGCTTTGCTTTACCGGCACACGGGTTCCGGTAAAAAACCTCTTTGACTCGCTCCGGGCCGGTGAGAGCTTGGAAGACTTCATGGACGGCTTTCCGAGCGTCAGCCGTGAACAAATCCTGGCTGTTTTGGAAACTTCCGAACATCAGGTTGAAGCCTTGGCCAGTTAAGATGCGTATCTTACTGGACGAATGCGTTAATATGCGCCTGCGAAGGGAGATCCCCGGCCACGATGTCCGTACTGTGGATTTCATGGGCTGGAAATCCCTCAAAAACGGTGCGTTACTCCGGGCCGCCGCCGAACAGTTTGATATTTTTGTGACACTGGACGGAAACATTCCAACACAGCAGCCGCTTGAACGTTTCCCGATTGCCGTGTTTGTCCTGTGCGCCCAATCAAACGCCCTGACACACCTGTTGCCCTTGCTGCCCCCACTACTGGAAGCCGCCAAAGACCCCAAAAAAGGCAAAGCAACCCTGATTAAAAGCGCCTGACTCACGGGAGCCCCCCTTCCCTGACGGCCTCGACGGTGGCCCGGATAACCTGCCGCTGGCCTGCCGAAAGATGCGGCCAAACCTCAACCACTTTGGCCAGAAGCTGCCAGTCATTATCAGAAATCTGTGACCCTATCTGTGACCCCTGAGCCTCTCCTTCAACCTTATCACTTTGACGATCAACAGGTTGAATCGACTTCTGTTCGGGGTTCGAATCCCCGTGGGGACGCCATTTACTTTTAAGGTCAGCTCGTGTCAGAGCTGGCCTTTTTAGTTCAGGGGGAGGCAGAAGCTGCAAACTCACTTGAAATCATCCCGTAAGCTGCCAGTGTCGTATCATGGAAAAATGGGTAGCCAGTCGCGATCCCGAGATTATCAGTGGAGAGCTTTGCTTTACCGGCACACGGGTTCCGGTATCTTTCCTCTTTGGTTGGCTTGAAAGCGGTGAAAGCCTCGAAACCTTTCTCGATGATTACCCGAGCGTAACCATCGAACAGGCTAAGGCTGTCCTGAATACCTCCCGTGCCTTGATTGAAGCCGGGGCCTGGTAACCTACCGCCTAACCCCTACTGCCTCCCCTAATTCCCTACAGCCTAAACACCTATAGCCTATAGCCTCCCCTCCTACCGCCCAAACTCAGTAGGACTTGGCGAAAACGACCCGCCGGGTGCTGGGTTTCCCGGTGAAGGGACAGGTGCCCGGTTCCTCTTCGGCATCGAGCGGAATGCAGCGGATGGTCACCTTCAGGTCCTTGGCGATTTTGTCTTCGTCTTCCACGCCACCCGCCCAGTGAGTGAGGGCAAACCCACCGTGGATCTCCGGACGGTCGGCATTGGCCGGAGTGAAGAAATCATAAAATGCATCCTTGGTATCAATCCGACGGGTATGGCTCCCGCGGAAATCACAGGCCCGCTGGTAAAGTCCGGCCTGCATCTCATCAAGCAACGAAACGACCGAGTTGAGGAAAACCTCCCGCTGCATCGATGTCTTGGCCTTCGGCCCTTGGTCGCGACGGCATAAGAAAACCGAATCATTCGCCATATCGCGTGGCCCCACTTCGAGAATAAGGGGGGCTCCCTTTTTGATCCACTGCCAAAGTTTGTCACCACCCCGGATATCCCGTTTGTCCATCTCAACCCGCAGAGGCTGGCCGTGGTAGAGGGTACCCTGCAGCTGCTTTTTTAAAGTCGCACAGTACTCCAGCACCGCCGCCGCTGTTTCCTCCTTGTGCAGAACAGGCAACAGCACGATATGAGCCGGGGCCAGACGAGGTGGCATGACCATCCCGTCATCATCGCCGTGGGTCATGATCATCCCCCCGATAAGCCGGGTGGAGACCCCCCACGAGGTGGTCCATGCGTACACCTCCTGGCCCTTTTCATCAAGGTATTTGATCTGGCTGGCCTTGGAGAAATTCTGCCCAAGGAAATGGCTGGTTCCAGCCTGCAGAGCCTTCCGGTCCTGCATCATGGCTTCAATGCAGAGGGTATTGTCGGCCCCCGGGAAACGCTCACCTTCCGTTTTCTCGCCCTTGATCACAGGCCTGGCCATGTAGTTTTCGGAAAAGTCGGCATAGACATCCAGCATCCGGCGGGTTTCCTCCATGGCTTCCTCCTTGGTCGCATGGACCGTGTGCCCCTCCTGCCAGAGGAACTCGGCGGTGCGCAGAAAGAGGCGGGTGCGCATTTCCCAGCGCATGACATTTGCCCACTGGTTGATCAGGAGAGGGAGGTCGCGGTAACTCTGGACCCAACGGGAAAACATTTCTCCGATGATGGTTTCCGAAGTTGGCCGAATGATGAGGGGCTCTTCCAGTGGCGAAGATGGTATCAGTTTTCCATCCTCACCGGCAACCAGCCGTGAATGGGTAACGACCGCACACTCCTTGGCAAACCCCTCTACATGCTTGGCTTCTTTTTCGAGAAAACTGACAGGAATCAAAAGCGGGAAGTAAGCGTTGACATGGCCGGTTTCCTTGAACTTACGGTCCAGGGCCTGCTGAATATTTTCCCACAAGGTATAGCCCCAGGGCTTGATCACCATACAGCCGCGGACCGGAGAATTCTCGGCCATGTCGGCATGTTTGATCACTTGCTGGTACCACTCCGGATAATCATCTTCACGGGTGGGGGAAATCGCAGTTCTGGGCTTCGACATGACTTCTATAGACAGGTATGTTTAAAGGAAGCACTCATCCCGCCTTGGAGAAGCCTTCCTGTCAAAAATAATTTCCGGGTTTATCCGCTTATCTCACAAGATTCACAGGTGACTCTGGCAAGGCGTGGATTGGGGAGCTACCGAACACAAAAAACCCCTTACCGTGCAGGCAAGGGGTTTTGAAAAAAAGGGGGGTGGTATCCGTAAATCAGGCTTTCTGCAGAGCCAGTTTGGCTACCTTCGCCTTCAGCCGGTTGGCCTTGTTGCGATGAATGGTTCCACGCTTGGCCGCTTTGTCCAGTGCGGAGGTGTACGTGATCGCCGCTTCTTTTGACTTCTGCGGATCCTCCGTCTCTGCCGCGACCTTCTTGGAAAGAGTCTTCAAACGACTGCTGACCAAGCGGTTGCTTTCCGTGCGCTTTACGGTTTTACGAATGTACTTCTGGGCTTGTTTGGTGTTAGCCATGATAAATATCGAATCGGTTATCTGGAAAAGGGGAGAAAACTACCTGCCCTCCCCGCCTTGTCAACCGGTTTATTTGACAATCTTCATTTCCAAGCCCGGCAGCCGATACCCATTGAACAAGGGTATCGCTGCCGGCAAATGGAAAAAGAAGGTTAAACCACCCCGTTAAAGTAACGATGCGGATCCGCTATCGAGGAAGCACAGTGCCTTCGGGTGCTCCTGCAGGATGGAGGATGGATGCATGTTCGTTATTTCACCGGTCAGGCAATCCTTGACCGCCTGAGCTTTGCGCTTGTCCGGCACGGTACAGATGATGCCTTTCGACTTCATGATCTGATTGATGGACATGGAGATCGCCTGTTTGGGCACATCGCTCAAACGCTTGAACCAACCCTCACCCATCTGCTGACGCCGACAGGCTTCGTCGAGGTCCACCACAAGATAGGGAGCGGTTGCCTTGAAGTCAGCAGGCGGATCGTTGAAAGCCAGGTGACCATTTTCGCCAATCCCGGCAAAGCAAACATCAATCGGATGCTTCTTGATAATCGCACCAACCCGCTGGCACTCCTTCTTCGGATCTTCCTCGGCATTCAGGTAATGAAAAGCCGCCAGAGGCAGAGGAAGCTGCGAAACGAAGCGTTCCCAGAGGTACTTGCGGAAGGAAGCTCCATGGGTAATCGAAATACCGACATACTCATCCAGGTGAAAGCCGGTCACACGCGTCCAATCAATCCGGGGCTCTTTCACCAAGTTTTCCAGCATGGCGAACTGGGAAGCTCCGGTCGCCACAATAATATTGGCGTGCCCTTTTTCCTTGATCGCCTCCCGGATCCATTTTGCACCCAGTACGGCTGCCGCCTTACCGGATTCTTCCTTTGTTTTATGAATCTTTATGTTTTTTTTCATCTTTTTGTTATTTGGGTGAATGGTTCAAAATCGGGTAACCGCAGGTCTCGCGAATAATGAGCTCGCCTTTCAGGCAAAGTGGCTCTCTCCCTTGGTACGGATTGCCTTCGGTCAAAAGGTTGTAAGCCTTCTCTGCCATCGCTTTCAGCGGTTGGCGTATCGTAGTCAGGGGCGGTATCGCCTGGACGGCCGCCGGTATGTCATCCACCCCGGCCAGAGACAAATCTTCCGGAATCCGTAGCCCTCGGGCATAGGCATAACGCATAAAGGCCAGTGCCATCTTGTCGTCTCCGGCCACCACCGCCGTCGGTCGCGTTTTGCCTTCGAGTAAACGCTTCCCCGGAACCCGATCGGTACCGGGATTCATGCTGTCAAAAAAGGAGGACTGGACCGGAAGTCCACGGGTGACGAGTTCCGTCTGAAGCAGTTCGAGTCTCCGTTTGTGGTTCGGAGTCGTATAGCCCACAAATCCGATCCTCCGGTGGCCCAGCCCGGTCAGGTATTCCACCAGCTCGTACAGGGCGGCCCGCTCATCCATATGAATCTGCTGCGCATCCGGCGTAATCCGCCCCATCCCAATTTGCACCTTCGACAAGCCCTTGGGCCCTAAAATGGATGGGAAAAAATCACTCCCGGTTAAAATGATCCCATCGATCGCATGCCTGCGCAAGGCCTCCAGATCCTGAAATTCCCCACCACTGAGCAGCAAAGAGTGGCCGTGCTCCCGGGCCAGCCCCTGTAATGTCCCGATCAGACAACCAAAAAAGGGATCCTCAAAATCCTTGACCACAATTCCAATCGTCCGGGTGGGTGCTCCCAAAAGGGCCAGTGACGAGGCATTCGGCTGATAATTCCACTCTGCCGCCAATTGCTTGATCCGCCGGATCGTAGTCTTGGCCGCTCCAATCTCTTCCCCGCGTCCCGCCAACACACGCGAAACCAGCGTCTGCGAAAGACCCAGCTTCGCCGCAATCTGCTTTTGTGTCGGAGGCGACCTCATGTGCTCAATCCTCCTGAGGAACAAGCCACTATGTCAATCTAATTCCTATGAGAATTGACATGCAGACCAGAAACACTCACTCCGGCTGCGCATAAAAGGTGGCATAGACGACCCCCAGAAGATTCTGCGGAGTGACCTTGTCCCGGTCTGCCGCCGGGTTATTGATGCCTTCCGCGACCCAGGCCCCGCGCTCCAGCCGGACCAGTCGGTGAACCACGTTATGACCGTTACGATTCCGGTAGGCCACAATCATACCTTCCGTCAGCGCCTCAAAGGCAATCGGTTCCACCACCACATAAGTATTGTCGCCATAGAGAGGAGCCATGGATTGCCCTTCCCCCCAGGCACTGATCCTCCCCGGAGCCCCCAACTGGACGACCTTTCCCGCCTGGGATGCCTGTGCATGGGAAACAGCACCGGACGGAGAGGTACGCGTTCCCGTGGTCTCGCACCCCGTCAGGAAAAGAGCCGCCAGCGCCATCAGCAATAGGCTGTTTAACCGTGAAAACATGAGAAACAAAAGGCTACAACTTCACGGACCGGATCTCAATCGTTAAAAGCATACTTGCTGGCGACGGCTTTGCTGGATGGTTGCACTATTCCAAATCGAAATCGACGCAGCAAATCCAGCGCTCATCTCACTCTGTTTTTCCACAAAATAGAAGTCCTCACTCAAGCGGTAAACAGCCTGCTTCCCACGCACTTTTTCGATCCCGATTTTAATTCCGATTTCGATTTGAATTTCGACGGAGGAGATCTACCCGAAAACCCCTCACCTCCCTCAGGTCCAGACCTGAGCCTGCTACAGGCAAAGCCCCTTCAGACGTCAGGATTTACAGGAGTAAAAATCGGTAAGAAACGGATCAAGGTTGGTAGTTTCACCGAATACCGGAAAAGCCTAAAACAGGGCATACTGTGGGCATGAAAGGAAAACCCGCCGCAGCCCGCATGCTCCTCGCAGCCATCGTCATGGTTGTCGCTTGCATGACTGTGGCCTCAGCCGCGGATCCAAACGGCCAGAACACCCCGGTTTCATATAACCGGGCACTGGCGGATGCGGAAAGGGTTGCCTGCCTCAACCCGGATTGGATGGTCATGCGGACCGCCGGGGATTCCATGGCTCCACACTACAGCGACAACGCTGTTCTGCTGGTTGCCAAAACCCATTTCCATACCCTGCGGCCCGGCATGATCGTAGTTTACCGGGATCAGGACGGGGACTTGGTTGGGCATACCCTGGTTGCCATGAACGGTGACGGCTGGATCGCCCGCGGCCAGAACAACAGCATCAATGATCCGCACCCCGTGACTCCGGAGAATATCGTCGGAGTCCTCTTCGGAGTCTTTCATTCCTCCGGAGCCGATGCCAGCACTGGCAGTCACCTGCCTCTGGTCGTCAGCAAGCGCTATTTCTAATTGACGTTCTGCGAACACGCCTACTTCGCCGTTGCCTTGATCAGGCTTTCCGCCATCATCCCGGTCAGCCTTGAAGATACTAGCCATCAAGTTCAAATACCTTGGGGATGTCGCAGTCATGATTCCCGCTCTGCGTGCATTGCGGGAATCGTTTCCAGATGCGGAATTGCATGCACTGGTGGCAAAAGAAGCCGCTCCCATTCTCGAACACCTGCCCTGGCTTGACCGACTGTGGGCCCTCCCAAGAACCAGCGGCAAGTGGCGGCTGAAAGAGAGCTTGCCCCTGCTCAAGGCCCTCAGAGCCGAACGTTTTGACCGCTCCGTCGATTTTGTCGGCAATGACCGGGGAGCCATTCTGAGCCGTTACATTGGTGCCCGGCAACGACTCGGCGTTTTTGCGCCGATGGGATTCATCGGTCGCAAATGGTGCTACACCCAGATTATCGAAGAGCTGGACACCACCCGCCATGAAATGGTCCGTGACCTTTATGTGCTCGGAGCCTGGCAGATCCCCTTCCCCGCTGTGCCCGCCATCGAAATCCACGCCGACCCGGCCATGGTGGAGGCGGGTCGGAAACTTTTGCCCGACAAGCCGGTTCTCTGCCACCTTTCGACCAGCCAGCGCAAAAAGGAATGGGAGCCCGCACACTGGCTGAGTATTGCGGCCTATGCCCGGGATACCGGTGTTCCGTTGTGTTTCACCTCCGGCCCGAGCGAACGCGAACAATCGCTGCTTAAGGCCTTGTTGCAAAAAGACCCCTCTATCCGGACACTCCCCCCCTCGCCGGATCTGAGGCATTTTCTGGGCGTACTGTCACAGGCTCGTGTTTTTGTATCACCGGACACCGCGCCCCTGCATCTGGCCGCCGGCCTCGGCATCGCAACGGTCGGGCTATTTGGTCCGACCTCCAGCGCACGCTGGGCTCCCCAGGGACCGAAGCACCTTGCCCTCCAAGGGGGACTCTGTCCCTGCTCCGGGCATCTCGAAAGCTGCGTACGCCAGCAACGCTGCATGGATTTCATTCACCCCGATCAGGTCTGGGCGGCTGTCCAGGAAAGGTTATGATGAGCAGCCCATTCCCACGCGAAGCCCAAAACCTGATTGCTGCATTCAAGGGACTGCCCCCGGATAAGAGCCGATCCATCCCGCGCAAGATTCGGCCACTGGATGCCTTGATTGAAGATTTACAGAAGAAATTCCAGTGGGAAGAAAAGAGCACCGAACAGGTCATCATGGAGAACTGGCGTCAGATTGTCGGGGAAAAGGCGGCCCATCGCGCACGTCCCGGTCAATTGGTGCGGGGAAAAACACTGGTGATCACGGTCACCAACAGCATCCTGCGGCAGGAAATGAGTTTCAGCCAGAACAACATACTGAGTAGAATCCGGAGATTACCGGGTTGCCAGGACATCCGTGAGGTTGTCATCCGCCACGGATAATAAGCCCGCCTCGCTCAATCCCTCCGTCCGCCACCATCCTCGGCATGGGCTTCCAGCAACTCCCGGACAGCCTCTTCTTGTGCCGACAGGGGGTAATTGACACAGGCAATCTCCTTGATCGATTCCAGTGATTCCGACTGAGGCTCCACCCCGATCGCTTTGACGATGACATCCGGAAACTTGGCTGGATGCGCAGTGGACAAAACCACGGTATTCCGGTTGGGATCGATATCCTGAAACGCACAGGCCGTATGGGGGTCCACCACGTAGCGGTAGCTGTCGTACACCTCCCGGATCAGCCGCTCAATATCGGCATCCGTCGTCCGGGACGCACTCAATTCACCACCCTGAAAATCCTCAAAGGTATAATCCCCCTTTTCGCGGAAAGTCGCCATTATGGAACGCACCCGTTCCGGATTCTCCCCTTCCATGTAGTAGAGGAAACGCTCGAAGTTGGATGCCACCTGAATGTCCATGGAAGGCGCGAGGCTCGGAGTCACTTCGGACTGCTGGTAACGGCCTGTCGTGAAGAGTCGGTAAAGAATATCATTCTGGTTGGTTGCCACCTTGAAGGATCCCAAGGGTACCCCCATGCGCTTGACCAGCCAGCCAGCCAGGACATTGCCAAAGTTCCCCGTCGGTACGATGAATTCTACGGATTCCTGTTTTCCCTCCGGCAGACGGAACCAGGCCCATAGATAATAGACACACTGGGCCAGAATACGGGCGAGGTTGATCGAGTTAATGGCCGACAAGTGATACTGATGCTTGAAGTCCAGATCACCAAAGAGGTTTTTGACAATACGCTGGGCATCGTCGAAGGTCCCCTCGATGGCAATCGGGTAAACATTGGCGGCCCCGGTGGTAGTCATTTGACGCTCCTGGAGGGGGGAGATCCGCCCTTGCGGATAAAGGATAAAAATTTTCACACCCCGCTTGCCCAGTAGTCCGTGGATCGCGGCGGAGCCGGTATCTCCGGAAGTTGCCCCCAACACATTGATGGGGGTTTTCGTGCGGCTGATCTGCTCCTCGTACAGGTTGCCGAGCAGTTGCAAGGCAAAGTCCTTGAAGGCCAGGGTCGGCCCGTGAAAAAGTTCCAGAACAAACAGGTTTTCGTCGAGAGCCACCAACGGGGCGACCCGTTCATGGTTAAAATGCTTGTAGGACTGCTTAACCCGCTTGTGCAGCACCCCCGGCGGCAAATCGGTGGCAAAGAGGGAAAGAAAGGCCTCACAGAGTGCCGGATAATCCAAGCTTCTCCAATCATCGAGGTATTCGCCTAAATCAGGCAATGACTGCGGCAAATAAAGCCCGCTGTCGGGGGCCAGCCCGGTCGCCACCGCTTCCGTAAATGAAACCGCCGGACTCTGACCTCTTGTACTGACGAATTGCATAGAGCCGAGCCATATACGCTCCTCCGGATGCGACAAGGAAAAATCGTGAATTCCGCAGCCGCATCTGCGTGGGCGTGGACTGACGGGAACGCCCCCATCGTTTGAAAGGGTTCATGGATTGAGATTATGGCCCTTGGGAAGGGGGTTCCTCTCCGCCGCAATCCGGTAGTTTTCGATAAAGGACGGCATTAAAAAATCAGGCAGCAGGAATGGTGAAGTAAGCGGTGGGGCCACCGGGTATGAGGGACGCATCAATCCGGTGGTCAAAGGTAACGAAGCGTCCGCGGTGTTTGACAGCGAGAGCGAGAAGGTAAAGGTCGGTGAGGCTTTTTGAACCCGGTAACGCGGGGAATGCCCGCATATCAGCGAGGGAAAGATCGTCGGGCCAGAACTGATGGCCGGGTGCCCGCAGAATACTGGCCAGGAGACGACGGGCTTCCATCGTCGAGCCAGGACCCCCAAGGTAAGCGTGACCCCCAAGAATACGGATGAAGGCATTCTCAGTGAGAGGACAGGTGGCCCAGCCTTCAACGGTGGCAGACTGCTCAAAAAAGCGGAGGGCTTTTGCCCGGTGTGTGTGGTCGGCATCGCCAAGGGCAATCAATACGTTGACATCGAGAAGCTGAATCATGATTGCCCTTTGGACATAGTGATTACGCGGGCATCCTCTTCGCTATACTGACCATCAATCAGCGATTGGACTTGTTCTGCCGTTTTGGTATGGCCCCTTTTTTTGAGACTGAGAATCCCGAAAGGACCTACCTCGTATAAATCCGGATTGGGATTCTCCAAGTCGGCGACAGGCTGAATCTCACGCCGCAGGGCGTGTTCCACAATCGCTTTGAGGGTGGTCTGCCTGCGGGCGGCAAGTGTTTTCGCCTCAATCAACAAATGGTCATCCAAATCCAGTGTGGTTTTCATGGTATGGCTAAGGATATGGTTTTATGGCATTATGTCAATATTCCTTAAGAAATTCACGAAGGGGTCGATCCGTATCACCCACTGACAACAGAACAGTAATTTTGCCCCGATTTCGATAAATCCGACGTGGCCACAGTCTCCACGTTGCTTACCAACGCAGCTACTTACTCTCTCCGATCCCTGAAATAAAGGCCTTGATCAGCTTTTCAGTCACCGGGTGCTGGCAGGAGGGAAGGCCCAGCCATTCAGCGAAGCCACGGGCATGATTCCCATCGTCGTGCTGGTCACGAATAATTCCTCCGCCTCATGCGTGCACCCCGAAGGAGACATTGTTTACTCCGACTCCTGGGGACAGGGACAAACTCAGGCATACCCGTTCTGGATCTTGTGACAGCCCATCCCATTGTGTTCAAGTTTTTTTGAACAAAATGACCTTTACGAAAGTAGGCTGAATCTTCAGTGAGGGATGATGGCGGAGGGAGGGAAATTGGGAATTACGAATTATGAATTATGAATTGGAAATTAAGAAAAGGCGGCCTGACAGGCCGACCTTGAGGGCTAAAAACATACACCTTGCCTCCCACAGTTGGTCTTGTTGCTCCACACTTTTCATGGGAGTCCGGAATTTATCATCCCGAATTTTTGGTTGACAAAAGCAACAGCATAACAAACATACCAACTAGTCCGTATGTACATTCGAAGCAACAAACACCTCGCCTCTCCCACCCGGGAAAAACTACTTGATGCCACCATACGCCTGATGCGGCGGCAGGGCTATACGGCTACGACAGTTGACCAGATTTGCGAGGAGGCGGGGGTAACCAAGGGGGCCTTCTTTCATTACTTCAAATCCAAGGAGCTCATCGCCGAGGCGGGCATTGGCAAGTGGTGCCAGGACCGGGTTGCCGGATATATGAATGATATGGGCCAACCCGAACAGGATCCGCTGCTTCGCCTCCACCGTCTGATCGACGGACTGATCGAAAGTGTCCAACAGCCGCCCGACGGGATCGTCGCCTGCCTGCTTGGGATGATTTCACAGGAAATAGGCGGCACCGATGAGCCGATGCGTGAGACTTGCCAAAAAAGCCTGCAAGGCTGGACGGGGCTGGTGGCTGGGCTTCTTCGCCAAGCCAAGGACCAGCATCCGCCTTTGATCGATTTCGACCCGGATCAAATCGCCTGGATGTTCAACAGCCTGTGGCAGGGATCCCTGCTCGTAGGCAAAACCTGCGGAGACCCCCAGCTTATCGTCCACAATTTCAATCATGCACGCCACTATATCAACAGTCTCTTCGGCCAACCGCTAACCTGCTCCGACAACTGATAACCTCCAATCCAAAGTTAATATGACCTCTCAAAACAACAGCACACCACCCTCCGGATACCAAACGGTCATCCCTTACATCAACTGCGCCGATGCCACAGGACTGATAACCTTTCTGGAGAAGGTTCTGGGCGGGAAACTGGCCGAACGCATTCTCCAGCCGGATGGAAAAATCATGCATGCGGAAGTACGGCTCGGCAATTGCGTCGTCATGCTGAGTGATGCCTGTCAGGAAATGAAACCGGAGCCATCCAGGCTCTACCTTTATCTTGATGAGGTCGATAGCGTGTATCTCAAGGCCCTTGAGAATGGCTGCTCCTCTATTATGGAGCCCGGAGACATGTTTTGGGGTGATCGTATGGGTTGCATCCGGGACACATGGGGCAACACCTGGTTCATCGCAAAGTATGTGGAAGATGTCCCGGCAAATGAACTCCAAAGCCGGGCGGATGCACTCATGCAGCAGCATGGCGACCAGTAATGCGGCATACGTGAACCAGGTCCCAACGCCCCTATTCAAACAAACAAGAACATTAACAAAAACGAAAGGAAACAACCATGAGTAAATACATCGACGGATTCCTCATCCCCGTACCCAAAACCAATCTGGCCCAATACCGGGAAATCGCATCCCAGGCCGGACAAATCTGGAAAGACCACGGAGCTCTCGAATACATCGAGGCGGCAGGGGATGATTTTCCAACCTGTGACGGAATCACAAAACCCGCTCCCGAACTCATCGGTGCAGCGGACGACGAGACATTGATCTTCTCCTACATCGTCTATGAATCCCGTGAACACCGTGATGCGGTAAACGCAAAAGTCATGGCCGATCCCCGTATGCAAGCAATCTGCCCGGGACACAACCCGGATGTGCAACCGCCCTTCGACATCAAACGCCTGATTCACGGCGGCTTCCGTGTGATTGTGAATGCTTGAACGGCTGCAAGGAAGTCCAATGCGGCTGGATCACCGACCGCTGGGGCCTTTCCTGGCAGATCGTACCTGAGCGCCTCAGTGAGTTGCTTAAAGATTCTGACACCAACCGCGCCCGACATGCCATGGAAGCCATGATGACCATGATCAAAAATCGACATTGATTCCCTGGAGAAACCTGTCGGATGATGGTATCCCATTAAGTAGGTGGAGACAGGACATAGCTATAATCGCACTGTTTACCTATTGAGGAGGATTTTAGGATACCCATAATCTGAACAAGTACAGGTCGTTGTTTCGATTTCGATCCCAATTTCGATTTGGACAAACACCTACACCTTGTTTCCCATAGTTGGTCTTGTAGCTCCACTCTTTTCATGGGTGTCCGGAATTTGCTCACGCCCCGATGAAGTCCTTAACCAAGTGCCACTCTATCTAGTGTGAAATATTCACGAAACCCTTTGCGCACAATCCAATGGATTTTTCAGGTTAAGATTTAACAGAATCATAGGTATTGCGGAGGGCACGGCAGCTCTCGCTTTCGATAAAAGCCCGGTCTCTCTCGCTGAGAGCTTCCACTCCCCCGATTTCCGCCTCCTCGATTATCGCATGGGGAAAGAATTTGCGGCGTAGCCATAGGGCGACATGGACGAGACCGATCAAAACAGGCACCTCGATGAGCGGACCGACAACCGTGGCGAAGGCAACACTGGAAGCAATGCCGAAGACCGCGATGCCCACGGCAATAGCCAACTCAAAGTTATTTCCCGAAGCGGTAAATGCGAGAGTGGCACTGCGGGAATAGTCAGCCCCGACCGCACGTCCCATAAAAAAGCTGACCAGGAACATGAGTACGAAATAGATCGTCAGGGGCACGGCGATGCGAAGGACGTCCATAGGAAGTTTAACGATTGCATCCCCTTTGAACATGAACATGACAACAATCGTAAACAACAGTGCGATCAATGTGATAGGTGAAATCACCGGAACGAATTTGGTATCATACCATTCGTGCCCCTTAAGCGGAATCAGGATGACACGACTGAGGATCCCGGCTGCAAAGGGGATGCCGAGATAGATCATGACACTGGCGAAAATTTCCCCAATCGTGACATCCGCGAGGGTCTTTCCGCCGATACCCTGAACAACGGACAAGTCAATCCCCATCAGCCCGGGTAGCCAGGTAATGAAAATCCATGCGTAAAGACCGAAAAAGAGGATCTGAAAGACGCTATTGAGCGCGACCAGTCCGGCGCAATACTCTGAACTTCCCTTGGCCAGCAAATTCCACACCAGCACCATAGCGATACAGCGCGCGATGCCGACAAGAATCAGGCCGACCATGTATTCCGGATGGTTGTGCAGGAACACCACGGCCAACACGAACATCAAAACGGGCCCGGCGACCCAGTTTTGAAAAAGGGAAAGTCCGAGGATGCGCATGTTCGAAAAAACCTTTGGCATCTGCTCGTATTTCACTTTCGCCAGCGGCGGATACATCATCAGGATGAGTCCGGCAGCAATAAGCAGGTTGGTCGTCCCCACAGTAACGGGAGCAAAGAGAGCTTCCGGATCGGCAATAAAGAAATAGCCGACCCCTACTCCAATCGCCATGGCGACAAAAATCCAAACCGTCAGGAAACGGTCCAGAATAGACATTTTTTTTGCAACTGAATCACTCATTGGGAAAGGTGTTTAGCGATTTAGGTGTTTAGGGGCTTAGGGGTTTAGTATCTCAATCGTAAAATCGTCCATATTAGCCACGATTTTAAATGGTTGTTCTTTAAAGTCGAAAGGAGCACGGGCGTCTTGCCCGTGAATTTCTAAGTTCGCGGGCAGGATGCCCACGCTCCTTTGGGGTTCGGGATCCAAGGGCGACGGTTCCTTGGCTTGTTTGTTCATAATAATTTCTGACTATGGATTATTTTTCAGGTTTCAGTACTTCAACTTTTGACTTATTCCCCCGTTGCGTCCCGATAACCGTCCACATAGGCCTCAAAGACCATCCGGATTTCGTCACGTATCCGGCGGAAGGCATCGATTTCGGTTTCACCGGGACGGGCCGCCTTGGGCGGATCCTCGAAACCGTAATGGTGCCGCCTTACCTTGCCCGGAAAAACAGGGCAAGCGTCATTGGCATTGCCGCAGACAGTGATAACGGTATCGACACCAACATCCAGATATTGATCGAGGTGCTTTGACTCATGTCCGGAAATATCAATCCCGATTTCCTTAAGCACTTCAATCCCCACCGGATGAACATACCCGGCCGGTTTTGATCCGGCACTGTAAACATCGAAAAGATCGCCCGCCATGTGCCGAAGTATCCCCTCCGCCATGTGGCTGCGACAGGAATTGCCAGTGCAGAGAATGAGAACTTTCTGTTTTTTCATAGGAAACGCATTCAGCAATTAATTACAACAGCAACCTATTTTGTGTCAGCAATCTGAGCGGCCGCCCTTTTGGCACAGGTCGCGAACCCTGGCGGGAACTTCCGTACAATCCGTGGAATTGATTTCCGCAACTGCCTTGGTCCGGCATTTAAGATCATCGCGGAATAGGGGATTTTCATTCCGTAAATCCTGAAGACACCTGAGGTTGGTATCGAGGAGCTTGGACGGCTTCGTTGCAATCCGGCAGATGGTCCAGTTGTAACAACGTTCCGTCTCCACCGCACCCGCCTCCTTCAAAGCTTTGAGGTGCCGCGATATTTTCGGCTGCTCCATCCCGAGAACCGACGCCAGATGGCACACACACAACGGCCCTTCCAAAAGCAAATTCAGAATGCGCAGCCGTGTTTCGTCACAAAGACAGCGATAGACCGTTAGGGTATTCATGGGCAAACGAATATTCGCCTGATCGAATATTTGTCAAGAGGCATTTTAATCGATAATCCGGCCCCAATACCTTGCCCCTCAGCTTCGCGTCTCTGCGGCTTAGCGTGAGAAGAATCAGCGTTCCATCGGTTTCCCTGATCTCTTCTGGATCTTTGAATGGACATGGGTCACCAAAAAGCTTTGCGCCGGGCTGCCTGCGCAATTGCGTTGTTGACTTGATCCCCATTTTTTGGAGTCTCCCCCTTTTCCCTG
>CAZCJJ010000078.1:0-15763 GCA_964499045.1 uncultured Opitutales bacterium | reverse complement strand
ATCCTCCCATGAAAATCCTCGACAACCCGGCTTAACTAAGTGCCATTCGGGCTAACCCGCTTTTCCGGATTTGCTGAGACATTCGGGCTAATCGGTGGGATTAGAAAAGGCGTTCATTGGAGGGAAAGCGCTGGTCTGGTCCATAATTCGATTGTTTCCGAGAGGCTATTCTCTTAGTTCTCAATGGCTTTTCAACGAACGGATGTATTTATCATGAGTATTCCTCAAGCTGAACTTTTAACTGAACTGCAGGCGATTTTATCGCCGGAGCGTGTATTGAGCTCGCCCGAGGACCTGACGGTCTATGGTTACGACGGCACGGCCGGAATCAAAGGCAAGGCCCACGGGGTGGTATTGCCGGAAACCACGGAGGAGGTGGCAGCGGTCATCCGTCTGTGCCGGGAAAAGAAAGTGCCGGTGGTGACACGCGGGAGCGGGACAGGGCTTTCCGGGGGTAGCATCCCGGTGGGAGGCGGCATTGTCTTGTGCCTCCTGCGAATGAAGCGGATAATTGAAATCGACTCCGCGAATCTCACGATGCTGGTCGAGCCCGGAGTGATGACCAAGCTGATCGACGAGGAAGCCGGACAGCACGGACTTTTTTATCCGCCGGATCCGAGTTCGATGAAAGTATCGACGATTGGAGGTAATGTGGCCAACAACTCCGGTGGTCTGCGTGGGCTGAAGTATGGCGTGACCCGCGATTATGTGATGGGCCTTGAAGTGGTTACCGCGGAAGGCGAGATCATGTGGCTGGGCAGCAAGTGCGTGAAAGATGTCGCCGGTTATTCTCTGAAAGACTTCTTTGTCGGTTCCGAGGGCACACTGGGCGTGATTACAAAAATCCTGCTCAAACTCGTGCCCCGTCCACAGTCGAAGCGGACCCTGCTTGCAACTTATGCCAGCATGGAACAGGCGGCGGAAACCGTCTCCGCCATTATCGCCAAACCGATCATTCCCTGCACACTGGAGTTTCTCGACCGTAAGACCATTCATTGCGTGGAAGACTTTGCCAAAATCGGCCTGCCGATGGATTGTGAAGCCCTTCTTTTCATGGAAACCGACGGGCATCCGGCGGTGGTGGAAGAAGAAGCCGCTGGCATGGTTGAGATTGCCAAGGCTTGCGGAGCGAGGGATGTGACGCTGGCCAAGGATGACAAGCATGCCCTGCAAATGGCCACCGCTCGCCGCAGTGCTTTTGCGGCCCTGGCCCGCATCAAACCGACCACGATCCTGGAAGATGCCACCGTTCCCCGCAGCGAACTGGCCAAGATGGTTCGTTTTGTCGAGGAGGTCGGCCAGCGTTACGGTGTGGATGTGGCGACTTTCGGCCACATGGGCGACGGCAACCTGCATCCGACCTTTCTGACCAACGAGCGGGATCATGAGGAAATGGAAAAAGTGGAAAAGGCGATGAAGGAGATTTTCGACTATGCCATTTCCCTTGGGGGAACGATCACCGGTGAACATGGCGTCGGGCTGGCGAAGAAAGCGTTTTTACCGACCCAGTTTGATCAGGGCAGCTATGCTTTGTTGAAGAAAGTGAAATTGGCCCTGGATCCGGATAACCTGCTCAACCCGGGCAAAATTTTTGATCTCGCATGAGTGCTCCCGCCGACAAACCGAATTATCTCAAAGGCCTGGATTACTCCGTACTGCAACAGTGCATGCACTGCGGGATGTGTCTTCCCTCCTGCCCGACCTATGATACCACAGGGCTGGAGCGCAACAGCCCCCGCGGGCGGATTGCCTGGATGCGGGCAATTGCTGACGGGGAACTGGAGGTGAACAAGGCCTTTGCCGATGAAATGTACTACTGCCTCGGCTGCCTGGCCTGTAAAACAGCCTGTCCGGCAAACGTGGATTACCCGCAGCTTTTTGAAATGGCCAGGGCCCAGATTGAGGCGGAAGGAATTGCCGACAGCCCACAACGCAATTTCTGGCGCTGGCTGGCAGTGAAGACTCTTTTCATGCATCCCCGTTTGCTTCGTCTGGTAGGGCGCAGCATCGGCCTGTACCAGAGCACCGGGCTGGACCGTCTGGTCCGCAAATCCGGGCTCCTGCGCCTGCTGCCGCGCCGCCTGCGCGAGCTGGAACCGCAGACCCCGCAGGTGCAAAAAAAATTCTCCCACCAGTTGATCCGCCCGGTGGAAAAACCAGCTACGGTACGCTACCGGGTCGGGCTTATGACCGGTTGTGTCCAGGATCTTGCCTTCAGCGATATCAACCGGGATACGGTCGATGTTCTCCTCGCCAACGGTTGCGAGGTTCTGACTCCGCCGGTCCAGTTTTGCTGTGGATCTCTGCATGCCCACAACGGTGAACTGGAACTCGCCCGGAAGTTGGCCCGCAAGCAGATTGACGCCTTTGACCCGGATAAACTGGATGCGATTATCACCAATGCCGGAGGGTGCGGCAGTCATTTGAAACACTACGGGCCCCTGCTTGCCAATGATCCGGCCTATGCGGAAAAAGCCCGGCTCTGGGATCGCAAGTTACATGATATCCACGAGTGGCTGGTCAAAATCGACTTCCGCCCGCCTCAAAGCCAGCCGGAGGACCGTACCGTCACTTACCATGAAAGTTGCCACCTCTGTCACGGCCAGAAAGTGGTGCGGCAGCCCCGGCAGATCCTGCAAAGTGTACCGGGCCTGCATTTGAAGGAGCTTCCGGAGTCCGACTGGTGCTGTGGCAGCGCCGGGATTTACAACATCACCCAGCCGGAGCAATCGGCCAAACTGTTGCGGCGGAAACTCGATCACCTTGCCTCGACCGACGCACCGCTTGTTGCGACCTCGAATCCGGGCTGTCACTTACAACTGCAGAATGGAATCAAGGCCGACGGTAAGAGCTGTGAGGTCCGGCACCCCATCAGCCTTCTCGCTGAAGCCTATCGCCGCGAGCAACAGGATAAACCCACGTCCTGACGCGACGGACAAGTGCCCACGAACGTACCATCGGTGTTGTTGGAAAGGAGCGTGGGCATCTTGCCCACGAACTTGGAAGACACGGCGCCCGTGCTCCTTTTTTTGACTCCGAAGGATCTTCCGGATTGGATGATGAGATACCCATCCACCATCATTCCTCTGTCCTCCGGTACCCGCCATCATTTACCAAAATGATGAGTGAGCCATTCGGCTGGTGTCAGCACCTGTACACCTCCACGCAGTTTTGTGGGGAAGTGTTTGGTGTTTCCGGTTACCAGAATACTTGAGGTTGCTGCGGGTATAGTCAGGTTCTGCCCTCATTTTCATGGATGTCCCGGAAACCCGGTGAGATATGCGGGTTAGTCCGGTTCGCCGGTATCCAGTTGATGGATCATGCGCCAGAGGCGGTCTTGCTCGCCGCGTTCGATGACTTGAAGAGGGGTGGAATGAGCGAAGGCTGCATTGGGCGACTTGAGCCAAGGGCCAACTTCACGGGGGTCCATTAAATCGGCCAATGCATCAAATAGGCGGACCAACTCAGTGAGCTGTTTCCGGGCAGGTGCAGCGGGTGCTTTACCCGTTGCCCATTGGTCCACGGCCCGCAGAGAATAGCCAGTCAAGCGGGTCAAGTCCTGCCGCACCAAGTGAAATCGCTGGCAAACCTCACGCACTCCCGGTGGAGATACCGCCATGCCCAATGGGTGATCCTTAGTGGTATTGGTGATGCAAGACCGCCGCTTGCGTAATTTACTGGCGTTAGCCGCGTCTTGGCTGTGCGCGCTGGTTTTCATTCCCTTAATGATGTTGAAATGGATTCTTCTTGGAGTATGTACTTTTACATGTTTTTATGCAAGCCATTTTTCAAGTTCTTCTTTGCCTACAATGCTTATCTGACTACCCCGCTGGAGTGTCTCGGGAAAGATAAACAAGTTGAACCCACGGCCATCCCGGGCAGAGGGTACGCGTACGGCTTCGAATCCCAGTTCAAACAAGACACGTCCGGTAGCCTGCGAAAGCGTTTCCTGTCCAGAGTCATTCACCGATGTCCAGTCTTCTTGTAGTAACTCGGGTAGATTTGGCCAGGGCAGGTTCCGGAGCAAATCCGGGAGATTGATCACCGATTGCAATTGAAGCTCCAACTCCACGATCACACGGGGGTGTTTGCGTGGCTTGATCCCATGTCGGGAGAAGTTATTCCGAGCTTCTTTCAATGCAATGATCTCGCTTGAAGCTGCATAAACGACTGGCGTCACCCCGCGAGCCATCCAGCGACCACCATAGCGTTGGGTTCCTTGGCCGGAGAGCAAATGATCTGCACGTGCCCATTGGAGTTGGACACAACGGTATCCTGGACGATGGCAAGGGGTAGCATGGTTATCCGCCTGACCCCGAAGCAAACGTTTGAGTGCGCCAAAACGTGAATATGGAGCAAGCCGATGCATCAGGTTGATTTCGCCAACTGTGAATGCAGTGTCATTAGATCGAATAATGATTTCTTGTGATACTGATGCAAGCGGGATTATGGAATATAGGGCTGAGCAATGATTCATTTTTATGAAATCAACCGAGTCGATAGTCCGGAACACGGGGAGGCCTCACTGAAGTTTCAGCCTACGGGATTCGCGTGGATTTGCGTTATTCGTAGTTACCTCGCTCCGCCATCATCGCTCCGGAATAGGAGGCGTCGGAAGAGGGCTTTTACATCTTCCAGGGCGAGGTAGATGGCCGGGACGAGGAAGAGGGTGAGGAAGGTCGCGAAGAGGACGCCGAAGCTGAGGGAGATGGCCATCGGGATCATGAACTGGGCCTGAAGGCTACGTTCGAACAGCAGCGGGACCAAACCGACAAAGGTGGTCAATGAAGTGAGCACGATGGGCCGGAAACGAACAGCACCTGACTCCCAGGCGGCTTCCAGCAGGGATAGCCCGGCCTGCCTTTGTTCGTTGATGTAAACCACCATGATCAGGCTGTTGTTCACCACAACACCGGCCAAAGCGATGATACCGAAATTCGACAGACGGCTGACCGGATGCCCCATAATCATGTGGCCCCAGAGGGCCCCCACGATACCAAAGGGGATGACGGCCATGACAATCAGCGGTTGTAGGTAACTTCGGAGCGGAATAGCCAATAGGGCATACATGGCAAAAGCAGCCAGAATACTGCTGACCAGCAGGGCTTCGTTGCCTTCGGCAATTTCCCGGGCCTCGCCTTCGAGAGTGTAGCGAATGTCAGGAAAGTCAGCGAGAATCTCAGGCAACACTTCACTCTCCAGATGGCGTTTGATCGCCTGAAGGTCGGTGTTCTCCTTATCCACATCAGCATACACATTCACGATCCGCTGCCGGTTCATCCGGTTGATTGTGGCGTAGCCAAGCCCCACGTTGACGTCCGCCACTTCGCCAAAAGCAACCTGCTGCCCCTGGGGTGTGCGTATCCGCAGTTCTTCCAAATTGCCGACGGAGAGTCGTTCCTCACGCGGGTAGCGTACCATGACACGGACATCATCGCGCCCCCGTTGGAAGCGCTGGGCCTCCTCTCCGAAAAAGGCCTGCCGGACCTGACGCCCAAGGTCAGCCTGTGTCAGACCGAGTACTTCCGCTTCCGGACGGATGGAGAGCTGGATCTCCTGCTGGCTGTCGGCCAGATTGTCGCGGATGTCAAAGACACCCTCGTAGGTGGCCAGCCGGGCCTTGAGGTGGTTGGCCACGGTACGCAGGTCTTCCAGCGACTTGCCGCCGGAGAACTGGACATCAATTGGCTCGCCCTGTCCACCGGCGGCGGTGGCGATAAAGCTCAGTTCGCGGACACCAGGCAGTTCGCCCAGTTCTTCCCGCCAGCGGTTGGACAGGTAGACTGCGGAGTCTTCGTTTTCACGGTATTCGGCCTTGCGCAGCTCAACGATGATTTCACCAATATGGGTCTGGTCGTAGGTGATATTGGACCCATGTGGCCCCCCGCCGAAACTCTGCAGGCCGACGGCGCTGGAGAGATGCTCCACCGGGTTGGGACGACCGCTTTCCATGCTCCTTTCGACAACATTGTTCAGAGCCTGCAGGACCCTGTCGAGACCCTCGCGAGTGACCTTCTCAGGGGTACCTTCAGGATAGGCCAAAGTGACCCCGATGTAATCAGAGGGGACGGGAGGGAAGGGGACGGTTTTGATATGGCCTCCGGCCAGCAGACCGAGGGTGACCATAAAAATGGCGGTGAATCCTGCGCTGGTGGTGTAGCGGTGGTTCAGGGCCAGCCGAAGCACTGGACGGTAATACCGCTCAACAAAGACCTCCATACTGTTGGCCACTTTCCGCTGCATGATCTGGAGGAAATTCAGGTCCTGAGCCTTGCGCTGTCCCACATGGCAAAGGGAGAGATGGTAGGGCAGGACAAGCTTACACTGGAGCAGGGAAAACAGCAGGGTGGGGATGACGACGAGAGGTATCCCGGCCAGGAATTTGCCTTCGAAGCCCGGCAAAGCCAGTAATGGGGTGAAGGCGACCGCTGTGGTCAGCACAGAGAAGGTGACGGGCATGGACACCGCAAGGGTACCGCGAATCGAAGCATCCACCGTCGGGCCGCTGCGTTGAAATTCTGAAAACACACTTTCGCCCACAACGATGGCGTCATCGACGACAATACCGAGGACCAGGATCAGAGCGAAGAGCGATACGAGGTTAATGGAGAGATCCATCCACGGCATAACGAGAAAGGTGCCGAGGAAGGAGAAGGGGATCCCCAGCGTTACCCAGAAGGCGAGGGAGGGGCGCAGAAAGAGGGTGAGGACGGTAAGCACCAGCACCAAGCCGATGAGGCCGTTGTTGATCAGCATGTTCAAGCGGTCCCACAGGTAAAAGGAAACATCGCGCCAAATCGTAATCCCGATTCCGGGCGGTAGCTCGGACTGCTTGGCTTCCACATAGCGTTCCACCTTGGCCGATATGTCGAGCGGGCTTTGCCGACCTACTTCGTAAACCATCAATTCGACCGACTTCTGGCCTCCAAAGTTCATTTCCGTTACGGTATCGGTGAACCCGTCCACCACAGTGGCGACATCCCCGATCCGGATGTGGGTGCCGTCGGGACGGGTGATGAGCACGATGTCGGCAAATTCCGCCCCCCGGTAGGCTTGCCCTTTGGTCCGCAACAAAATCTCGCCCCCCTCCGATCGGATGCTGCCGCCGGGCAGGTCGATGGAGCTGTTGCGGACGGCCGCCGCCACTTCGTCAAAAGTCAGTTGGTGACGCCGCAGGGCGTCCTCCGAAACTTCAATGGATATCTCGTAATCCCGCACCCCGCGAATATCGACCTGGGTGATGCCGGGAATCGAAATCAATTCCAGCCGGACTTTCTCCGCAAACTCTTTCAACTCGCTTTCACTGAAAGGCCCGGAAAGAACAACCGCGAGTACCTCCCGCCGTATCATCACCTCTTCCACGATCGGGGTTTCCGCATCGATGGGAAAGGTGTCAATGGTATCCACCCGCGCCTTGATGTCACTGAGCAGCCGTCGGGAGTCGTAACCTTTCTCAATTTCCGCTGTAACCACCCCGACCCCCTCCCGGGCACTTGAGCGCAAGCGTTTGATCCCCTCAAGGTCCTGAATTTTCTCTTCGATTCGCAGGCAGATGTTTTCCTCCACTTCCTCCGGCGCCGCCCCGCGAAAGGGGACTGTTACCGTGATTGCATCCAGCGAGAAGGGCGGGAAAAGCTCTACTTTAATCGTGTAGAGAGAGACCAGCCCTCCGACAAGAACGATGAGCATGACCAGATTGGCGGCGACGCCATTGCGGGCAAACCAGGCGATCATAGGTTCTCGCTGGTAGGTGTTGGACGGGGGGACAGGGTATCGCGGACAACGGCCATGCCGTCCACCGCGAGTTCCAACGGGCTGGTGACCACCGTATCACCCGGCCCAAAGCCGTTGGTGATGATTGCATGCGTCGTGTCCGCCTGAATAACATTGACCTTGCGGCGGTACAGGTGGTCGTCAGGATCGACGACGAGAACCGTATTGTTTTCCCTTAAGGCGGTCCGCGGTATTTTGAAGACCCCGGGGATTTCCCGTCCTTCGATTTCCGCTTTAACGAACAGGCCGGGTTTGAACGGAGGACGATCCTGGTTTGCCGGATCACGTTCAAAGGGTCGGGGGACTTCCGCCACCAGAAAGTTGAAACGACTGCGGTCGTCCATTGTCCCTTCCGAGCGGATGATGCGTCCCTGCCACGAATAATCTTTTCCGCCGATGGAAACGGTCAATGTTACTGCCGGGCCGGGCCGTTCTTCCTCCCCTAGATAAAGGAAAGGCAGGTCCAGCAGGAGCATGTCATGGCTGCTTACCGGTAGTCGAACTTCCGCAGTGTCCACCGCATAGATGCGGGCAAGAACATCTCCCGGTTGACCGGAGACGGACTGTCCACGGTCAACATGCTGTTCCAGTACACGCCCCGGATAGGGGGCACGGACCTCGGTGCGCTCCAGATCGCGGCGGGCTTTGGCCACGGCGGCTTCCGCACTGCGGATGGCGGCGCGGGCCTGTTTGAGTTGTGGCTCGCGAACGGCTAGGGCAGGGGGCGTTCCCTCCCCGAGGTCGGCCCAATCCAGGGCTGCCTGTTCGGCCAACGCCTCTTCCTGGGCGAGATTCAGGATTGCCTGGGCCAGATTGGCCTCCTGTTGTGCCAAGGCTGCCTCGTAGTCGGACGGGTCGATTTTCAGCAACACGGTTCCTTCTTCAAAAAAAGCTCCCGGACGGAATTGAGGAGCGACGTATTCGATGCGTCCGCTGACCTCTGACTTAAGCGTTGTAACCGTCCGTGCCTGCACCGTTCCCTGGGATTGTACCTGTAGGTGGATGGTTTCCGGTTGGACCGGGATGACCTGCACGCGCGGCAATACCGGCTCCGGTACCCGCGTTTCCGCTTCCGGTTTCAGTTTGATAGCTCCCCAGGTTATCATGGACGCCGCCCCGATGATCAGGACGGGCAAAATGATTTTTGATGCAAGGCTCATACGGGCGAAAAAAGGAAGCATGAATCAGAATCCGGAAAATGCAACCTCTGCCCACAATCACAATTATTCCAGGCTAAAACCTTCCTAACAAGCATGGCACTTAGTTAAAGTAGGTCGTCGAAATCGGTGCCAATGAGAATTCAGGATTATTCTTCAGAGTGGAAAGGAGCACGGGCGTCCCGCCCGTGTTATTCGAAGTTCGTGGGCAAGATGCCCGTGCTCCTTTTGGGTCCGGCTTCCGTCTTCACTGAGTTACGCCGCGACAAGACGCCGGGCTTGCTCCGTCGATTGTGGTAAACGGTCCCGATGAAGTCCCTTAACTAAGTGCCATTCCCCCTTAAGCAAGTACCCTCCCGACTACTGGCTATGGCGGAGAAAAGATCCGTACAGAGGGGGAATGTTGAAGTCAAAGGTCCATTCTCCTGGACGGATGGAGGGACTGGCGGGACGCCATTGGCCATCATGGTCGAGGTACTGCCAGCTTCCTCCCGCAAAGGCTTCGGGTTCCGCTCGCAGGGTATAACCTTGGCGCGAATCCAGAGTGGGGTTGAGCACGGCGATAAAAGAACCACCCTGAATGTTGTGACGGTAAACACGGGTCCCGTCCGGCCCCATCAGGAGTTTTCCACCTTGATTCAATTTCAACAAGACCCGTTGCCAGAACTGCCTGCGGAAGGTGTTAAAGTAAGCCATGAAAAACTGGCTGCTCCCTTCGACCGGATACGTGGTGGCGAGCACGCGGCCCCCTTGAGGTGTCGGGTAAAGCCAGGTGGCGGGCCACAGGACGTGGTGCTCCGCATCCCGGATGTCGGAGAGTACTTCGATGGCGGCTTCGGATGCGAAGGCGGGCTGGAGCAGCGTGCCAGCACAGCGTTGGGCGCAGAGCCTGGGGTGAGCCACTCCGTAAACTGCGGGATCTTCTTCCCGGATACTTTCATAACTGTAAACGCTCTCGCTTTGTGAGCGCCATTGTACCCCCGTAACGCCGACGGTATGGCCAAAGCCGCGTTGAACCAGCACTTCGAGCGCCCGGGCATCGAGAACCAGCAAGCCGGAGAGCAAGTGTTCAATCTCCTTGTCATCCAGTGCCCGCAAGGTTTGCCCGCTGACAAGTACCGGGCCTGCCTTGGGATCAGGTGTCGCGGTCAGGCGGTGGGCAATCCCGAGGATTGCACAGGTTTCCGCCCAGACGACGGATGGGTGGACCAGACTTTGCAGGCTCCCGGCAAAGCCGTCGGCCCCGCCGCCGGACGGATTCTGCTGCATCTGAAGGGAGAGGGCGGCCCCATCGACCTTGCCCCGGGCTGTTCCGGGTGGTGGCGGCGGAAGTTCGAGATGGGAGGCCACATACGGGGAAAAGAGGATTTGAACACCCTCCGCCCGCCTGTCGTCTATTCCGAGAGAGGCAATCGCTCCAAGGACTGCTTTGGGTGTGGAGAGGGCGGAGGTGAAAGCGGGGTCCAGCGCGGATCCGTTACCAAGGTTGTCATAGTGGTTAATGGTGATTCCGGGAGCGCCGATACAGGCAGTTTCCAGCATTTGCCAGATGACGTAACGCTGGCTCTTGGAGTAAATACCGCTGCGGGGAGAGTTCTCGAGTTCTGGATAGATTCCTATTGCGCCATCCAGGCAGGCAATCGTGTGCCGGGTGACGGATGCGGTTGTGCGCAGGGCACGCTCCTCGGTGTAAGGTTCCATGTGGGGCCGGAGGAGAAAAGCAGGCTCCCGGCCGGTGGTATCCTGCAGAGCCGACCAGTCGCGTCCTTCAAGCGAATGTTGGTCAGGCCGTGAACTCATGAGTGCAATCCGGGTGGAGGGGCAGGCGGCTTGCACCGCTTTGCGCACCACGCGCATCGGCTCAAGCAGGGTATCGCGGCTGATCTCGAACCACAATGCACGCCAAGGGTGGGGCTTCCCGGGCTGGAGTATCGCTTCGATCAAGTGCTCACGGTCCACTGTCTGCCCGGCTTTTTCGGAAAAACGCTTCATGTGCTCTTCGCAGAAGCAGCCTCCCCAACCCAGATCCGGGCCATGGTTGTGCAGCCGCCAGTCATCCTCGATCCAGATCGCGGTGGGTTCGAGGATCTCCGCCATACGGGCGAAAGTACTGGCGAGATAATGCTGCCATTCCGGGCAAAGCGGGCAGGTTACGAGAGGGCTGGCTTGCCCGGTTTCACCCACCATCGGGCGGAAATGTTCCTGGCCCTCCCGCAAACGGCGTCCCCGCGGTACCTGTCCGAGCGTTGTCCAGGGATTGAGGCTGAGGGCGATACCTTCCGCATCCAGAGCAGCCTTGAGTTGGCTCGCCATACCAAGGTACGTTTCCAGTTCTTCCGCGTTGATATGGCCGGTGTGCAACTCCTCGGCTGCGAAAAGGAGCATCACTTCCTCGATTTTGCCTGCCCGGCAGGTTTTGATCAGATCTGCAATCCGGGCCGTTGGCTCGAAGGACGGATCAATAAAATAGCGAAGAATATAGCGGTAAACAGCCGCCGGTGTGCTTTCAGTTGTATGCATGAGAGTTTAGGCTGTAGGCTGAAACGGTTTCGAATGGCTGATGGCAATTCCGGTGAACACACATCAAAGGCCTTCGTCGATGAAGCGCAGTTCGTCTGCTTCAAGGGCCACTTCTTTGGATTGTCCGTTGATGTCAAAGGTGATGGTTTTTTGGTTTTCTCCGGTGTGATTAACCAGTGCATAGCATTTTTTATCCGGATAATAATGGAATGCTGTCCTGGGATTGGATGTGTAACAGCGCGTTGTGCAGTCCTCTGCCTGTCCGGCCCAGAGGATGGCACGGTAGAGCAGCCGGGCGTTCTCAAGGCACCATGGAATGGATGACAGGTAAACTCCACGGCCTTGGTGAAACGTATGGGCGGCGATATGGACGTGCTGATTGCGGATGTCGATTAGCTGTATTTCGTCTGTTGTCGGGAAAATAAAGCTCTCGGGATTCAGGGGAACAAATGCACTCTCCATGTCGGCAGAGATGAAATGCTCATTGCAGGCCAAACCTTGGTTTGCACCGTTTTGCATGGTTCGTCCGGTTTCTTTCTGTACACCCAGAATATCCTCAAATTGAAAGAACCGACCTTGATGTTCGCAGGCACTGGGGTCTCCAATGCCAATGAAACCACCGCCCTTGGCTATCCAGGAACGGAGTATGGTGACGCATTCCGGATCCAGCCAAGCTTCTCCGCCGGACCAGGCTGAACCAGCGGTTCCTTCATTAATGATTACCCCCATGTCATCCAGAATGGCGGGGTTTTCCTTAATATCCCGGAAGGAGAGGAATACAATTTCGACGGGGAGTCCGGCCAGGCATTCCATCAGGTTGGAACCGACGAAAGTCATGACATCCGCCCGGGCCACTTTGAATTTCTCCTGGATGCCCGCCTGATTGATCCAGGATCGCATTTTGCCCCAACTGTTCAGGACACCGACCTTCACCGGCGCCTGCCATACTTTTTGCTGGCCGATCCGCTCACAGAGAGTCCGGAACTCTTCGGCGATATGAGCAATATGTTCCACAAAGTCGGGGAATTGGCTGGCAAGACTCAGATAGCCCCCCCAACCGATCCGGTCGATGGTTGGGCTGACCAGCATGGCACGGCGCATCTTGCGCCAGTTTGAAATTGATTCCTCCACCGGGTTGTTACCCTCGCGGAAAACATCCTTGAAAAAATAGGGATAAAGGCGGACCTCACTGACTTGGTTTCCAGGGGCATCGGTGATTCTGCGCACCGCACAGCCGTCTTCTGCCGCACCCACATGGATATCAATGCCGGTTTCGGCGAATCGTTCGCCGTAGGGCTCAACCCCGATCCAGTGGTCTCCCCAGAACATCGCCGCCTGTTTCCCGGCGGCGTGGGCCTTTTGCACGAGATCACGGGCAAAACGGACGGTGAACTCATTGATAAAATCAATCCAGTCGAGATAGCGGGGGGAGGGAGGGTTGCAGGTCGCATTGTAGCAGCCGTTATCGACAAAATCCGTACTGCGGAGCCGGTATCCCTTCTCCTTCTCAAAAGCCTCAAGGGCAAGAGGGGAGACTGCCTCGCAGTAGCCAGTCCAATCCACCGCCCTGGGTTTGGCATTCCGGTCGTTGACCAGCATGAACATGAAGGCAAAGGTGGTGAAACGAACCACACTTGTTTTCGGGTGCTCCTCCAGCCAACGATCAAAGTAGCCCATCAGGTGAGTGTAAACCTCGGGTACGAACGGGTTGAGGCCGATCACCTTTTCACTCGTCCAGCCATTGGTCAAATGGTTGTACATGGAGACGGATTCCCAGGTTTGATAGACAAGGAAGTTGACGGTATATTCGTGCCATGGTTGGGCATGGTGAATATACACGCAGCCGTCGCGGTAATCCCACTGCTCCGGGGGGACAATAGTATCCGTTGTGTGATCGACCACATCCCACCATTTGTGGGGATCATCATCGACATTGATTGCGTACTTGGGGCGATAATAATCGTCCAGTAGGTCAACCACCAGTTCGCCCCCGTCACCGGATACCCGGCGGGACTGGAGGAATTGCTGGGGCAGGTGTGTCGGGTGTTTGCGCGGGTATTCCTGATCCGCTCTCACAATGCAAATGGTGGAATAGACGGGAAGCCCCAGTTCCAGCAATTCAGGGGACAGGGTGGTTCCGTCGCTGTCCCGGATCGCATCGGCCCCCCATTTTGCTATCAACTGCTTAACGGTGCTTTCCTGACCGGCTTCGGCTGGTAATGTGACTCTTCCTTTTGACATGGGTATAGATCAGTTCCTGATGGTTGGTGATGAAAAAATGACTCCGGTCCGGCCGGAGTGGGGAAAGTAAGGCCGCAGCTTCAGGGAAATCAAGGCCATTCGGATTAGAGTCCATTAGATCAGATCAGCGGTCCCCCCGCGTCTGCGCATGCGCATTACCCAAAGAATCCAGTATCCTGTAAACCCTGATATCCTTTCATCTTGTACCCTGCGTGTGATCGGCCTTCGTGAGCCTCGTGGACTCTGTGAGAGACAGGTTTTTTGCAGATGTAATGGAATAAGTGGTGGATAGGTTTTTTCTCTCACAAAGGCACGGGGACACAGAGATATGCGGGCTAAGTGCCATTCAGGCTAGTACCCTCGATACCCATGAATCGAGGCCTTGTTGTTGGGGCCAGATCATGGGTGTCCGGGATTTTTCCCGGGGGTTTTCTGTCCTCCTCGTTTCGTCATGACTTGGGGTGCTGGCAGGGGATTGCGCCAGCGCAGACCGCTAAACCGTGCGAAATCATTGTCATTACTATGTATCTCGGCCTGATGCTCCACCGCCAATGCGGCCAGCTGTGCATCGGTGGTGAGATTTCCAGCAGTGCCTAGTTGCTGTATATAACCAAGAAAGAGTTCGGGGAACCGCTTTCCAGGGTTAATCACAAGCGCTATCGGCTGCCTCAGCCACGCTTCCACACACTTTGTCGCTTCAACAGCGGACATCGGCCTTTCAATTACGCGTGGGTGCGTGGCCAAACGAACGAATCCACAGGTAACTACCCATGGGAGTGCAACCGGATCGTTGCCATTCATGGCAGCCTCCCACCATCGGCATGCTTCAGCATGCCATGGCGAGTAAACATTGTAGGCATAGATGAGAAGATTGATGTCAGGTATGATCATGGAGAGATTGACATAGCTTGTCACGGGCAGCCTCCGCCTCAAGATCATCGGCGATTTGATTCAAGCGCTGAGGGTCTAAGCCGGGCATGAGACCGGATGGATGAGCATGCACTTTGAACGGATTTGGCTTGGGTGCAGTCTTCAAGCCGAACCCCATACGTAGACGTTGATTTACGATTTTTTTCAAAGATACACGTCCATCCTGTGTTTCACGCCGGATCAATTCGGCCACATCAGGCTCTAATGTGAGTGTTGTTCTCATGGGATGAATAAAGCATCATTAATAGATGATGTCAAGACATCAAAATGAGTCTGGAGGTGGTGAATTTTTATGCTTTTCTGCAAATAAGAGAGCATTCCGGACCCCGGGTTATTACTTCGGTTGAACAATTCTTGCATCAATTCTGAGGGTTTGGTGGTTTTGGGGCGTTGAAAGGGATTATGAAAACGAAGCATTTGGATGGAATTCTGGGGCAGATTCGGGATGAATCGGTGCCCGAGTGTCCGGACGGGGTCGAGTCACGGGTTCTGCTCCGGGTACGGGGAGGGTTGCGTGGCCAGCGGGTTTATGAGGAGCCGTTCTGGGCGGGTTTGTCCCGGCTGGCGCTCCGACCGGGGGTGGTGGCGGCCTTGCTGGTTATTACGGCGAGCCTCGGTGTGGTGACGACGACCGTCGCCGCCAGCCAGTTTTCTTCTCCGGCGGAAAAGGGAGAGGATTGGTTGGGGTTTGCCATGATTGCCAATCCGCACATTCTGGAGTGCCACCACTGTATTCCGCGTGCCAAAGTGGAATAGGTGGGGTTTTTTTAGGCTGTAGGTGTGTTCGGATAGCGGATAGCGGATAGCGAAGATCGGATGGTGTTTTGGGAGTATCGAAATCCAAATCGAAATGTTTAACACTCAAGTGCGGGGGCTATCAGGTGGTAAGCTACTAACCTGAAAAATTCACCGAATTGTGCGAAAAGTGATTTAAACTATTTTTTATAAAGCATTTATGGATTAAATCGTAATGAAATTTTCTTTACTGTCCAATTTCGCCCAATCCTCTCGCCCACAAGCGCGAATCGCTGCGTTGCACCCCTACAATCCGCTTGGTCATGCACTTGAGTGCACTTCCGCGCGGATTCGGCGTGCGCCTTGCGCTTCATCACTTCTGGGCTTCGCGAATATTTCAGGCTAAA
>CAZCJJ010000077.1:4871-15824 GCA_964499045.1 uncultured Opitutales bacterium | reverse complement strand
GCGATGATGAAATCCATTGTTGGCCGAAACCAAAAAGGAACGCGGGCACCGCGACCACAGAAGTTTGGGCGAAGGTGGTTCTTGCCCGCGTACGGATGCATCACGGGCGAGACGCCCGTGCTCCTTTCCCCATGCGGCGATCTCGACTCCGCACAGATCCATTAATGCAAGTAATAATGAAGATCATCCGAACTTATAAAGGGTATCAATAAACCAATAGATTCTTTTTCAAAGTTGAAAACGCTATTAATAAAAGACCTTTTTATCCGAAATAAAGCAGGCAGACTTAATTTCACAAAGCGAATGAATGGAAATTCTGTTTCTAACCCTTTTCATCAGTTTGGTTCTGGCGGCTTTTTTCATGCTCATGTTCATGAGGAGAAAAGCTTCGCAGGAATTCTCGTGTCCAGAGCGGGAATCCCTGCTACCGCTGACTGAAGAAAAGTCTGTTCCTGCCGATAAAAACCAAAAAGCAACACCGTCTGTAAAAAACCGCACTCCATGAATCAGTCGAAAGTCCGTATTGAATTTGACGACCAGATCGTCCGTTATTTTGTCATCGCGACCCTGTTCTGGGCCATTATCAGTCTGACGGCCGGCGTATTGATTGCCGCCCAGATGAATTTCTGGCAGATGAACGGGAAGTTTCTGGAGTGGCTCACCTTTGGGCTGATTCAGTCGGACGGTATCTCTTATCTGACCTTTGGACGCCTGCGTCCCCTGCATACGAATGCGGCGATTTTTGCCTTTGTCGGGAACATGATGTTCGCCGGGATCTACTATTCGACGCAACGTTTGTGCAAAGTACGTCTGGCGTCGCGACTGCTGTCATGGCTTCATTTCTGGGGTTGGCAGGCGATTATTTTATCTGCGGCAATCACCCTGCCCGCCGGATTTACCCGGGGCAAGGAGTACGCGGAACTCATCTGGCCGATCAACATCCTTGTGGTCCTCGTCTGGGTTATTTTTGCGATTAATTTCTTCTGGACACTGAAGCGCAGGAATGAGCCGACCCTGTACGTTGCGATCTGGTTCTACATTGCGACGATTGTGACGGTGGCGATGTTGTACATTGTCAATCACCTCTCGATTCCGACCAGCTTGCTGCACAGCTATCCAATTTTTGGCGGGGTTCAGGACGCGCTGGTTCAATGGTGGTACGGGCATAATGCGGTGGCCTTCTTTCTGACAACTCCGATTCTCGGGATCATGTATTATTTTCTGCCCAAGGCGGCAGGGCGTCCGGTTTATTCTTACCGACTGTCGGTTATCCACTTCTGGGCTCTGGTCTTCATCTACATCTGGGCGGGGCCGCACCACTTGCTGAATACCGCACTTCCCAACTGGCTCCAGGTACTGGGTATGCTTTTCAGTCTGATGCTTTGGGCGCCCTCCTGGGCCGGGATGCTGAATGGTCTGCTGACCCTGCGCGGGGCCTGGGACAAATTGAGGACGGACCCGATCATTAAGTTTTTTGCAGCGGCGGTCACCTTTTATGGCATGGCCACTTTTGAAGGTCCACTGCTTTCTATCAAGGCAGTCAATGCGCTGGGGCACTACACCGACTGGATTGTGGGGCACGTTCACGCAGGTACACTGGGGTGGAATGGCTTCATGGCTGCCGGTATGATTTACTGGCTGGCTCCACGCCTATGGGGAACCAAGCTTTATTCGACTACATTGGCCAATATGCACTTCTGGTTGGGCATGGTGGGCATTCTCCTTTACGTCTCCGCGATGTGGGTCTCCGGAATCGGCCAGGGGCTTATGTTGAGCGCCACCAAGGAGGCTGGAACTGTATTGTCCTATCCGGGCATGACCGGGTTTCTTGAAACCAATCTGGCCATACGCCCGGCCATGTTGTTCCGCTTGATTGGCGGTGGGCTCTACCTGATCGGTTTTGCTCTCTGTGCCTGGAATGTTTACAAGACGATCCGTCAAGGTGCGCCGGTTAACGGTTCGATCGAAGTGGCAGGTCCGGAGCACGAGGAAGATACGGCCCTGCCCTTCTGGCGGGTCTGGATCAACCCGCCCGTTTTTTATTGCACCATGCTGATCATCTTCGTCTGTCTGTGGCTTTTCGGCAACGATTTGATCGGCCTGATTGGCCTTTTCGCCAGTATCTTTTTTGTGCTGATGGCGATCGTCCACTTCCAGACCAGTGGTGATCGCTGGGCGGACTGGTACAATCGTCTCCTGGCCAATGCCTTTCCTTTCACCGTGTTGACATTGATTGCCGCAGCGATTGGCGGGACCATACAAATCATTCCTCTGGTTACCCTGGAGAGAGCCCACAATATTGAAGGCCGGGTACAGGTACCTTACACTCCCCTGGAACTGGCCGGACGCGACATCTATGTTGCCGAAGGTTGCTATAACTGTCATTCGCAGATGATTCGCACACTGGTTTCGGATGTCATGCGTTATGGTCCGGGTGAAGATGCGGGCTATTCACGTCTGGGAGAATCCATTTACGATTACCCCTATCAATGGGGATCCAAGCGCACGGGTCCTGATCTGGCGCGCACGGGGACTGCCAACCGCCGTTCGAATTACTGGCACTATCGCCACATGTTGGACCCGCGTGACACTTCACCCGGTTCCAACATGCCCGCCTACCCGTGGCTCTTCGAGCAAAACACTCACTACTCCAGTCTGCCTGGTAAAATCAACGTCATGCGCATGCTGGGGGTTCCCTATCCTGACCACTGGACTCCCTCCTACATTATCGAAGACGCACAGGCCCAGGCTCAGGAGGTCGCGGAGGAAGTGTACCGTGATCAGATCCGTGATCTGAACCCTGACTGGACCCCCGAGCAGATTCGTCGTCGGGCGCAGGAGATGGCCCAAAGCGAAGCAGACCATAAGATCATGGCTCTGATCGCCTACCTGCAGAAACTCGGGGTCTATGAAATCCGTACCGCAGAAGTAAAGTGAACTGAAACCGACTTAGGGAAACCATGATCAGTCGACTACAATTTGAAGCCTGGCATGCGGTGATACCACTGATTGCCTTTGTTCTCACCTTCGCCGCCTTTATATATCTGGTGGTGCGAGCAGTGCGGATGAAGCGCGAAAAAATCAAACACTTAAGCGAACTCCCTCTGGAAGAAGAAGAAACAGTCAACAAACATGAAAAAACAAAGCAGAGATAAGAACAGCGGGCCCGTGCTCCGTGACCATGTGTTTGACGGCATTCAGGAATACGACCAGCGCCTTCCCAACTGGTGGTTGGTCATCCTCTATTTGACCATCATTTTTTCTTTTTTTTACTGGCTCTACCATTTTCAGTCCGGGATGAGTCTTTCGGATGGGGAGCAAGTCAGTGCCGCCATGAGGGAACTTGAATCCATCCGGGCAGCCAATTCGCTGGATGACCTGAGTAACGAGACCCTGTGGGCCTTGGCTGGCAATCAGGAATTCATCAACGGTGGCCGAACACTTTTCCAACAAAACTGTGTTGTCTGTCACGGTGCCAATATGGAAGGCGGTATCGGGCTGCCGTTGAAGGACACTGAATGGAATTACGGTTCGAGACCGATCAACATCTATGCGATCATCGCCAAGGGCTCACCGGATGCCTCCAAAGGCATGGTAGCCTGGGAACCGCAACTTGGACAACGCGGAGTGATTCAGGTCCTTTCCTACATCCTGTCGCAAAACGATCGTTCCGCAATGTTGGCCCAGCCCGAGATGGAACCGGCTCACCCGGTGCCCTGAGTATGTCCCTTATTAAAAATGAATCTCACGCGATGCGTTTCTGCGAAGGACGTATTTATAATTCATGAGTGAGTTCCTGGTTAAACCAAGCCGTGATTCCGTCACCTCCATCCGGGGTGACGGCTCCCGCAATTTTCTGCGCCCCGCCGATGTCAGCGGCCGCTTCACTTTGGCCCGCCGCGCGACTGCGGCGTTCCTGATCATTATATACGTTTTGCTTCCCTGGATACCGGTTAAAGGGCATCCGGCGGTGTTCCTCGATATTCTGGGGCAGCGCTTCCATCTCTTTGGTTTCACCTTTGCCTTTCAGGACATATGGCTGGGGTTCTTTTTCATTACCGGTCTCGGTTTTTTGCTGTTCTTTGTGACGGCTCTGTTCGGTCGTCTCTGGTGTGGATGGGCCTGCCCTCATACCGTTTTTCTTGAGCATGTTTACCGGCGGGTGGAACGATTGTTTGAAGGCAACCATCATCAGCAGAAACTTTTGGACAAGGCCCGTTGGAGCACAAGCAAGGTCATGCGGCGCGGAGGGAAGCATCTGGTCTTTATTCTGCTTTCCGCCCTCATCGCCCACATCTTTCTGTCTTACTTTGTTTCCCTTCCCACTCTCTATGACTGGATGCTTTCCGGTCCCTCCGGGCACTGGGGGGCTTTTGTTTTTGTTATCATTCTGACCGCCATTCTCTATTTCAACTTTGCCTGGTTCCGGGAGCAACTCTGCCTGATTCTCTGTCCCTATGGCCGCCTGCAATCGGCTCTCATTGATGATGACTCCCTCATCATTGGCTACGACGCGGGTCGAGGCGAACCCCGGGGGAAGGCTACGGTTAGCACAAACGGGGATTGTGTGGACTGCTTTCGTTGTGTGCAGGTTTGTCCGACTGGGATTGATATTCGTCAGGGCTTGCAGATCGAGTGCATCGGCTGTGCCAATTGCATTGATGCCTGTGATGATATCATGACCAAACTGGATCGACCCAAAGGGCTGATACGTTACGATTCGGAAAACGGGCTGGCGGGCAAACCGCGCCGTTTTATTCGCCCCCGGCTTTTTCTTTACAGTATATTATTGGCTTTGGGTTTGGCGGCGATGGGCTTTTCCCTGAGCAAACTCAGTTCGGTTTACCTTTCCGCCATCCGCATGCCAGGGGAACCGTTTTATGTTTCGGGGGAAGATGTTCGCAACCAATATACTCTGCGTGCGATCAACAAGACCAATGAGAGCAAGACCCTGCAGCTTGTCCTCAACAACGACGGGAAACCGCTGGAACTGGTTGGTTGGAATGGCATTTGGGAACTTCCTCCCCAATCCCAGGAGCAGCGCCCGCTGGTGATGCGCTTGCAGCGGCAGGATTATCAGGGCGGTTTTCCGGTTCATGTGCAACTGAAGGAAGGGGACAAGGTGTTGACTGAACGTAAACTTGAATTTGTCGGGCCGGATCCCCGTCTGTTGGAGCGATGAAGGCAATACTGACATTTTTTCAAAAGCGGCCCTGGATTGGACTTGTTCTGCTCTTCAGCCTTTTGTTGCTGGCATGGATCGTTCTTTTCATTATAGCGAGTAATCATCCACCGCAATACGTGCCTCTGAAGTAGTCAACCAATGGAGTATTATGCCATAACCACCGGAGCCGCGGCCTTTATCGCCGGCTTGACGGCCAGTCCCCACTGCATGGCCATGTGTGGTCCCTTGGGTTGTGCCATGCTTCCGGTCGGGAAGAAAGATTCGAGCGTTCAGTTGGCTACGGCTGTGTACCACCTCACACGGGCCCTGGCCTATCTTTTTTGGGGTGCGATGGCCGGTTTGCTCGGTAGTCGGATCAATCTTTGGCTGGACCTTCCCCTTTTCAGGATACTGCCATGGATGCTGGTTGTTTTCTTTCTCGCGATCGCCTTTCGCTGGGACCGGTACCTTCCCCGTCCCCAATGGGTGCAGCGGCTGCATGCCCGTGTCATGGGGAAAATGCATCGCTGGCCGAGACCCCTCAGTGGGGCGATTCTGGGGCTTGCAACTCCCTTTCTTCCCTGTGGCCCCCTTTACGCTATCTTTGTGGTCTGCCTGTTCACCGGATCACTATTGCAGGGAGCGGAGATTGCTTTGGGTTTCGCCATGGGGACCATCCCCCTGCTCTGGCTGGCACAGAGCCAGTTTTTCCGTTTACAAGGAAAATGGCGCTTCCGCTACATTCCCCTACTGCAAAGAGCTTTCGCTTTGACCGCTGCCGTGATTATCGCATTCAGACTGTTGAGTTATTCAGGATCTATGGAAGGGACTGTCTGCTTCTAATACAGCAGATTGTTCATCATGAAAGAGAGCATTCCTTACAAATATGCCGACCCCGGGCAGAGAGATGTCGATAATCCCACTGGGAGCGGACAAGCTTGCCCGGTCAATATCCCGGCCGCAGCATGCCGCCATTGCGGCAGCCCTTTACCGGCGGGTGATGATTCGGGATTCTGCTGTCCAGGTTGTCAGTATGTGCACCACCTGATTACGGGTAAGGGCTTGGAGCATTATTACGATCTCAAGGACAGGACCATCGCACCGGTCGGTGCGGATATTTTTGAGAGTGACAGCTATGAATGGCTGGAGAAGTTAAAGTCAGATGCGGAGACAAAGAAAGAGACCCCTCAGCTGGTCCTCGCCATCCATGGACTGTCCTGTGTCGGCTGCCTGTGGTTACTGGAAAAAGTGTTCAACGACACACCCGGCGCACTGAGTATTGGAATCAATGCCCAAACCGCCAAGCTCAGGATCACCTGGAGCCCCAGTCAATTTGACCTGGTTGGCTTTGCCCGTGAAGTACAACGCTTCGGCTACCGTCTGGCGCCAGTTGGCAGTGACAATGAACCGGAAAGCAAGGCTCTTGGGTTCAAGCTGGGCCTTTGTGCAGCTTTCGCCTTGAATGCCATGGTTTTTACGCTTCCGGATTATCTGGGAATGGAAGAGTCCTTCCCTCTGGCTCCACTTTTTGAACTGTTGGCCCTCATGTTTGCCACCTTCAGCATGGGGGTCGGCGGATCCTACTTCATTATTCGTGCGGTTAAGGCGCTCAGGCGGGGAGTTATCCACATGGATCTGCCGATTGCGATCGGGGTCAGTGCCGCCTATCTCGGTTCGCTGGTAGCCTGGTTCCTGCGCGAAAAATCTTTTCTCTATTTTGACTTTGTCGCCATTTTCATGTTCCTGATGATACTCGGGCGCTGGGTTCAGGAGCGGGCGGTTGAGCGCAACCGCAGCCGTCTCGACCGCAATGAGGTCCGGACCAGCGATCTTGTCACCAGTGACAACGAAGAGGACCCGGCAAAGGGCAATGCCGGGAAGGTTTCGTTGACCGATCTCAAGCCCGAAACCATCTATCAGGCACAGCCTGGCATGCTGGTGCCCGTTGCTTCGAAATTGTTGAGTGGCGACGGAACATTCAGCCTGGAATGGATTAACGGTGAGTCAGAGCCTACCTACCGGAGCCAGCTGCAGAATGTCCCGTCCGGAGCCCGCCTTCTCAGCACGGGGCCAGTCTGGTTGAAAGCGGAAACCAGTTGGGAAAACAGCATGCTGAACCGTTTGCTCAATGCGGAAAGTGAATCCCCTCCCCTTCCCCGAGGTTTTGAAACCATTCTCAAAATCTATCTCAGTACGGTCCTGGTTGTTGCCGCACTGGGCGGACTCGGGTGGACCTTTTTTGCAGGGAGCTGGATACCGGGCATTCAGGTCGCCATATCCCTGCTCGTGGTTTCCTGTCCTTGTGCACTCGGAGTAGCGCTTCCCCTGGCCAATGAGATGGCGGTTGCCCGCCTGCGCCGGAAAAGCCTCTTCGTCAAAGAGCACTCTCTTTGGCCCCGCTTGCGGAAAATCAGCTACATCATCTTTGATAAGACAGGGACTTTGACCTTCGAAACTCCGGAACTGCAGGAAGCGGAAAAACTGGGCGAACTTCCTGCTGAAGCACGCGAAGCCCTTTTCCATCTTGTTCAGGACAACCCTCATCCTGTAGCCCGTTCGCTCAAACAGGAGTTGCTGGGGAGGTTTCCGGAACTCGATGAACTGACTGGTGAGCCTCTCCCGGTTTCCGAAACAGTGGGCATTGGGGTCAGCCTTGAAATGGGTGGTGATGTCTGGACCCTGGGGCGTCCGGAAAAACAACAGCAGAGCACCGGGGATTCTGTCCTGAAGCGGAACGGTGTACCCTGCGCCGCTTTCCGTTTTACCGATGCCATCCGCCGTGATGCTGCGATCGAGATGCAGGCACTTCAAGCGATAGGATTGCGCATTGCCATTCTCAGCGGAGACCGTCCGGCCAAAGTCAAAGCGTTGCAAGAGCAGCTTCAGCTCACGGAAATCACTGCCCTCGGCGGATTAACACCAGAGGAGAAGGAACAGTGGATCCGGGAACATGCGGGCCCCTCCGCCATGATGATCGGGGATGGCGCCAACGATTCCCTTGCCTTTGATGCCGCGCTCTGCCGGGGAACTCCCGTAGTGGACAAGGGATTGTTGGAGGGCAAGGCCGATTTTTATTTCCTCAGTCGCGGCCTGCAGGCGATCCGGGATCTCCTTCTGACCGCCAGACGCCGCTACCGTTTGCTTTATGGTTGTTTTATCTTCGCCGTCAGCTACAACATCTTTGCCGCAACGCTTTGCCTTCTCGGTCTGATGAATCCGCTCCTCGCTGCTGTCCTGATGCCTTTCAGCTCACTCGTCACCGTCAGCGTGGTTTCATGGGGGCTCAGACTCTGAGGGTGCTAATCCCGCCACCCATCTCTCATGCCACGTGTCGCCAATATTATTTTTGCCGCCAAACAATTAACTCCCGACACTGTCAGGGGAAAACGCATTGTGGATGTAGGAGCCTGCGATTTCAACGGCAGCGTACGCCCCCTGTTGGAGTCCTATGGCCCCTCGGAATATCTCGGGATTGATGTTATTCCGGGCCCCTGTGTGGACAAGGTTATGGACGCCAATAATCTGGTGGCGGAATTCGGGGCCGATGCCTTCGACATCGTGATTTGCCTTGAAATGATGGAGCACACGCCTGACTGGAGGAAATCGCTTTCCGCCATCAAGCAGGTTTGCCGTCCCGGTGGTCTTATCGTGATGACCGCCCCGGCCCTGGGACACCCCTACCATGGTTATCCGCATGATTTCTGGCGCTATTCCGAAGATGATTTCCGCACGCTTTTCCAGGACTGCACCCTTCTTGCGCTGGAAACAGACCCCTCCGGCCCCGGAACAGGAGTTTGTGTGCGCAAGCCTGAATCCTTCGTGGAAGCGGATTTGAGCGGAGTGGAACTGCACAGCATGGTGGCGGGCCGCAGGATCCGTAATCTGGAAAAAGGGCACTACAAATCCCCTCACTTCCGCAAAGTGGCGATCCAGCAATTCCTTGCCAACAACTCCCGCAACGCCTTTCTTGGAGCAGGTCGCCTTTTCAAAAAACTGCTCCGCCTCTGATTGCCGCTTAACAATGAAAAACCGGATTGCCCTAAGAAAAGAGAAAAAAGAACGCATTCAACAACGCTTCGGACCGCAAAAACTGATCCCGACGGATCAGGCCACCGCCTTTCTGGAAACCGTCATCGACTGTGGTGACCGTGTGCTGCTTGAAGGCAACAACCAGAAGCAGGCGGACTTCCTTGCGGAATGCCTTGCGGCCATGGATCCCGCCAAGGTCAACCACATCAAATTGGCGGCGTCCTGTCTCGGCCTGCCAAGTCACTTGGATATGGTGGACAACGGGCTCGTCGATGAAATCGATTTTGCCTATGCCGGCCCGGTGGCCGGGCGACTGGCCGAAATGGTGAATAATAAGCGGGTCCGCATCGGAGCCGTCCACACCTACATCGAACTCTACGCCCGCTATTTCAATGAGCTGCGTCCGGATGTCGCCTGCCTCGCGGCACAGGAGGCGGATCTTGAAGGCAACCTGTACACGGGGCCTAACACCGAGGAGACCCCGACTCTTGCTGAAGCCGCGGCCTTCAATGGCGGTTTCGTTTTTGTTCAGGTCGATAAAATAGTCGAAAAAGTCAGGCGGGTGGACATCCCCGGTGATTGGGTGGATAACATCGTGCTGGCCGGGCGTCCATTTCACATGGAGCCGCTTTTCACCAAGGATCCTGCCCTGATCAACGAAACCAGGGTTTTGATTGCAATGATGGCTTTGAAGGCTGTTTATGCACAGTACCTCCCCAAGGCAGTGAACCACGGAGTCGGTTTTAATACCGCAGCCATCGAATTACTGCTTCCCACGTATGGGAAGGAACTGGGCATCCAAGGCAAAGCCTGCCTGCACTGGGCACTCAACCCCCACCCGACCATGATCCCTGCCATTGAGTCCGGCTTTGTCGAGACCATCGTGCCGTTTGGCGGTGAAGTCGGGATGGAAGACTATGTCGCCTCCCGTCCGGATGTTTTTCCGCTGGGGATCGACGGCAGTATGCGCTCCAACCGCTGCTTCGCGCAGATGGCTGGACACTTCGCCGATCTTTTTTCCGGGGCGACTTTACAAATCGATCCGCTCGGCAACAGCTCAACCGTCACGGCCAACCGCCTGGTCGGCTTTGGCGGGGCACCCAATTTCGGTGTGGACAATCTCGCCCGCCGCCATCTCTCCCCTGCTTTCATTCAGGCCGGAGCCGAAGCTTATGAAGGTGCAGCCATGCCAAGGGGGCGTAAACTGGTCTTGCAAATTGTGGAGACTTTCCAGAGCCCGCAGGAGCCCACTTTTGTAGAAAAACTCGAAGCCTGGGAGGCACAGGAGAAGGCGGGCTTTGCTTTGCCTCCGGTCATGATTTACGGGGACGATGTTTCGCATGTGATCACAGAGGAAGGCGTGGCCAACCTCCTCCTCTGCCGCAATACGGAGGAACGTGAGCAGGCCATTCGCGGAGTGGCCGGCTTTACGCCCGTGGGGCTGGCACGGGACCGTGGCATGGTGGAAAACCTCCGGGACCGGAAGGTGATTCAGCGGGCTGAAGATCTGGGCATCCGGAAAAGCGATGCCTCCCGCGACCTTCTCGCCGCACGCAATATACACGATCTGGTGCGCTGGTCAGGCGGCCTCTACCACCCGCCCGCCGCTTTCAGAAACTGGTAATCAAACTTGAAACAGCTATGGAGCATCTGGAATTTGAATTAGCAGGAGGTAAGCAGGATCCTAAAGCAGGCATCTCTTATGTGATTGCCGGTGTTGTCGCTTCCGGAAACCTTGAGGTGATGGCCGAGCCGCAGGA
>CAZCJJ010000077.1:0-4771 GCA_964499045.1 uncultured Opitutales bacterium | reverse complement strand
AAATTCCGGGGAGGTGCCCTCGGGGAAATTCATGCGGCCAAAATCCTCGGCCTGCTCAAGCGGGCTTTGCGTGACAAACCACAAGCGGTCTTTGCCCTTTTCGACTCGGGGGGAGTACGACTGGAGGAAGCCAATGCCGGGGAAATCGGGGCTGCTGAATTGATCCGCGCCATTTTGGAAGTCCGCACCGCAAGTATTCCGGTGATCGGATTGATCGGCGGTGCCACCGGTTGCTTTGGCGGGAGCAGCCTGATCAGTTGCTGCTGCGACTGCCTGATTGCCTCGGAGGAGGGTCGCCTGAGTGTTTCCGGGCCGGAGGTCATTGAGACTGTTATGGGGGTGGAAGCTTTTGATTCGCGAGACAGGCCCCTCGTCTGGCGTACAACGGGCGGGAAAAACCGCTTTTTATTCGGTGCCGTCAGGATGCTGGTACGGGATCACATCCCGGCTTTCCGGGAGGCGCTGTCCACCCTGAGCACATTCCGTGAGCCCATTGATTTGGAAGTGCTTGAATCCAGGCAGGCAGCATTGGAAGAGCGCATTCACCTGTACGGTGGGAGCACGGATGCTTTTGATGTCTGGGAAAAAATGGGACTCCCTTCCGGGGAGATCCCCAATTTGGAGCCAGAGGCAATCGTTTCAATGAGGGGGAAAAGCGATGGAAATCAATGAGCTACTGAAGAACCTTTTTCCGGAGGGCCATCAGGTTCAGGTTGCGGACTGGCTGGTTGAAGGGACCGCCACAGTGGCAGGGAATCCGGTATCCGTGCTGGGAACAACAGCGCACACCCCGATTGGAGTGCGCGAATGCATGCGTCTGGCCAAAGGTCTTCTGGACATAGTTCGTTCCCGGCCACCTCAACCAATCATCATGCTGGTCGATAATCAGGGACAGCGCATGGCCCTGGAGGAGGAATTGCTTGTGCTCCCTGAATACATCGGCCACTTGCTCCAGTGTCAGCAGTTGGCCCGCAACAAGGGGTATCCCTTGATTGCCATCGTTTATGGGAATTCCGTGGCCGGAGGTTTTCTTGCGTTCGGTCTTGGGGCCGACCGGGTCGTCGCGATCGACGGTGCCGCGACCTCAGTCATGAAGCTGGAAGCTATCGCAAGGGTAACCAAAGTTCCGCTGGAGCAACTGAAAGAGCGCGCCGCGACCTCGCCCATTTTTGCGCCGGGATGTGATTCCTTTTTCAAACTCGGGGGCTTGCATGCCATCTGGAAAGAAAATCTTTCCGGCAACCTGATTGCACTGCTGGCGGAAGACTGCCGTGACGACAACCGTATTGAAATTGGTTATGATCGCGGTGGACGCAGTCATGCAAAGGCAATCGTGGAACGTGTGCTTCATGGCTGAAACCTGGTATCGTCATCAGCTTCTTTACGGTGAAAAAGCGGAGATAGGTTCACTGGAGCTTTTGGGGACTCCGCTTCCCCCTCCTGAGATAGAACAGGAGGTGCAGGATTGGCTGAAAAGTGGAAAGCCGATGGTGGTATCCCGGCCCTGTTTCAGTAACGGCGGTATCTGGTGCGGCATCCCCCTGTACAGCCCTGATGGAGTCCGCCGTATCCGTCTGCATGTCTCCCCTTCTTTCATTCGTCGCCGGATGGATATGCCCCTTCTGGATGAACTGGGCGGGCGGTTCCCGCTGCTGGATAACCAGAGCATCCGTTCCCTGGTTCAAGCTGGTGCATCCTGCGGAGTTCCCATTCATTGTTTTGGCAGTCATGCCTGGACTTATCTGACTGGTTACAATTACACCCATCCGCAGTCGGATCTTGATCTGCTGGCAGAAATTCCGGATGCAGCCACCTGGGTGGCATTTCGACAGAAACTTGAAATCTGCCCTTTGGCTGAATCGCCAATCCGGATTGATCTGGAAATCAGGCTGCAAAAGAACCTGTCCTTTTCATGGAGTGAATTCCAGAATCCCCGGGATTCCATGGTCGTCAAAACCAACGAAGGCTGCAGACTGATTAACAAGGACACCCTTCTTTTCTCCCCGTGAATACCATACTGGAAAACTGCGTCGATTTCGCTTATGCTTCAGAAAACGCTGTTGATGGTGTAGCAGCCCTTATCGCCGAAAGGGTCTGCCAGTGCCTAAGGCAGGAATTGAAAACATTCCCCAAGCCTGGCTTGGTCAGCTTTGTCGACCAGGGAAGCCACCCCGATATGAACGCCGCTGTTTTTCTCCGCGCCATTGAAACACTGCGGCCTTGTTTTGAATCTTTGGCTCAGGCAGGGCGGCAACTGGCCGATTTTGGTGAACTGCAGAAAATCGGCATTCAGGCGGAAGCTGCCATGTTGCAGGACACAGACAACCGCAACACACACCGGGGGGCCCTGTTCAGTCTTGGGTTGCTCGCCGCCGCGGCTGGTGTCCGGTCCGTGGGGAGGAAGAGCGATACTTTTCTGGGAGAGATTGTCCGGACTCTTTGGGCACCTTCCATCCGTCCACCGTATCTCTTAACGACTAACAGTCATGGTATCGCCGCCTGCCGGCAATACCATGTCAGCGGTGCCCGCGGTGAAGCGATGCGAGGCTTCTCCTCCGTTTATCAATGCGGGCTTCCCGTTTACCGCAGATACCTGAAGCTGACTGATGCCAACAGCGCCAGAGTACAGACCTTCTGTGAGCTTTTCATGGTCTGTGAAGACACGACCACTTTGCACCGGGGGGGCATGGCTGGCTTTCGCTTTGCCCGCAGTCAAGTCGGGGCCTTTTTGAAAAGAGGCGGCGTTCTCAGTGAGGATTGGCTGGATTCTGCCACCGGGATTCACCAATCCTTCGTTGAACGCAATTTAACCGCCGGAGGCACGGCAGACTTACTTGCCGCCACGCTCTTTGTGTATTCAATGGAACCCGACCATGAATAGCATCGCAATCATCTGTCCGGGTCAGGGGGCGCAATCAGCCAATTTGCTGAGTTCCCTGCCTTTTACACGACGGGGAAACAAAGTCTGTGAACAAGTGTTGCAAGACGGGGGCATATCCGATCCTGAACTGGTTGACTGGTTGGCAAAGCCGGAATCCGCTCCCGGGAAGTGTTTTCAAAACCGCTACGCCCAGCCCTTCATTTGCCTCTATCATGCCATGATTTGGGCGGAGCTGTCTCCCCTCCTTCCAAAGCCCGCGATGGTCGTGGGTTATAGTCTGGGTGAACTGTCCGCCTGTCATTGTGCGGGAGCACTTGACGCGCCCACTCTGCTTTCCCTTGCCGCGGGTAGAGCCTGTTGCATGGATCAGGCAAATCCGTTTTCCGGAGCCTGTATGGTCGCTGTCACCGGTATTCCCAGCCCTGCGCTGACGGCTGTTTGTACTCACTTTGGCGCCTATCCCGCCATTGTTTTTTCTGATAAGCATCAGGTGTTGGGCTGCCATTCAGAACACACGGAAACACTCGTATCGGCCTTGACTCAAAAAGGCGCCAGCGAAGTCAGGATACTGGATGTGTCCGTACCTTCGCACACACCTTTTCTGGATTCCGCAGTCGGGCCCTTCCGTTCACTGTTGAATCAAGCTCCGGTGAGTAAACCCGCGGCCTCCCTGCTTTCCGCCAGCGATGCCTCCCGCCTTTTATCACGGGAGCAGATTGTGGAAAAGGTACCCGCCCAGATAAACAGTCCCCTGCGTTGGGATCTGGTGATGGCACGCATTCACAGCTCTGCCCCCAAGGCTATTCTGGAACTCGGCCCCGGCAGTCAATTGTCGAAAGCTTTTCTCCGGGAGCATCCATCCGTTGAAACCCGGGCCGTATCCGAGTTCCGCAGCTTTGAAGGCATCGTCCGTTGGGTTGAACGCCTCTAACCCGAATGGCAGGTTAAGGTGAACCATCTCCGCTGGCGACACCAATGATCATTTAGGATTCTGCTTTAGAGCTGAAAGGAGCACGGGCATCTTGCCCGTGTTCTTCCAAGTTGGTGGGCAGGAACCACCTTCGCCGAGGCTTCTGTGGTCGCGGTGCCCACGCTCCTTTTGTTCCGCTTCGCCGGGTTAGGCGATAGGTTGAAGCACCCCGATGAAGTCCCTTAACTGCCATTCGGGCTAATTTCCATCTTCGTTACCTTTGTTAGCTTCTGTAAAAGTGAGGTTGCATAGTTTTCACAGAAGCTAACGAAGGAAACGAAGGGATCTTTGGGTACAGTTGGTTGATATCTCATGTTAGTGGAGTGGCTTTTATTGCCCTCAACGCGGTAACGTCCGCATTGTTTCCCCGGGATCATTGAAGAGGTGGTAGCTGTCTCCGGGTGGCTGGATGGACTAGATGCTACCCCTCGGCCACCTCATAGCAATCGACCTCAAATCGCGGGGTGCAGAGGGCGAGAAACACGAGGTCTTTTTCGCCCGTATTGGTGATACGCTGGCGGATCTGTGGAGGAATCATGACGACATCGCCCGGTGAAACTTTGGTCGCAGGCTCATCTCCCACCTCAACAATTCCCTCTCCCTCAAGAATCACATAACGCTCCGTCACCCCTTTCAAGTGGTGCCAGACTGTTGTGACTCCGGGCTCCACCCTTGCACGGGCAATCGACAGGGCCTCATCTTCCGGAGAGTTCAGCAGTTCGGTGATATGACACCGCTCCTCAAAATAGTACTCTGGAATCGATTCGCTCCTCAAGATGCAGGGCCGGGCTGAATTCATGATCCGATACTGTGTTGTCGAAACAGGCGGTGCCAGCTGAAAATGGTGCCGGAGGCGGGACTCTAACCCGCGACCTAGCGTTTAGGAAACGCTTGCTCTATACAACTGAGCTACTCCGACG
>CAZCJJ010000076.1:0-15851 GCA_964499045.1 uncultured Opitutales bacterium | reverse complement strand
CAAATAAATTTTCAAAGAACTGCGGCTTTTCGCCGCGCCCCTCTGATTTGAGGGAAAGACTACAATTAAGAATTTTTTCTGTATCGCAGTCAAGTGGTTTATTTAAAAAAATAAACTTTTTTCTAAGAACACTTTTTCTCAGCAGCGATTCACTGCATCGAAGTTGGCGGAAGTTAGTGATCGGTGATCACTCCGCAAGCTCTTTTTTCAAAAAAGTTTTTTATTTATTTAAACCGTTTTTAAGGAACATTTCCGACCGGCAAACTGCCAGTGAAGGTTGAGGAAGCTAACGCATGCCCCACCCCGCGCAAGCCCTTTTTTACAAAAAGTTAAAGTTTTTTTAAAAAATCCCTAATTGCTTGATAGACAGCATGTTAATAGTCACAAAAATCGCTTAATATAGCGATTTCAAACGTTAATTGCTTCATTTGTTCCTCTTTTTCCTGCACGAACCACCATCTGCACGTCCCGTAGCCACACCCCTGAGGGCGTAGGCAGCCCGCAAACAATCTACCAACTCTTTGAAAGCTCTTCCTTTCTACCTCCTCAATGCAGGCGAAGCAGTGTGATCCCGGCCAGAGCCATAACGAGGCCCGCTATGCGGATCGCAATGTCGGAACGCTCCTTAAAGAAGAGAATGCCGCCAATTGAACCCAAAACAACGGAAAGGTTATTAACTGCGAGGACGCGGCCGGCGTCCGCATAAATAAGGGCACCAATAACAATCACGTAGGATGCAAACGCGCAAAACCCGAAAAACGCCATCCAGTAAAAGGGAATCCCTTCGACCGACAGGCGGCGCCATTCAAATCCGAGTCGTGCCGCCGGATCCAGCATCGCCCAGAACCCTATTTTAGAGGTACTGGCAATTCCAGCCAGCGCCATTCCGGCAAAGGGCCCCAATGCCGCCTGATCCATCGCCACTTTATCACTCAGAGTATACAGGCTGGTGCCGAAACTGGCACCGACGGCAAAGAGCGAGGCATGCAATCGCACGGTATGTTCGGCCGCAAGCGCTCCACGCCGCCGCAAGGCTCCCAACGGGAGAATAAAAACACCCAGAAGAGTTAATAGAATACCCAGCCAGGCCAGCAGCGAAAGGCGGGCATCCAGAAACATGACTCCGGCCAGAGCCACCCACAGTGGCGAACTGCGGATAATAGGATAAACAATTGAAATATCACCAAAACGGTAGGCCCGCTCCAAACAACAATAATAAAACGCCAGGGTCAGCCCGCTGAAAAGACCACAGGCCACCGGAATCCAGCTCCACTCAATTTGTGAGAAAACAAAGGGAAAGGACAGCCCCGCCCCAATAGCCCCCCAGAAACCAATGCCCCAGACAAATCCGGGTTTTCCCCGGAAGCGACGGCTACCAAGATTCCACGACGCATGCAGCACCGCGGCAATAATCACCATGATCAATACAGGAGTGGACATCGTTCGTCAGGATGGCTTTTTACTCACCTTGAATCAAGCGGCCGACAGGCCGGATTCAAAGTTGCGCCATGCATCCTATAACGGGCCGCATCCGATACCAGCCCATTGTCGATGAGATACGACGATTTCCATCAGACACTGTACGCATTGCACTGCGTCAGGTCTGGACATCATCCATCAGTAAGGCTAAACGATAGCTTTGATTTGAGATCATTCAGAGGGATAAACAGTCTGCCTTTATCCAACCTCACGATCCACCGGTAATACGTCTTATCCTCACCATGTCAACCAACGGCCCGAAGCCCCTTTTTCCGGAAGAATCCCAGTGGATCTGGCCCGCTGACTGCGGGACACACCCCAATCAGTATGTCGAAATCCGGCAGGCCTTCACCTGCGGCGAAGAATTCTCCACCACCTTGTCCATTGCTGCAGATGCGCGTTATGCGGTGTGGATCAATGAGCATTTCATCGGGCAAGGGCCTTTCCCGGATTGGCCTCAGACCCGCTCGGTCGACGTCTGGGACCCCGCGAAGGCATTGAAGACTGGTGACAATCTTCTGAGGATACGCCTTCACTGGATCGGTGAAGACACGGCCTCGTATGTTCAAGGTGATCCAGGAATCATTTACTGCCTTTCCGCCGGAACCCGAACACTGGCGGCCAGTGGAGAGGGAGCCGAATGGATGCGCACTCCGGTCTATCAAACCAAGGGTCTGCCAAGGATGACCCCCCAGCTCGGTTTCAGTTTTGCTTACAATGCCGGACTGGAATCGGCTTTAAATGATAAATCAAAATGGTCCCCGGTCACCAGTGTGGACTCTAAACCGGTTAGCTCAACCGGACGCACTTTCCGCGAACGCCCGCTCGCTCTTTGTCAACTCGTGGAGCGGGCACCGGCAGAAGTGATCGCCCAGGGCTTCTTTAAGAAGGCCGATTATCACGGGCAGAAACACTTGGCCTCACGCATGCAACAGGACTGGCTCTCCGCCCGCACTTTCAATGAAATCTTTGGACATTCCCCCACCTCCGGAACAGTCCTTGGAATGGAACCGCTCCCAGTCTCACCACCTGTCTCTTCCCGGGCAGACGGCATCTACTGGATTATTGATCTGGGAACCGATGTTTACGGCTACCTCGAGTTGGAAATCGCTACTCCGGAACCTGTACTGCTTGAAATTGCCTATGGCGAACACCTCGACGACCTGCGGGTCCGGTCGCATGTGGGCCAGCGTTTTTTTGCCGTCAGCTACCAAAGCCGTAAGGGACATCAGGTTTTCCTTGAACCTATCACACCAATTGGCTGCCGCTACCTTCAGGTACACGCCTCCGGCTTTACCAAAGACTTCAAGTTACACTACCTTGGCTTGCGCCCATTGCGTTACCCCATAACCGCACGTGGCACTTTTAAATCAAGCGATGCCATGGAGCAGCGGATTTATGATACCTGTGTCCGCACCCTCCAACTCTGTATGGGGAACCACTATTTCGACACCCCATGGCGGGAGCAGGCACTTTATGCCAACGATCTGCTGAATCAGTCCCTCGCGGGCTATTATGTTTTCGGGGATTATCAATACTCCCAGGTTTCCCTGGATTTGCTCGGAGCCGGGTTGCGCGAGGATGGTTTTCTTGAACTCTGTGCCCCGGCACGCCTGCCCATCACTATCCCTGCCTTCAGCTTTGCCTGGGTGGTTGCGGTTGAGAAAAACCTGCTCTACAGCGGAGATATTCCGTTTGTCGGCAGCCAGTTCAAACGGGTGGAAAGCATTCTCAACCTAGCCGCCTCACACATTTGCGAGGATCTGCTACCCAGCCCCACCGGTTCCGGCTACTGGCATTTTTACGACTGGACCCCGGGAGGTCTGGACGGAACGGAAGAGGGTGACGCCACACGCTTTGCCTCTCTCCGGCATCAGCGCTTTGATGCACCGCTGAATGCCTTTTTTGTTCTCGCACTGGAGGCAGGAGTCCGCCTGGCAGAGTCTCTGGAAGCCCATGCCACGGCGGCAGCGTGGGCACAGCTCCTGAAGGAAATGAGACCCGCGTTCCATCGCCTTTTCTTTGAACCAGCCTGCGGCATCTACCGAACATTCAATATTGAGAATGCAACTGATCCCCGCCCGTCCGAGCTGGTCCAGGCCCTTGCCCTCTGTGCACAATGTTGCCCGGCGGCTGAAGCAGCCTTGCTTCGTAAGCAACTCCTCCACCCTGAAGAAGAATGGATCCCCTCCAGCCTCAGCCAATCACTATACACCTTCGAGGCTCTCGCTCAGGATTCCAGCTTGATTGAACCTATGCTCAAACGGGTGAATAGCATTTGGGGTGGCATGATTGCACAAGGTGCAAGCACCTTTTGGGAAACACTGGAGGGAAGGCAGGCCTTTGACGGAGCCGGCAGCCTGTGTCACGGTTGGTCTGCCATCCCCGCATACCTTTATGGTGCCTACCTTCTGGGAGTCCGCCCCCTTACCCCGGGCTTCAAGACCTTTACCCGCACTCCGCTAAAGCAGGGACAAGCCACGGGCGCCGTACCAACCCCGCAGGAACTGATTCAGGTGATATAAGCCTGCACCCGCTTCTCCTCACCGGTCGGGAAACGCACAGATATGTGTGGTTTCGAGTACAACCTTCCCCTTCTCATTCATGCCACGAAACTGGACTGTGATTGCAAAATCGGGGCCCTCAATATCAAAAACAGCAAAATGCCCGGGAAATGTTCCTGTATCTTATGACATCGTTGTAGATGCAATTTTATTTAATTTGGACTAACATGGCCTGAAACCGACCCGGGAACATCAGGGCTCCCCCAAAAATTCTCTTTCGGTGATCGAGTCACTCAACGGATTATTCAACCCTGCGATCGCCTCCACTCTACCATCAAAAAACAGAACATTGGCACTACCTCCATGCCTAAAATCCAGCCTTCCCTGAAAACTACGGCTCGCCAACAAGCCGGTGAGTTTTCGGGCTAGAACTTATGTCTAGTAAAACCAAACTCGAGACGCGGGCAAGATGCCCGCGCTCCCTTGCGGGGCAACTTTCTTGCATGAGTGCCCGGTGGCCTACTCCACCACCTTCATGATTCCCTTCATACCAGCGGGGGTATGCCCGGGGAAGGAGCAGACGAAGGGATAATCGCCCGGTTTGGACGGAGCGGTGAACTCCACTGTATCCTCTTCGTCGGGCCCGAGTATCCGGGTAGATGCGATCACCCGATTCTTATAATCGGGAGCAATGTACAAGGTTCGCGGATGACCGATAGAGGCAGCAGCAAAGGCATTGACGGGGACATCACTCTCCAAAATGACGAGATTATGCCCCATCGTTTCCTTAGGCATACTCCCTACATTCCTGAAAACCAGCGTAATCGTTTGTCCGGCCTTAACCGTAAAGCTATCAGGGGCAAAACGCATCCGGTCATTGCCATCGATTGTGATGGATGTCACGGGGGTCTCTGTCAGCACTTCCGGTGCCCCTGGCCCGGATTGCCCGCATCCAGCCAATAACCAAGCCAGCAACATCGCCAAGCCGGAGAGAGATAATCGTTTTGTGCGGATGCATCGTTTCGTTTTCATCGTGTTATTTTTCCTTTCCTGATGGTTTGCCCCTTAAAACGAGGGCCAGTGTCGACAGGAAAAAGCAGAGGGCCAGTAGTGGTAAGACCCAGTTTCCCAGTGAAGCGGTAGCACTCCCCTCTCCTGTTGTCAGACTGTAGTCCGGAGCCTTTACGATAACCCTTCCCAGCATGTAAGGGTGAGGAGTACAGATGTAATCGTACTCCCACTCTTCTTCAAAAACATGACTGTAGCTTTCTCCGTGCACCAAGAGGGGCGACAGAAAACCGTCTCCATCCGGTGGGGTTGTCACGGCAGCCACATTGTGGACACCCGAGTATTCACCCGCCATATAGGCAAAGACATCCTCATTGGTCCAAGTCACTTTGGTGCCCGGAGCAACTTGGATCACCTTCGGGTAAAATGAATTGCCAATGATGGTGACGTTCACCTCTTCCACTTCCGGGCCATAGACGACGGGACGATCCACCGGATGGGTTCCCGGACGGAAAGGTGAAATGATGCGCTGAGCCTGCTCCTTGTATTCAGCCAATTCCTCTTCGGTATAAGAAGGACCGTCGGCAAGAATCTCGGCCTGTGTTTCAGCATTGCGGTCAGCCACCATCAGACCAATCGCGCCGCGGCTGGTCGATCCGACAACATGGGACAGTAGAGTATAGGCACCCTCATCCGGAGGAACCCGGAATTCAACCACCCATGAGTCAGTGGGACCGGCAGTGACACTCTGACCTCCCGGCCAGCGGGCTTCCGGGTGCCCCTGCCAATAGGCATAATCCCAGATGATGCCCACAATATGGAAGGTCGAGAGCAGGTTGGGGCCAATGTTCAAATAATAAATCCGGACATAATCACCAGGCTTCACCATGATCGGGTCTTCAACGTAGCGAAAGATTTTTCCGTTGTAAGTAACGTAAGCCGGATTCCCCTCAATGGCATCCTTCCCCGAGGCATAAAACTCATTCTGAATCAGATACAGTTCCAGATCCGGCCCGTGCCCAAGATCCTTTTCCAATTGGTAGGTCTCCTTCTTCGGCTTCACCACCATCATGCCGTACTGCCCAAAGAGAACATGCATGGGTATCGCATGCCCCCCGGGAGCACAGTGGTACATATAGACACCCGGCTGCATGACACGAAAACGTATTTTCCTCGTTTCCCCCGCAGGAATTTTTCCAAGATACTTCGATGTCTGCGTACCTGCTGCATGAATCGAGGCGCCATGGGGAACGGTGCCATTGTTGACAACGACAAATTCAACCACGTCCCCCTCATCCACGATAATCGTCGGACCGGGTGTTTTTCCGTTTGTTAGAAATCCGTCATAAACCACCCCGTTTCCGAGGTAAGTCATCCCTTCGTGCAATTCAATCGTAACACTCTTGTCCACCGGAGCATCCTGCGGGACAAAAGAAGTTGGGGGTAGGTCCAAACCGTAATCCCGTTCGATAATATCATAGAAATCAGCCCCCTTGAAATAATCCGGAACTCCGGAACCGTCTGTTGGCTGGGTGCCCGTTGACGCCGGAACCCGGTTTGTTGCCGGGACCGAAGCCGCCGCCACGGAGGATATCCCCGTGCGTGCGCTGATCGCTTCATCCACCCTGGCAACAAGATGGGATGACACTAATCCTTCCAGTGGCAATCCCTGCTGGTTCTGCATCGCTGCCAATACATCACGTCCGAGCGGTGTATCCGCACGGGTGGATAAAATCTCATCGGTGACAGCCATGTTGCAGGCATCACAGGCCATTGCCGTGGACGGCCCCGCAAGCAAACCGATCAGCCCGGCCAATATTCCAGCAGCAACACCCCCAACCTTCAAAGAAATGCCCTCTCCTCTACTCCGCATTGTTTTCATAGTAGTCCTTTTCATGTTTTCACTTATAACATAGGCTGAACCCCAATATCTTGATTCACATCAAGCTCCAGCGACATTTCCACCCGTTTTACGCGGACATGTCATCCAGCCACTCTTCCATTATTTTAGTTAATAATCTTTATTAAAAAGATTACTTGCTGGCAAGAATAGACTGATACCCCTCACGGAAGGTCGGATAAAGGGGATTCCAGTCAAAGGACTGCTTAAATCGGCTGCTATCTATACGGCGATTTGGAACAAGCCCTGACGCATTCTGTCGCCTAACGGCCCTTGAGGTTGTCAGCGAAGGGTCAAAACGGACATCACCAATCCCTATTGTCGCCGCCAGCCAACGAACGATAGCGGCTTTTGTTTCATGGCAACCATCCGAAAGATTGTAGCAGCCCGAACACCAGGCAGCCGGCTTTTTTAAAACGGTCATCAATGCCCCGATGATATCATCACGATGAATCAGATTAAGGAAGAAGTCACCGCTACCGGGAAAAACGGTTTGGCCGGACTGCAACTGATCAAGAAGGTAATGCCTGCCTGGCCCATAGATACCGGCCAGCCGTATAACCATACGGGCTTCTCCGGGAGCAGCCGTCTCCAAAAGCAGTTGCTCCGACTCAAGCAGCAGCCTTGCCGTCTCTGAATCGCCTCCCGTGGCAGACCTTTCATCAACCAGTTCGCCGTTAACTTGAGGATAAACACTCGTTGAGCTGGTGTAGATCGCCAGGGGGATCCGCCTCTTTCGCAGCCACTGGAGCAAGGACGCCTGCCCCTCCAGATAAGAGTGACGGTAACCGGAAAGTCCTCCTCCGGCGGAAGAAACACAGTTGACGACAAAATCAAAGTCACCGGTGAATGAATCATGCCAATCGGTGGAAGCCAGATCGGCTTCGACCACCGGATCGACTCCCAAGGATCGTAAAGCCGCCGCCTTCGATGGATTCCTCGTCAACGCGGCAACCCGCATTCCCTGTTTCAGTGCCTCTTCAGCCAATGCCTGTCCGACATAACCCGCACCCAGAATCAGCAAATGACGGTGGGAAAGTCCGGACTGCACTTCTGGGACCATTCGGGCTAGTTACGCATCACATCCTGGGAGGGAGACACCTCTTCCCCGGTGTCGAAACGGGGTTTGGGAGCAACCGGACCTTTGGGTTTGGGGCCGGCTGGTTTGCGCGGTGTGGGCGCAGATTCCTCAACCGGCTCTTCCGCTGTTTCCTCCGCCTTCTGCGGAGAAGCGCTGCCGCCGGGGGCCGTGGCAAAACTGGGTTTGACCAGAAAAAGCTCCTTGCGTTTGGAGGCACTCAAATAGAAGCCGCTGGCAATTCCGGCAAAGGTGGCCAGATCCACCAGATTATACAGCAGGAGATAAGCATTGTGGCTGGGGACAAAAATGGAAACCAAGTTCAACAGCGGATAGAAGGTCCACCCCAGAATAATCGTGAGCAACACCCACTGAAAGCCTTGCAGAATCGCTTCCGGGATCAAATCCGGCAAACGCTGGTACAGGCGGAACAGCATCAGGACCAGAGCGCACGAGGTGGAAAGCGCCAAGCCGCTGAGTACCGCCTTACGGATAAGACCCGGATCCCCGACATGGGCCAGGCCGATCAAACCGAACATCAGGCCCGCGATACCGAGCATTATGTAAAAATAGTTTTTTTCACTTGCCCTCAGTGTAACCAGATTCGAAACCTGCCAAAGGAGTAAGGGACCAAACAACACCCAGGCAAAACCGCGGAAGGCCAAGGTAAGCGGCCCCCGGGTATCCCAGAGAAATGCTGCGTACGCTCCTTTCATGTAGAAGTAGGTGAGACTCATCACCAACAGAAAGCCGCCGAAATAGACCATAGCCCGGAAGTTCACGACTTCCTTCTCCCTCATTGCCTTGGTCAAAAAGAAGATACCCGCTATACCGAGTAAGACCAGATTCAGAATGAAGGAATAATAGGTGATGGATTGCAGCCCGCTAATGGTTACTTCCGATGCTGGCACGGCATCCACCACCGTTCCGGTGGTTTCAGGGGAAACAGGCAGAGTTGCCTCAGGAGAAACAGGCGGGGTTGTTCCCCGCGTGGCGGGCGGCAATTTATCGATTAAGGCAGCTTTTTCTGACATGGTGTTTTCGATTGGGGATTCGGAAGAGAGATGAACAAAGGGTCGCTTATAAACGCCGGAACCCCCTGATTTCAAGCCCTTTCAGCACCTATTCAATAAGATCAGGATAATTAAGAATGCAAAATGAACTAAACACCCTATCCCGCAACCAACACAATCAAAGTCCACCCGATCACAGCCAGGGCACCCGCCACGGCACAGGGATAGAACTGGGTGCGAACATGATCCATGAGGTCCGCTCCGGTTGACATACTACTCAGGATCGTGGTGTCCGAAATCGGCGAACATTGATCTCCGAAGACACTGCCATTGATAACCGCAGCAAAGCCGATAGTCAGGAAGAGTTCCGGATTGGCCAGGCCGCTGGCCTGCGCAATAGCCCAGGTCAGGGGCATGGTCAGCGGCAACACAACCGCAAAGGTCCCAAAACTGGTTCCAGTCGAAAAGGCGATGGCCAGCGACAACAGCAACAGGGCCGCCGGCAGGATCCAGTAAGGCATCCGTTCCCCCAGCAATTCCACCAGATAGAGCCCACCACCGGCCTCCTGCTGTATGCGCCCGACGGCGATGGCCAACAATAAAATCACGGAGCCGTAAACCACCCCCTTCAATCCATCCGTGATCCCTTCCATCGCCTCCTTCAAATCCATGCCACGCATCAGGCTGATGAAGAAGGCGGAAAGCAGCCCGGCACCAAAGCCCCACAGAACGCGGGGCGAGCCCAGCACCACATAGGTGCCAATGGTAATACCGATAATCAACGCCAGCGGGATGAAAAATTCAAGCACATGGGCCCTGTAATGAGCCGGCACATTATCCGCCTCCAGTTCTTTCGTCAGAAGAGGTTCCGAACCCGGACGGTCCAACTGCCCCGTTTCACGGGAACGCCGGACCGCCTCACGGAAGGTCCGGCTCATGAAAGGTAACTTATCGAAACACAACAGGAGGGTGAAAAGGACGGAGAAAATCGCATAAAAACTGAATGGGATCGCACTGACGAAAAAACCAATGCGATCGGCCTCCGTTGCCAGCACCGCAATCCCGGGCAAAAAGATAAAGGCCTGCACATACAGGGGCCACACATTGAAAGGCAACAACACCGCGATCGGAGAGGCCGTGGCGTCCACAATATAGGACAACTCTTCATGGCTCACCTTCTGCGCATCTGCCACAGGACGGACCGTCGTTCCCACCAGCACCGCACTCATGGTCCCTCCCTGAAAGAAGGCAACCCCGAGCAACCATCCCACCACTTTGGCAGAACGCGGTCCCCGGACAAAACGACGGGTCATCAAGCGGGCAAAAGCCTGAGCCGCCCCGTTTTTCGACCAGATGCCCAACAGCCCTCCGAGAAACCATAAATAAAGAATGACAATCGTGGCCCCGGTCGAAGTGCCAATCGCAGGCAACAGTACCTGCCCGGGAATGTCATAGGCCCCCAGCAGCAAACCGCCCCCAATAACACCTCCCGCCAGAGCGGTCACAGGCTCACGAGTCAAAAAGCAGAGCAACACCGCAAGAAAGGCAGGCAAAAGAGACCAGTAACGCCAATGCCGATTGGCGGAAACCGCATAGTAAATGTATTCACCCGCATCCCCCTCGACTGCCACAAGCTCAAGGTCGGTCTCCGGACTTGAGGAGAGACGTTTGCCGGAAGACGACCAAAGCACGGAATCCTCCGGCACCACAAAATGCCGCTCCTCGTAGCGGACCTCCCGGTATTCAAAATAAAAACCGCCCTGCTCTTCTCTCGGCTCCAGATAAACCCGCTCCACCAACCAGGCGGGCTCCACATAACGTCCCGCCCACCAGCAAAGCAACAGGCCAACCAGAAATACCCAGGCCGCCGGGGACCCCACTATCCGCATCAATCCCGTCCGAATATTCATAGGACAGGGCTAATCAATAAAACCGAAAACATGGTAACACAGGCTAGGAAACAAGACGGTAATTCCAAGGGAATTTTTCCAACCCGATATCCGAACTCCGAACCCCGAATTCCCCTCTCTTAATGACTGAAACCACTGGCCTCCTCCGCCGTCAGCGGTTGGCTGACGGGGTGTTTCCCAAAATGCTCCAAGGAGGCAGTCAGGTCGCGCAACAGCAGTTCTGCCATGTCACGGCTGAAACCATGGCGCACCAGTATCCGTTGCACCACAACATCCGTCTGATTGGCTGGCAAGGAATAGGCGGGCACCTGCCAGCCACGGCTGCGCAGACGGTCGGCCAGATCGTAAAGCGAAAACCCGTACTGTTTTTCCGCACCGGGCTTGAAAGTCCAGGTAACACCGGGAATCCCCCCCTTGCCGTCATAGAGCACTTCAAATAATCCCAGCCCCGCTATCTCCTGGCCCAACCATGAGGCGATGTCGTAACAGGCCTGATGTACCTTGCGATACCCTTCGCGCCCCAGGCGCAGCAAATTATAGTACTGGCAGACCACCTGCCCGCCCGGACGCGAAAAATTGAGAGCGAAGGTCGGCATATTGCCGCCCAGATAATTCACATCAAAAATCAGCTCCTTCGGCAGATCCTCCACATCCCTCCAGATAATCCAGCCGCAACCGAGAGGGGTCAGCCCGAACTTGTGAGCCGAGGCATTGATCGACTTCACACGGGGTAAACGGAAATCCCATTCCAGATCCGGATGGATAAAGGGGGCGAGGAAACCGCCGCTGGCACCATCGACATGTATCGGGATGTCCAACCCGGTTTCCTTTTCCAGTTTATCCAGCGCATCACTGATCGCCTTGACCGGTTCATAGTGCAGGGTGAAGGTCACCCCAAGGGTTGGTACCACACCGATGGTGTTTTCATCGCAACGGCTGATGACTTCTTCCGGCGTCAACAGGAGACGCCCCGCTTCCATCGGCACCTCTCGCAATTCGATGTCAAAATAACGGGCAAATTTGTGCCAGCATATCTGGACCGGTCCACAGATCATGTTCGGCCGGTCCGCCGGCTGCCCGGCCAGGCGGCGTTTTTCCCGCCAACGCCACTTCATGGCCAAGCCTCCCAGCATGGCGGCTTCGCTGGATCCGGTGGTCGAACAGCCCACTGTATTCGCGGCATCCGGCGAATTCCAGAGATCCGCCAGCATGTGCACACAACGGGCTTCGATTTCAGCCGTCTGCGGATACTCGTCCTTATCCACCATGTTCTTGTCCACACAGGCATCCATCAGGGCATGCACTTCAGGCTCCACCCAGGTTTGACAGAATGTGGCCAGATTCTGCCTTGAATTCCCGTCCAGCATCAATTCATCGGCAATGAGTGCCCGGACCCGGGACGGCTCATGCTCCTTCTCCGGGATCTTGTATTTCGGCAGGCTGACCGACAGGTCAGTCGAAGCATAAATCTCATCGTAGAGTGAATCACGGACGGACGCTTTCCGGTGGAGTGGCATGGCGGTATGGTGGGGTGAAGGTTACTTAATTAAGTTGGAGATGACTGTAAAAACACAGCCCTTCTTGCTCGGTTCACCGTAACCCCCCATTCCATCATGTCCAGTCCCTATCCCGAACGATTCCATAATGGGTCGATTCAGCAATACTGTAAGCTGTCGATTTTAGGCAACTTTTGCTGGCCATAACAAAGCGAGTCCCTATTTTCCCCCTGATTATGTCTCTAGATAAAACCGTATTACAACAGGCTGCCAACGACGCGCGCGGCCTATCCATGGACGCTGTGGCCGCCGCCAAATCCGGACACCTTGGCTTGCCCCTCGGCACCGCTGAACTCGGAGCCGTTCTCTACGGCAGCGAACTTCAATACTATCCCCAGGATCCCAAGTGGCTGAACCGGGACCGTTTCATCCTTTCCGCCGGACACGGCAGCATGTTCCTCTATAGCTGGCTGCATCTCGCCGGTTACAATCTTCCGCTGGAGCAGGTGAAAAACTTCCGCCAACTCCACAGCACCACCCCGGGGCACCCTGAATTCGGGGAAACCGACGGCGTCGAAGCCACCAGTGGCCCCCTCGGGCAGGGCGTGGGCAATGCCGTGGGCTATGCCGTGTCAGCCAAAATGCTACAGGGCCACTTCAATACCCCGGAGCACGAACTGCTCAACTACCATATCGTTTGCCTCGCCGGTGACGGCTGCCTCCAGGAGGGCGTCTCCGCCGAAGCCAGCTCCTACGCCGGACGCTTCGGCCTCGATAACCTGATTCTCTTCTATGACTCCAATGACGTCACACTCGACGCCATGGCCGACAAAACCCAGTCCGAAGACACCGCGCTCCGCTATGAAGCCTATGGCTGGGATGTGGTAACCTTGAAGGACGGGCATGACCTGGAGGCCATTCAGGCCGCCTACCGCAAGGCCAAAGAAACCCGGAACGGTAAACCCAAACTGATCATCCTGAAGACCGAGATCGGCCGGGGTATTCCCCAGGTGGCTGGCACTCAGAAGGCTCACGGTGAAGCCGGGGTAAAATTCATCCAGGAAGACCGCAAGGCACTCGGGCTGCCGGACGCACCGTTCAGTGTCGCCGACTCCACCCGGAAGTATTTCGAGGCACATCAGGCCAAGCTCAAAGAAGCTTACGACCGTTGGCAGGACACCTTCGAAGCCTGGAAAAAGGCAAACCCGGAAAAAGCCGCCCTCCTGCAGCGTGGCATCGAACACGCCCACGCTTCGACGGAAGACCTCCTCAAAGCCATCCCGCTGGCCGATCCCGATAAGAAACTGGCCACCCGTGTCGCCGGGGAAGCCGTTCTCAATGCCATCGCTAAAACCAGCCCGCTGGTGATTTCCGGCAGCGCCGACCTGCACGGCTCCACCAAGAATTACATCAAGGACGGCGGTGATTTCGACCGCGACAACCCGGTGGGCCGCAACTTCCATTACGGCATCCGGGAACACGCCATGGGCGCAATCATGAACGGGATCGCCTACGATGGCATCTTCAAAGTGTCCGGAGCCACCTTCCTCACTTTCTCGGACTACATGCGTCCTTCCGTCCGTCTCGCCGCCCTTGCGAAATTGCCGGTCTTCTATATCTGGACCCACGATAGTGTCGGCGTCGGCGAAGATGGCCCCACCCATCAGCCGGTCGAAACCGTCACCGCCCTCCGTACCATCCCGAATCTGGATGTCATCCGCCCGGCGGATCCCGAGGAAACCGCCGCCGCTTATGCGTCCGCAATTGAAAGAGCCGACGGGCCGACCGCCTTGATCCTCAGCCGCCAAAACCTGCCTACCCTCTCCCATATTCCGGCCGAAACACGGCGTCAGGGCACCCTCAAGGGAGCCTACGTCGCGGTAAAAGAGAAGGGCGACCTGAAGGCCATTATTATCGGGACTGGCAGCGAACTGCAATGGGCACTCGAAGCCGCCAAACAGCTCGGTGATGGCATCCGGGTCGTCTCCATGCCTTCATGGGAGTTGTTCGACCGCCAATCGGCAGATTACCGCGAATCGGTCCTCCCCGCCTCCTGCACCAAACGCGTCAGTATTGAGGCCGGGATCACCCTCGCCTGGGCCCGTTACGTGGGCCCCCAGGGCAAGGCGATCGGGATCGACCGCTTCGGCATCAGTGCCCCCGGCGACACCGTCATGCAGGAACTGGGAATCACCAGCGACGCCGTCGTCAAGGCCGTCCAGTCCATGCTTTGATTTTATAAGCAGACAACAAAAAAGGGGTGCCGCAAGGTACCCCTTTTTTTGTGCTTTAAGCCATAGCTGTGTAGACGACAGGAGGGCAGGTTTTCCAACCCGCCCTCCGTTCTACAGGTCAAAAAGGAATCTCATCTCCCTCATCACCGGAGGAGACCTGGGAATAATCTTGGTCAGGGGCGGAGGATGAGCTCTCATCGCCACCCTCAACGGCCTCGACCTTCCAGGCATTCAGGTTGACGTAATAGTTCCCCTTCCACTCGCGGCCCCGGAGATCAAAAAAGACCTTTACCCTGGACCCCTTGTCCAGACCCTCCAGCAGGGATACCTTGTCTTTCACGCATTCAAACTTGATATCCTGAGGATACCGCTCGCCCTCGCTGGTCACCACAAACTCCCGTTTGTTGAAACCACTGCCAAAGGTCTGTTCTTCAAAAATCTCTTTTACTTGGCCTGTGAACTCGTACATGCCCCCGAAATTGAACGAATCGGGAAATGATGTAAAGCAGCGATCTTTTCTACCCGCAAAGACCTTGGTAGTCAGGTTAAGAAACCGGGTTCGTGTATCCGTTCCTCTCAAACCACTGCACGGCATCGGCAATGGCGGTCTCCGCCGGACGCGAAGTATAGCCCAAAAGATCCCTGGCCTTTTGGGAGGAGAAAAACATGGGCCGGTGGGCCATCCTCAGAACTTCACGGTGTATAAGAGGCTCCTTCCCGGACCGGTGGGCAAGCCCTTCCATCACCAGTGCGAGCGGATAAAGCATCCGGGTGGAAAGCCTGATAAGGGGGGCTGTCCTGCCGGCAAGTCGGGCAACCATCCTCAACAGCTCACGCATTCTCACATTTTCACCACCCAGAATATAGCGCTCGCCGATTTCCCCTTTGGTAAAGGCTAGCCAAGCCCCCTGCGCGACATCGTCAACATGGACCAGATTCAGCCCGGTATTCACATAAGCCGGCATTCGTCCACAGAAAGCATCCAGCACCATGCGGCCCGTTGGCGTAGGTTTCACATCACCAGGCCCCACCGGAGCTGTCGGGTTGATAATCACCACTGGTGCCTCGTTTTCCTCAATCAAATCACGCACCGATTCTTCGGCCAGGAACTTGGAGCGTTTGTAATGCCCAACCATCTGATCCACTGCACTCGGGGTATCCTCATTGGCAGGTTTTCGCTGCTTTTCATGCCCCAGCACTGCGACGCTCGAACAATAAACAATACGTTC
>CAZCJJ010000075.1:7755-15928 GCA_964499045.1 uncultured Opitutales bacterium | reverse complement strand
GTTTACGATGGATTCTGTTTCCGGGGGCTCTGCCTCCAGGGCATCAAGGGGGCTTTGAAGTAATGCCCCCGCGATGTTCTGGTGGCGTACGGAAAGGAGTTCAAACCAGTGTTCACGGATGGGGTAACCTTCCATGCGGACGAAGAGATAGAGTCCCTTGAGGTAACAAACGGACGGGAAACGCGAACTTTCCATCGCCGTCAGCACTTTGCGGGACAGAGCCCAGGCTTCCGGCAAGTCCTCGAAATGGGTCAGGTTGCGCGAAAGGAGGACCGCAAAACGGGTGGCTTCCCTGAGGCGGTTGTAGTTCTCTGCCAGTCCCTGATGGCGGTGCAGGAGCCGGAAACCCTGTAGGAATATACCGGACCCCTTGCGCGACGCCTGAAGCTGTGGCTCAATGAGATCAAACAAATCGGGGCGGGTGGCCTGTTTTGTCTTCGGTAGTCGGTACAGGCAATAGACGAGTCCCTCCTGTGGGGTGAACAAGGTGAGCCGCTGGTAATGTTCTCCGTGGTCGGCTTTTCCCAGGATGATGCCTTCCGCCTCTTCAGGATGGAGGTTCATTCGATTTTCCCGGCCTGTTGAGGAGGGTGTTTTGCATGGTGGCGGGAGACGGTTCGCCCGGGTTCAGTTCAGGAGTCCAGGTTGGGACCACCGCTCCGCCGGAAATGATCAGTTTCATACCTTCCCCGATGGACATATCGAGGATTTGGATTTCGGATCTAGGCACCATCAGCAGGAAACCGCTGGTGGGATTCGGGGTGGTGGGGACAAAGATGTTGACGACCTCTTCGCCGGTGCGTCCCTGGACCTCGCCCTTGGCCGAGCTGGTCAGGAAGCCGATGACATAAACCCCCTTGCGCGGGTACTCGGTCATGACGACCTGCTGAAAGACGGCTTTGTTTTGTTGGCTGAAGGTTTCGACAATCTGCTTCACCGTCCGGTAAACCGTGTTCACGAAGGGGACAATCTCAATGATGCGTTCGCCCATGGAGACCATGAATTTGCCGAGCACATATTTGGAGAAGTAGCCCAGCAAAGTGATGAGGACGACAATGATGAGGATGCCCAGCAGGTTGAGGCCGAATTCGATGAAGGCGTTGTCCTGCAGTTCCAGATGCAGGAAATCGAGGACCATTTTGCGGGCGGGTCTTCCCAACGTAGTGGCGGTGAAATTGACCACCCAGACCGTCGCGGCGAGCGGGGCCACCAGTAGTAGGCCGGCAACAAAACTGTTTCTGAATTTCTGGATCATGTGGGATCTGCTTTCCTCGTTGTAAACGGGACTATCCCGCTTTCATTAAACAAGGTCCTATACAGTTTTTTCGCAATGGCAAATGCACAAAGAGGAGGGGGGCGGATTCTTATCCCTTCGGCGTTGCTCAGGATAGGCAAGATCAGGGTAGGGGAATGCTATGCCAAAGGAGGTCCACGCTTTTACAAGCGCGGCTACATTTTAAAGTCGGGGGCTACTTTCGCTTGAAAGGAAGGGCCCCATAGCCTAGTCGTTTTGGATGCAAATTGCCGAGCCGTCCATTTTTGATGCTTTGCCGGGGGTGAACCTGCGGGTTTCCGATGTTCCCAAAACGCTTTCATCGATGTGGACCCCGGAATTGGTGGAAGGCAAGGTTCCGTTGTCCGACTTCCGGGCCTCGCAAATGAATCTGATTCTACACTTCGGGTTGCGCACATCGCCGGAAGAGGCCCGGGCTACTTTCGATACCGCCGTCGAGTTTGCGCAACGCTATCCTTGCCGCATTATCGTGCTGTGCCCGAGGGGCCGTGAGCTTAGCGATGAATTGCTGGAGGGGAAGGTATTTTCCCAATGTTACATCGGGGATAACCTGCGGGAAAACTGTTGCTGCGAAGCCCTTATGCTTGGTTATCCCACCCGTGTGGCCGGTTTTCTCGACAATCAGGTATCCATCTGGCTGGAAAATGATCTGCCGACCTACCACTGGTTCCACCTCATTCCCGCAGAGCGGATCAGGGAGACGCACATGAGTTTTATCCGACGCTGCCGCCGTGTGATTTATGATTCCTCCATCGAGGACGATGATTTTGCCAGTATCCCCTGGGAGCGGCCGGAGAATGTGATTGATCTGGCCTACGCCCGTTTGCTGCCGGTCCGGCAATCCATTGGCCAGTTCCTGAGTTCATTCGATTCTAAAGTGCTGGTGGATGACTTGAAAAAAGTGGTGGTGCGTCACAGTCCGCGCCGCAAGGGTGAGGGCCATCATTTGCTGGCCTGGGCTCATGGGAGGCTGGAAGCCTGCGCCCTTCGTTGCGGGGAAACCCTCCAGACTGAGTTTGTGCTGGATACGAATTGCAGTGAGTCTGCCCATTGTCTGGAGTTGGAATGGTTTTACGGGTCCAGCGGCAAACATTTCCTCTGGACACGCAACAAAGGTCAGAATGACGCCTCACTGACCGCAGACTTAGGCACCGGGCGGGTTTCCGTACCCCAGAAAGCGGAACTCCTCGATGGCGATAAGGCCTTGTCTGAAGCCTTGTTTTTTGCCTGATTCTTGTCTGTCCTTTTATTGTTACCTCATTCTATTCGTTGATTCATGAAGTCCATCCCCACCGATTACGGTACTGTCCATATCTGCAACATTGAAACGCTCTTCCTCGAAACGCTGACACTGATCAAGCGGGCGGCGATTACGGCCTCCGGACCGATGGTGGTGGGACTGACCGGAGGGTCCACGCCGAAGGCATTTTACCAGTGGGCGCACGAACACAAGAAAGGCGACCGGATCATACGGGAAAAGGTCATTTGGAGCACCAGTGATGAGCGGCATGTCCCGTTGGACAGTGAGGAAAGCAACTTTGGCAATGCGGACCGTCTGCTGCTACAGGGTTGGGATATTCCGGAGGAAAACAAGTTTCCCTGGCCCGTAGATCAGAGCCCTGATGAGTGTGCTGATCTTTTCACCCATCAGTGGAATGAACGTTTTGGCGCGGAACGTACCTTCGATCTTTGTTTTCTCGGGATGGGGGATGACTGCCATACCGCCAGTCTTTTCCCTGAATGTCCGCTGATCGGATCGGGCCACATGGAAAGCTTTGCCGCAGTGGAATGGCCGGGCCGGGGCTGGAGACTGACCCTTACCCCGGAGGGCTTGCACCGGGCCCACAAGATTATCGTTTCCGTGACGGGTGCAGGCAAACAGGAGGCTTTGAAGGATGTTTTTGAGCGTTCCTTTGATCCCCACCATAAGCCGATTCAACTTCTGAAGGCCCACGTCGATAAAACCATCTGGCTCATTGATGAAGCCGCTGCCGAAGGCGTCCGGTTTATTCCGGACCGTGCCTGATTCAAAAAAAGGAGCACGGGCAGCTTGCCCGTGCTCCTTTTGGGTTCCATCTAAACTGGGTGTACCCCTCCGCTCAATCCAGGAACGTGGTCAGTGGGCTGGATGGTGAGGCGAGTTTGCCTTGGCTGGCCATTCCGGTTTCGTAGGCGATCCGGCCCGCCTGAACCGCGAGGGCAAAGGCCTTCGCCATGCGGCAGGGCTCCGGTGCAATGGCAATGGCGGTATTGACCAATACGGCATCTGCTCCGATTTCCATGGCTTCAGCCGCATGGGAGGGGCAACCGATTCCGGCGTCCACCACCACAGGGACTCGGGCCTGCTCGATGATGATCTCAATCTGGGCGCGGGTGTCCAGTCCACGGTTGCTGCCAATCGGAGACCCCAGGGGCATGACTGTGGCACAGCCGACATCCTGCAATCTGGCTGCCAGAACGGGATCCGCATTGATGTAGGGGAGTACGGTGAACCCTTCTTTCACCAGCACAGTTGCGGCCTTCAGTGTTTCAATCGGGTCGGGCAATAAATAGTTCGGGTCAGGGTGAATTTCCAACTTCACCCACTGGGGGAGTCCGGCGGCGGCGGCCAAACGGGCGATGCGCACCGCTTCTTCCGCATTCATCGCCCCGGCAGTGTTGGGCAGGATGAGGTAACGGTCCGCCTCCAGGTAGTCGAGGATGTCAGCGAAAGGGTCTGCCTTGCCGGTCAAGTTGGCCCGTTTGAGGGCTACCGTGACGAGTTCTGAGCCACTGGCGGCGAGGGCCTCCTGCATTGCCTGATTGGAGGGAAACTTGCCGGTACCCAGAAGAAGGCGCGAACGGAAGGTCCGGTCACCGATTTGAAGCGGTTGATTTGTAAGAGTGGATTCCATGAAAAACGTCCTTTGTTGCTTGAAATTGCTGTCGTGACTGTGGCTGCTGAATCAGCAGAGGTGGTGGTCCATACCCCGGGAAGGTTCCGGATCACCGGATTTGCCGACAATGACGGCTGGCACCCCGGCGACCGTGGTGTGGGGAGGAACATTCTGCAGGACCACACTGCCAGCCCCGATTTTGGCACCTTCACCGATCTCGATATTGCCGAGCAGTTTGGCTCCGGCACCGATCAGTACACCATGCCTGACTTTCGGATGGCGATCGCCTCTTTCCTTGCCCGTACCCCCAAGGGTGACTTCGTGCAGGATGGAAACATTGTTTTCCACCACGGCCGTTTCTCCTGCGACAAAGCTGGTAGCATGGTCGAGCAGGATACCGCAGCCAAAGCGGGCCGCCGGGTGAATATCCACCGCAAAGACCTCCGAAATCAGACTCTGGAAATAGAGGGCCAGATCCTCGCGTCCCTGATTCCACAGATAATGGGAAACACGATAACAGGTCAGTGCGTGAAAACCTTTGAAATAGAGCAGAGCCACCAGATGGTTTTTGCAGGCCGGATCACGTTCCCGGATCGCCACGATATCGTGGCGTATCCGCTCAATGACCTTGGGGTCGCTGGCGAATGCCTCCTGGAAAACCTCCTTTAAGTAACCTTCGGGGGTCGCATGGTAGGCCAATTTCCGGGAAAGACGGACACTGAGTGAGTCTTCCAGTGAGTTGCGATTGAGAATAACTTCTTCAATCAAACTCTTCAACGCCGGCTCGCGGCGCACCGCTTCTTCCGCTTCCTGCCTCAAAGGATCCCATATCGGGTCTGAATTCATAAAATCTAACGTGGTGGGACTCGCCCTGCTTGTAAAGTGTGAAGACGGAACTCCCGGTTGTGTATCTGTATAAGCGGGTTAGCCGGCCTTCGGGCTCAGCCCACGTATTTCTGTACGATGGGAATGCGCCGCCCGACGCCGAAAGCGAGCGGCGTGATCCTGAGACCGGGGGCGGCCTGTTTGCGCTTGTATTCATTCAAGTCCACCTTGCGGAGGACATCGTGGACGGTGGTGGCGTCGAACCCGGCCTCAATGATATCGGCCCGCGACTGTCCCTGTTCGACATAGCGTTCGAGGATGGCATCCAGAATGTCGTAAGGGGGAAGGGAGTCCTGGTCCTCCTGGTCGGGTCTCAACTCGGCGGAGGGTGGTTTTTCGAGGGTATTAGTTGGAATAATCTCGCGGTGGCGGTTGAAATAGCGGGCGAGGGCATAGACCTGAAGTTTAAAGACATCGGAGATAACCGCGAGCCCGCCGGCCATATCGCCGTAGAGGGTGCAGTAGCCGACGGCGACCTCGCTTTTGTTTCCGGTGGTGAGGAGAAGGGTTCCGAATTTGTTGGAAACGGCCATGAGGAGGAGACCGCGCGCGCGGGCCTGAATGTTTTCTTCGGTGACATCGGGGGGCATGCCTTGAAAGAGCGGTTCGAGGGTGTCAAGGGTGGCATCGACGACACTTCCGATGGGCAGGGTTTCAAAGCGGATCCCCAGGTTTTCAGCCAACACCCGTGCGTCTTCTCTGCTATGTTCACTGGATATGCGGGAAGGCAGACTGATTGCAAAGACGTTTTCGGGACCGAATGCAGCGACGGCCAGACAGGCGACCACAGCGGAATCGATACCGCCACTCAGGCCGATCAAGGCCTTGCGAAACCCGCTCTTGAACGCATAGTCACGCAGGCCGAGCACCAATGCATCATGGATGTCGTTCATCGCATCCTGGTTATAGCTCGGGTGAAACTGCGGTTCTGTCGATTCCAGATCCACCACTTGCAGATCCTCCCGGAATCCGGCCAAGCCAGCCAGAATCCGCCCGTCCGCCGCAATGACTTTGCTGTGGCCATCGAAAATAAGTTCATCATTTCCACCTACCTGGTTGCAGTAAACAAGGGGGCAGTGGCAGACACGCATGGCGTCAGAGAGCAGGTGTTCCCGCAGGTGACGTTTACCTGAGTGCCAGGGGCTGGCAGATAGGTTGAGTATGAGATCCACCTTGGCGTTGGCAAGAGTAGCAACCGGGTTGGCAGCGTAATGCCGTCGTGTCGGGATGGCCGGATGGTTCCAGATATCCTCACAGATGGTTAGTCCGATGGTTTTACCTTTCCAGCGGTGCACCACAGGTTGCCGGGCCGGTTCAAAGTAACGGTCTTCGTCAAAAACGTCGTAAGTGGGGAGAAGGCATTTGCGTGCTATCGTTGCGATCTTGCCGTTTTCGCACCATGCGGCACTGTTGTACAGTTGCCTGCCCTCGGAGTCCGGGTTGGATTCGGCAAAGCCGATCAGAGCGGGAACTTCACCGATGCGCCCGGCGAGATCGCGCAGACAAGCTTCGTTGTCCGGGACAAAACGGCTTTTCAATAACAGGTCGCGGGGAGGGTAGCCGCAGACCGTCAATTCAGGAAAAATCACCAAGTCCGCTCCCTGCTGGCAAAGTTGCTGGTAGGCCTGCAGGATCTTTTCACTGTTTCCTGCCAAGTCACCGACGGTTGTGTTGATCTGAGCGAGCCCGATTTTCATACACCACAGTAAGGCTTGGATTCGGCTTCCGGAAAAGCCTGGAAATTGACTTTTTCTACAAGGCGAAGTCCAACTGCAGCCAGAATTTGGTCCGATCGGCGGAAAAGGCGGGCGCCGCCCCATTTTGACCATCATAGTAAGCGGCCTTTATTGTCGCGGAAAGGTTGGAGGTCAGCGGACGGCTGACGGAGATGCCGGCTTCTCTCCCGAGGGTCTGCCCGGTGCTCTGGGTGGTGAACAGGTGCAATTCCAACCGTGCCTTGATCCGGGAGGGAAGGGGGGCCTCTGTCCAGATATAATAATCGCGGAGACCGTTGGCGGGTGTGGTCAGGAAAACATCGGCCCAGCCGTTGAAAGCATGCAGGGTGGCCAGGGGGGTCTGGAAGGCCCGGGTGCCATTGCCTCCGAGGTTTTCAAATCCGAAGCCGCCCTGCCAGCCCTGATAGTCCAGGCCGAGGCGGGCGTGCCAGTAGTTTTCCCAGAAAGAAACATTACCGGTAGCCGCATTGTTGGTCTGAAATGCGTACTCCAGGCGGTAGAGAAGTTTCAGGTCTTCGGTCAACGGATGGCTGCCGTCAAAAAAGAGTCCGGCAGTTGATCCTGAAAGCGCCGGGGCTCCGTCCAGATCGAGGTAATAGAAGTAAGCACCGAGGGTACCGTAGGGGATGCCGTGGTAGTGGGCATTCAGAAAGTGGTTGTTGCTGAGAAAACGCCGGAGGTTGGGGTCGGGGGCATAGACCCCGAAGACGCGGTTGACCCGCCAGTTCCAGGCATAGGAAAGCCAGAGGTCATCCACCACGCGGGTGCTGATGCGTAAGGCGTCGAAGGTCTGGTCGTTTTGCCGCCAGGCCACGGGACCGATAAAGCGCTGGTTGTCCAGGCTGATGGTCTGCCGTCCGGCGACAGCACTGCTGTTGAATCCATCATAGGCGATGAAGAGCCGGTTGAGTTCCGTGTTGCGCGGGTCGCCGACTACGGTTTTGCCATTATTGAAAGGAGGCGGAAAAGCGGCATAGTCCGCATAATTCATGGCCCAGTTGTTTTCCAGCTCGGCGAGGGCGTGAAAGCCATAATAGCGGGCTGTTTCGTATCCGACGCGTGTCCGCAGGGTAAAGGCATTGACGCCCTCAAGCCCCTGTTGATCGGCGTGTTCGTAGCGGAAGCGGGCATTGAAGAGCAGGCGTCCCTGATTCAACGGCTCCCCGGCGGTCGCGAGAATATCGGTTCCCAGTGGACTTGCGTCGGGGGCCGGGCTGAAGGCGGGAGGCGCATCGCCCCAGTCAAGGGCGGGTAGTTGGGCTTGAATCAGGGCGGCGGGCAATAGCCCGAGCAGTGCCGTAATGAGCGGGAATTTTACTTTTTTCATGAGGGAGGTAATAAGTAGGCTGTAGTTTTTTAGGCTGTAGCTGTTTAGGCTGTAG
>CAZCJJ010000075.1:0-7655 GCA_964499045.1 uncultured Opitutales bacterium | reverse complement strand
TTTAGGCTGTAGCTGTTTAGGCTGTAGGCTATAGGGGATGATGTAGCAAACCGGATAAGGATTTTCAATCACCGATCCCACGTCTACAGCCTTAAACCGTGCCCCCTATACCTCCTGTCCGGCGAAGAAGGGGTTATGTGTTTTTTCGAGGGCGACGGTGGTGAGGGGGCCGTGGCCGGGGCAAAGGAGGGTGTGGCCGGGAAAGCGCAGGATTTTTTCCCGGTTATTGTGCAAAGCGGTTTCCCAGTGCTCTTTGGCTCCGCCCATCGAACCGGCGAAAAGGGAATCCCCCACCACGGCCACTGGCTGATCCAGTCCGTGAATGAGATAACTGACACCCCCGGTCGAGTGGCCGTTGGTTAGGAAGGTTTCTCCGGATAGTTTGGCGATTTGGAAACGATAGCCCTCTTTCACCGGGATCCAGCCCGCGCGGCATTCTTTTTCCGGGGCAAACACGGGCGGCTGGCCAGTCGCGGCGAGAATGGGCTCCAATGCCGCGATATGATCGCGGTGGGTGTGGGTCAGGAAAATGGCGGCTAGACGCAGCTTGTGCTCTTGAAGTTGACTGATCAGGGATTTGGGGTCGGTCCCGGTATCGAAAAGCAGCGCTTCGCTTTCATGGGGATGGTGCAGGAGGAAATAGTTTACCGTCATTTCCTCATAGCCCTGTATCGGGAATGACGTGTTTCCGTGGATCAGTCCGGGGATGGGGGACACCTGTGGCTTATACTCTTGATGGGCGATCGCGAGGAGAGCACGGGCATCCAGACCGAGGTGGGGCGCGAGTGTGCGCAGCACATCATCCGAATGTTTTCCCCGGCGGGCAGCTCTCAGGGTCTGTACATCAAGCCCCGTTTGTTCGCTCAGTTCGCTGTCCGGGATTTTCAGGCCTGCCTGAGCCTTGCTCAGGATATCGGAGGCCTCATCTTCAATCTTTACGTGAACCATAAGTGCGGATCATCATCATAAAAGGGGTTCAGTTTTGCGACGATTTTTTCAGAGTCGTTACGGGAATGATGGTGTCATTTGGTGGTTGAGAGAATCCGGATCGCGGGTCAAAACAGAAGGCATTGCATGGATCGTGACATTCACATCAAAGGTGCCCGTGAGCATAACCTGAAGAATCTGGAGTTGCGCCTACCCCGGGACCAACTGGTGGTGATCACCGGGGTGAGTGGTTCGGGGAAATCTTCGCTCGCTTTCGACACTTTGTATGCGGAGGGGCACCGCAAATACATGGAGAGTCTTTCCACCCGGGCCCGGCAGGTTCTGGAACAGATGCGGCGTCCGGATGTGGATTTTATCCACGGCCTGTCCCCCGTTATTGCTATTGAGCAACGGACACTGGCGGGGGCCAGCCCGCGCAGCACCGTGGCCAGTGTGACCGAATTGGCCGATTATGCCCGGCTGCTGTGGACTGTGGGGGGGGCACAGTATTGTCCGCATGACGGCGGCAGGATTGAACGCCGCTCCCTGGATGACTGTCTTCTGCGGCTGTTGAGTGAACCTGCGGGTTCCCGGGCGATGATTCTGGCTCCACTTGCGCCCTCCAAGCCGTCGGTCCTGAGAGAAGAGTTGCCGCGTTTGCGGCAGAAAGGATTTCAGCGGGTTCGGATTCAGGGCGAAATTGTGGACCTGCAGGACCCGGTGCTCCCCTCCGGTGGAAAGGAACTGACAGTCGAGTTGGTGGTGGACCGGGTGGTTTTAGAGCAGGAGCAGCGCAGTCGCCTGGCAGATTCGCTGGAGCTGGCTTTCCGTGAGGGTAAGGACAAGTCGCTGGTCCTGGTGCAGGAATCCCGCGAGGGACCCTGGAAAGAAATCCGGCTCAGCCAGTCCCTCGCCTGCAACCTGTGTGGCGAAGTGTATGAGCCGCTGACTCCGCGCACCTTTTCCTGGAATCATCCCGAAGGGGCCTGCGAAACCTGTGGCGGGGTGGGGCGGACTTTGCAGTTCAAGGAGGAACTGGTTGTTCCGGATCCCCGGAAATCAGTCAAACAGGGTGCCGTTAAACCCTGGAGGCTTGGGTCGAAGGCGATGATCATCAAACGCAATGCGATTCTTCGGCAGTTGGCAGACCAGTTACCCTTTGATCCCGAGATCCCATGGAACGAGTTGCCACCGGAGGTACGCAAGGTCATTCTGCATGGTGCCGGTGAGCGCTTGTTTTCCTTTAAATTAAAACGCGGCAACACCAAGCCGGAAAGCCTGCCCTTTGCGGGGGTGCTGGCGGATCTGGAGGCCACCCGCAGGGACACCTCCAGTGAGGGGCTCCGGGCTCGTCTGATGGCCTATCAGGTAGGTTCCCGTTGCGAAAGTTGTCAGGGCAAACGCCTCCATCCCCGGGCCCGGGCGGTATTGGTGGCGGGGGAAAGCATTGCCACCTTTTTCAGTTATAGCATCGGCCAGGCCCTGGCTTTTGTTGACGGGCTTGATGTAACATCCGGCGGCCTGGCTCCAGCCGGGGATGCCATCTGTGGGCTGCAGGAGAGGCTTCGTTTCCTCAATGAAGTCGGGCTGGGTTACCTGACGCTGGACCGTGAATATGGCACTCTCAGCGGGGGGGAATCCCAGCGGGTTCGCCTTGCCACCCAACTGGGTATGGGGCTGGTCGGTGTCTGTTATGTTCTGGATGAGCCGAGTATCGGCCTGCACCCGATCGACAACCGCCGTTTGATCGACACATTGAAGGAACTGCGGGACAAAGGGAATGCCGTCATAGTGGTGGAGCACGATGAAGAGATGATCCGGGCGGCGGACCACCTGATTGAGCTGGGGCCGGGCGCGGGGGAGACCGGGGGAGAGCTTCTCTTTGAAGGTACTCCGGAGGCGTGCATGGAATCGCCTCGTTCCCATACCGGGCCTTATTTGTCGGGGAAGTGCGCACTGCACAAGGATGCGGACACCCCGGACCCCTTGAGGGGGTGGTTGACCGTGTTGGGTGCCTCGGAGCACAATCTGAAAGCAGTGGATGCCGCTTTCCCGGTCGGTCTCCTGACGGTGGTTTGCGGGGTCTCGGGTTCGGGCAAGAGCACATTGGTTAACGACATTCTCGGTGCGGAGGCGGCCCGCCGCCTGAATAAGGCGAAAACCATAGCGGGGAAGCACCGGGAGATTGATGGTTTGGGCGCCTTTACGGGGTGCATTCGCGTGGATCAGTCTCCGATCGGGCGCAGTCCCCGCTCGAATCCGGCCACGTACACCAAGCTTTTTGATGCCTTGCGGGATTTGTTTGCCCAATGTCCGCTGTCCAAAGTCCGTGGTTACAAGGCGTCGCGTTTCAGTTTCAATGTACGCGGCGGTCGCTGTGAGCGCTGTCAGGGTGACGGGCAGATCAAGCTGGATATGCAGTTTCTCGGGGATGTGTTTGTGGAGTGTCCAAGTTGCGGCGGGCACCGTTACAACCGGGAGACGCTGGAGGTTAAATTCAAGGGCTACAGTATTGCGGATGTTCTCGACATGACGGTGTCCGAGGCGATGCACCTTTTCCGGAATCAGCCGAAGCTGTTCACCCGTCTGGCTACTCTGGATGCGGTGGGTCTTGGCTATGTGAAGCTCGGGCAACCGGCAAATACGCTCTCAGGAGGAGAGGCGCAACGGATCAAGCTTTCGCTTGAATTGGGCAAGCGACAACAGGGGGGGACTCTGTATCTTTTGGATGAACCGACGACGGGTTTGCATTGGGAGGATATTCAGAAGCTGATGGACCTGCTTTTCCAGCTCAGGGATGCCGGCAACACGATCTTGGTGATAGAGCATCACCTGGACGTCATCCGCATGGCGGATTGGGTGGTTGAACTCGGGCCCGGTGGCGGGGATGCCGGGGGAAACCTGATTTATTCAGGTCCGCCGCAGAAGCTGAGCGGCTGTGAACAGTCCATTATCGCAGGCTGTCTGTGAGTTGCCGGATCAGAAGACTGACAAATCTTTCAATCCTTTGAGAAGCTTTCAAAAAACACGTTGACAAGCTGCGGGGATCTCCATTTTCTCTCCCTTTTTTCTGAAAGGACCGCCATGAAAGTAGTATCTTCACTCAAGTCTCTCAAAACCCGGCACCCGAACTGCCAAGTAGTTCGCCGGAAGGGACGTATCTATGTCATTAACAAGACGGAGCCCCGTTTCAAGGCCCGTCAGGGATAACCGCATATTCCAAACCAGCGAGGATTTATTATAGTGAAGACAGACATTCATCCCAACTACCATCCGGCCTGCATCGTGGACGTTTCCACCGGCCGCAAATTTCTGACCCGTTCCGCCCTGCGCTCCAAGCAGAAGGAAACCATTGACGGGGTCGAATACAACATGGTCATCCGTGAAGTCACCAGCGATTCTCATCCCGCCTACACCGGTGAGAAACGCATGGTCGATACCGCAGGACGCGTGGAAAAATTCCAGACCAAGTTTGGTCGCCGCCGTCGCTGAGGGTATTTATCGCCTTTTACTTCAAAGCCTCTCCATCCCGGAGGGGCTTTTTTTGTGAATAGTAGGCTGAAACTTCAGTGGGGCCTCTCCCGTTGACTGCGGAGGGGCAAATTCCCATTTTTTTTTACTCTACAGCAGGTTGGTCGGCAGATTGTTTTCTTCCCCGAGCCGCTCTTCCTCTTCGCTTGCCCCGGGTTGGCTGACGCCAGTGTCGTTGTCCCATCCGGCGGCCAACAGGAGTGGTGACAGGGATGTTGCACTGTAAGCATTGACTGGCATGGCGGTAAGCAGATCGATCAGGGCATGAGCTGCCGGAGTGGGGGGATTCAGCAGGCCCCGTGCCTCTTGCCAGAAATCCCGCCGTTGTTTCCGGTAAGCTTCGGTAAGTGGATTGTTCAGGATCCGTTCCCAATCATGAAGCACCATGGCGAGGTGGTTGCCGGCAAATTGCTCGCGAAAGGATTCCAACCACCGTTCCAACCGGTCTCCTCGAATTTCCTGACAACGGGGATAAAGGGAGTATTCGCGGGCGATCACTTCCATAAGACCCTCCGCCCCTCCGAAATAACGGTAAATGAGAACCTTGTCCGCTCCCGCCCGTGCTGCGATGCTGTTGACTCCGAATTCAATGAAACCGGTATCCCGGATGATTTCCATGGCGGCGTTGAGCAGCCGTTGTTCGGTCTGGGCGCGATTTCGTTTCATGCCGATAGTCATTGTGTATCCTTCATTTCTTGCAGGGTACGGGTCATCTTAAGGTAGCAATCCTCACAAATGCCGTGGGTGATCGAGGGGAGGGCAGCTTCGTTAAAAAGGGGAAAGCGCTCCATCGCCTCTTCAATCTCCAGCCAATTTCCTTCCATATTGATTTTCTTACACCAGCTGCAAACCCTAAGCAATTCGCCGGATCTGGGGTGATCCGCTTCGAGTAGGGCTACCGCTGTCCGCGGTTTTTCCGCCAGAGTTTCGACGAGAAATTCAATATAGTTTTCTTCCCCGGAATGAATGTGCATTACCAGTTCACGACGGCATTCGGGGGAGTCACAGCGGAACTCGAAGCGGGCAATATGCCCGGCTCTTATTCTGGCAATGATCTGCCGGTAGAGTTCGCGGGTGGTCGGGTCCTGGATGAAATCCCAAAGTGGTTTGTTCAGGATATGGCTCGAGTGCAAGGCTTCGCCCTTGTTCTCCAAGGCAAAACGGTCCCAGTCACCCTCGACTTGAACAATCCGGTCCTGGCTATCTATACGGTATGTAATGCTGGGGGTAGCTGTCATTTATTCGAAGTGTTATAAGGGATGGGGATAATCCGATGTTGGATACCTCTATTCTTTACCTGGGATTTTGTTCCCGCAAGCAAACAATAACCGGAGGGAATCGAGGCTTTCGGTCCCGATGGTGGTGCCATTCCCTCCGTTGGCAGCACCGGGTCTATTTTAGCGAATGAGAAGGCCTAATACAGGCTATAGGTTCTGTTTATTAGTTTCACATGAAGAATCAGCGATTGATTAGAGCTGCTTTTGTTTATATATTTTTAATTAGATAAGTAAGCACTGACCGTACCGCTAAGCATCGTTAATGCAATTCCCTTGAAAAACTACCCGGGAGATCCTGTGCCATGAGAACAAGCTATCTTATATTACTGAGTGGTGTAATGGGGAGCCTTATGGCTGCCGATACCATTGAACAAGAGCCAAGGGTGATCCCCCTGACGATGGAGCGTTTCCTTTCGTCGGTGGCGGAAACCAACTATGGACTGGCGGCCCGAAGGCTGGATGTGGAGATCAGCCGGATACAGGCGCAGGGAGAGCGCGGGGTGCTGGAACCGTCTCTGGTCGGAACGGCGGGCATCCGCAAGACCGAGCGCCAGAATACGATTGAGGAATCGATCAGCCAGAATGCCTCGCAGTTCATTGAGGACGCCGACAACTTCTCCGGCGGGGTTGAGGGAACCTTGCCTTGGGGGACACAATACTGGGTGGGGACGAGTTTGGACAAACGACGGAACAACCTGACCACGGCGGCGATTCCCACACCGTTTACGGCTGAGTACATCACCTTCAGTGGAGTCCGGATCATTCAGCCTTTATTGAAAGGGGCGGGCATGCGATCAGTGATGGCACGCGCGCGGGTCGCGAATATTGAAGTGCGCATCAAGCATGAGGAATTGCGCAAGCAAACGATGGAGCTGGTTTCCCAGGCGGAACTGGCCTACTGGAATCTGACTCTTTTTCAACATCTGAGGGATCTTCGGGAAGACTCGGTGCGGATCGCGGAAAAGGTGTTGGAAGACAACCGGGAACGGGTCAAAGCGGGCAAGATGGCGGAAACCGAAATCCTGGAAGCGGAAGTCGGTCTTGCCTTGCGCCAGTCGCAGTTGGCCGAGGCACGTCAATCTGTCGTTGCGGCGGGCAATCTGGTCCGGGCTTTCATGTCGGAAGCTCCCGATTGGGAAGACACGGTACATATGGAGGCAACGGATTTTCCGCAGATACGGGTGCTGGAGGTGGATTTTGCCTCCTCAATGGCTGAGGCGGTTCGTTTGCATCCGGATTATGTGGCCTGGAACCAGATTATAGATCAGGAAGATGTGCGTGTGGCCTACATGGAGTCGCAACGCTGGCCACAGGTGGACCTGGTTGCCAGTTACGGCCTCAATGGCCTCGGGGATTCGATGTCGAGTAGCTACAGTATGATCGGGCGCACCCAGTATGAAGCTTGGGCGGTGGGTATTGAAGTCCGGATTCCCCTTGGCGGTGGTATCCGTGAGCGGGCAGATCTGATGACCGCGAAAAAGCGTAAACTGCAAGCTCTGTTGGAACTGAAAACCGCGCAGGTGGACATTGGCAATGCACTCAGTACGGCGCTCAACCGGGTGAAATCCACTCAGGAACAGGCCCGTTATTATCAGCGGATGGTCGGCTTTAATGAACGGTTGCTGGAAAGCGAAATCAACATGCTGGATGCGGGCAAAAGTGACAGCCGCCGGGTCCTTCAGGTTGAGCAGGAGCTGGTGGATGCCAAGATATCGTACCACCAGAGTCTGGTCGCGCACAACTGGGCTTGGCTGGATTGGGAAGTTGCAGAAGGCAGCCTGCTGGTCCGGCGTGATATTGAACCCACATATGCCAAGTGAATAAGACAGGTAAAACAGGAGTATTTCGCCTGCGCGTTCCGGTTGGAGTCCCGCCTTCAGGCGGTCCCCTCTTCGCCAGGAAACCGCCTGAAGGCGGGAC
>CAZCJJ010000074.1:0-16087 GCA_964499045.1 uncultured Opitutales bacterium | reverse complement strand
TGCCGGATCGCAGTAGAAGCACTCGTCCTCGTAGAGGCTGTGTTCTTCGCACCAAAGCCGATCTTTTTCTTCCAACTCGGGGTGGCAAAGCCAGCAACGGTCTTCGTAGCGGTCGTGCTCCTTGCACCAGAGCCGTCCTTTTTCTCGTTTCGACGGATCGCAGATGTAGCAGAGATCATTGGAAACGTCGTGAGCTTCGCAGGTTTTCTCAGCCTCGGATTTTTCCCCGTCCGATGCGGCGTGGAGCGAATTGGAGGCATAGACGGGCGCCGCCGCGAGCAGCGCGGTGCAGGTGAATAGATGGAATAGTTTTTTCATGATGTGTGGGTCTCTTTTTGATTAATTGTTTTTTTCAAGGTGCGCTGCATCAGTCGGCAGCTCCGAGAGCGGCCGACCGACCAAGCCTTCGAGTTCGAAGAAGGTCTGGTTGTATTGCACGAGTGTTTCGTTGTGCCGGATGCGTGCTTCGGCATACATGCGTTGCGCGTCGATGACTTCCAAGTAGTTGGCTTTGCCTTCCTCGTAAGCGCGGAAGGTTTTTTCCTGCACGCTCTGGGCGGTGCGCAGCAGATCACGTTCGATGCTTTCGACTTCGGCTTGGAGAAGTTCGATCTGCCGATACGTGCCCGCGAGCGCGGCAAGGATGCTTGTGCGGCTCGCCCGCGCGTTTTCCCGAGCCTGTCCCAGCTTTTCACGCGCTTTACGGATGTCGCCTTGATTGCGGTCGAAGAGCGGGAGTGGCATGCTGAATTGCACAACACCGGAGAGATTTTCGTCGCGATTGAAATGCTTGAGGCCGACGCCCACGGTCAGATCCGGAACCGCCTTTGATTTTTCAAGGGCGACCGCCTGGCGCTGTTGCTCGATCCGCGACGCCCAACGGAGCCTCTCGGGGTGCCGCTCGAAGGCTTGCCGGAGTGATTGTATCGTCGGCAATGCTATGGATCGGCGCAGTTCGCCGGAGGCGCTTGTGAATTTCGGCTCGTCGCTGCCGTAGAGTTCGGACAGCGCCCGGCGTGCCGTATCCAAATCGCGCTCGGCCTGTCGCGCACTGATGACTTCCGATGCCAAGACAGATTGCGCCTTGAGAGCCTCCAAGGGAGAGGCCGCTCCGCTGTCCACCCGGGTCTCGGCCCCCGCGAGCGCTACCTCGGCCAGCTGGACGTTTTCCTGTAACAGATCGAGTTCCTCCTGAGCCGCCAAGACCGCGACGAAGGCTTTGGAAACCTCGGTCAACAATTGTATCCGCGCCGTTTCGTAGGCGAACCGGCTGACGTCCTCACCCAGCTTCGAGTGGCTCACCCGGTGCTTCCGCTTGCCCCCCAGTTCTAGGAGTTGCCCCAACAGCACGGTCGATTCCGCGCTGTCGAAACCGGAACTCTCGCCGGAGCCGCCGAACTCTTCCACTTCGACCTCCAGTTCCGGATTTGGCAGCAGCCCCGCTTGCAGCGTTTCGGCTTCGGCGATGCGCTGTTCGTAGGCGAAAGCCGCCAAGCCCGGGCTGTTGACCAAAGCATAGGCGTAGGCCTCCCGCAGCGTGAGCGTTCCCTGCGGTTCGCCGATGTGCGGTGGATTTGTGTCCGTCGGATCGTCCGGCGTCGCACTAGCGAGGAGACTGCCGCAAGCTAGGGTAAAAAGAAGTAGTGGGGTTTGTTTACGTTTTGAAAATAGGTACATGAAAAATCCTGATAGAAGTTAAATACTGCGAATCCACAGAAGGTGGTTCGCACAGTAGGAATGCCCCCAACGAGAGGGCCTATCCAACTAACTTTATCAGGATATCAGAGACGCAGATTCACGGTCTGCGCGACGAGCACACTCGTATCCATCAACTCCGGCGGAGCCTGAGCTTGAACGATGTGAGCGATTTCTTTGAGCGTAAAATTCGGTGCGGCGACATCGGTTCCCGCAGATTGAAGTGCCGTCAAAATCGGCGCGGATTCTCCCTTGTCGATGCGCACCTGCGGCAGTTCGACGGCTTTCAATTCAACGTCCACGCAATGCTCCACATCGGAAAGACAGCGCACCTGTGTGGATTCCTGTGCCGATCCCCGTGCGCCCTGTTCCGCTCCGTCAACGCACACAGGGGGGCACTCAAAGCCATCGCCGGAGATCGACTCTTGGTTGAGCAATGAGTCTTGGTTGAGGCACAGCAGCAATCCCCCGACGCCACCAAAGACGGCGTTCCAGGCAAAAAGACTCAAAAGAGCCGCTACTGTAATTTTGCGCTTCACAAGCGACAATAGGTTACTGAGATATCATTTAAGTCAAGACTTTGCATCCTTATGTTCCTCTTCGGCGATGCTCCATTGAGTGAGCGGGCTAGTCACTACAGTGCTCCCCGTTTGCTTTACGGCGACAGCTTTTCTCCGCTGATTCGAATTCCAGAGTGCTGTGGGTGATCGAAAAGCGCTCGTCGAGGTGCTCTTTGACCGTCGTTTTGAGCGACTCTACTTCCTCCATGCTGCGGTTTTCGCCGATCACGACATGCGCCTCCAGCGCACGGTGGTGCTCGTCGAGTTCCCAGACGTGGATGTGGTGCACGTTCTCGACCCCGTCGAGATCTTCCATGGCCTCCTTGATTTCATCGAGAGAGAGTTCCGGCGGCGTGCCTTCCATGAGAATGCGAGACGTCTTTTTGAGCAGGCCGAATGACATGTAGAGGATGTAGCCCGCGATGCCGAGCGAGATCAGGGGATCGACCCACGACCAGCCCAGCCAGTAGATAGTCGCGCCACCGATGAGAACGGCAACCGAGGCACCGGCGTCGGTCAGATTGTGAAGGAAGGCGGCCTTCACATTCAGGCTGCCCTTGGACATCGCCCAGAGCAGCCAGGCCGTGACCACATCCACGACGACGGCGACGCCTGCCGCCGCCATGATCCAGCCGCCGAGCAGCGGCTCCGGCTCGACTATCCGGCGGACGGCTTCGTAAACGAGGTAAAGCCCGACTAGGATGAGCGCGGTGAGTTGGATCATCGCGCCGATCAATTCGGCCCTTCGGTAGCCGAAGGTGTATTTCGCGTCGGCACCCTTTTTCGATATTTTGCGGGCTACGTAGGCGATGAGCAGGGCGGCCGCGTCGTTGGTATTATGGGCGGCGTCGGCCATGAGCGCCACGCTACCCGCGATCACCCCGCCGACAAACTCGAAGACCGAGAGGCCGAGGTTAACGATGATGCACCACAGCAGGACGCTATCGCTGACGTTCTCGCTGCTATGTGAGTGGTTGTGGTTATGAGACATTTTTTCGATTCTCCAATTGATCCTTGTAGTAGCCAAGCTCAGTCCTGAAATGTTTAGAGATCGCTCTTTTGTGGCCGAATAGATTGAGCACAAACCACCTGAAGAATAGACCCTTCAAATTGCCATGATTGAAAATCCAGAAATCATGCCGAAGCGTAATCCCCTCTTTCTCCGCTTCGATGAGAAAAGTGCCCCCAAGCTCCAACTTGAAGTTCGTCCTGCAGATATCATAATTGGCCACCGTGCTCCACGAGAAAGCCTTCTCCTTGGTCACGTCTTCTAATTTAGCGATATATTCCACCGTCGCCCGGCCCACCTTCTCGCGCTGCCAGTAGGCGAAACCATCGCAGATATGTCGTTTGTATTGCCCCAAAACCATGATCTCCAAATGGTCGGGGTTCGAATTGAGCCAGGTTTCTTCGAAGTTTGAAATCAGTTTCCAAGCGGCTTTGGGAGTCGCTTTGACATGCACCGATTCGGTGAGGGTCAACATGCGAGAGAGACCTTGATGTTTTTTAGTCATTTTCGTTCGTCCTTTTCTTTTCATTGGGGTGTTGCGGGCGTGGTGTATCTGTGAGCAAGTGCCACCGATGGCGCTTACTTCAACCAGTCGTAGATGACCCATAGGGTCGCGGAAAGGAGAAGCACATCTAAGACGATCCAAACGAGCGGCAGGGGGATGTGGACTCCCGGTTGATGGGAGGCCACGATCACCATAAGCGGCAGGCCAATGAAGAACAGCGACAGGAGTATGAAACAGATCGCGATTCGTCGTCTCTGCGGCTTTTCCTTGACGCGTTCCTTTGCGATCTTTGCGATCCGCGCTTCCTCCTTCCGCTTTGCCTTGGCGGCTCGACTTCGTCTTTTGCGAGACATGGGAATCGGCTGTTGGAAGAAGGATGGTTAACGACTCAGCGAATAGATGCTACAATACACATAGGATCATTCCGGCTCGTCCTGTATGCGCACACTGCGTCCGACGTCGCTGACGAAGATGCGGCCATCGCCGCGCAGCCCGGTGTGAGCGGCGTAGTGAATGGCGGCGACAACTTCCGACTCGAGGCCGTCGTCGCAGACGACTTCGACTTTGACGTGGCGGACGTAGTCGTCCGGCATCTGTTCGGAGTGAACGCCCGAAGAGTTTTCCTTGCTTCGACCGAAGCCGAGGACATCGGAGTAACTCGCGCCCTCCAGCCCTTCGATCGCGTGAAGGGCTTGGGTGACTTTGTCGCGGCGGAAGGCTTTGATGTAGGCTTTGATTTCTTTCATGTTAGACTTGGCGGTTGGGGTTGATGGCAAACCACTTGTAGAGCGCGGGCACGACAAGTAGTGTGAGGATGGTCGAGGAAACGAGCCCCCCGATGACTACGACCGCGAGCGGTCGTTGCACTTCGCTCCCCGTGCCAGTGGCGAGGAGCAGCGGCAGGAGACCGAGCAAGGTGGTGCCCGCCGTCATAAGGACGGGGCGCACACGCAGGCAGGCGGCTTCGATACTGGCTTCGTTGATTGCCTTACCTTCGCGGTAGAGCTGGTTGAGGTAGGTGACGAGCACCATGCCGTTCCCCAGGGCGATACCGAAGAGCGCAATGAAGCCGATGCTCGACGGCACGGAGAGGTTCTCTCCGGTCAGCCAGAGCCCGACGATCCCGCCGACCAGAGCGAGCGGAATGTTGAGCAGGATAAGCGCAGTGTTCTTCAAGGAACCGAATGACATGTAGAGGAGGATTGCGATCAGGGCGAGCGTGACTGGCACGACCACGGCGAGGCGCTTGTTGGCCTCCTGCTGGAGTTCGTATTGACCGCCCCAGGATACGAGGTAGCCGGGTGGGAGTTCCACCTGCGCGTCGATTGCGGCCTGAGCCTCCTCGACGAAGCTGCCGATGTCACGCCCGACCACATTGGACTGCACTTCAAGGTAGCGTTGGTTGTTTTCACGGACAATCTGACGGGGGCCGACGATCTCCTCGATCACTGCGATCTCGTCGAGCGGAAGGAGCGCACCTTCCGTGGTGCGGACGATCAGGTGTCGGATGTCTTCGATCGTATCGCGGGCGTCTTCCTGATAGCGCACGTAAATATCGAAGCGCTGCACGCCTTCGAATATCTGCCCGGCTTCGACACCGCCGACGGCGGCTTCGATCAATTCCTGAACCTCGGAGAGGTTCAGACCGTGCCGAGCGATGGCTTCGCGGTCGGGGCGCACCACGATCTGCGGCGAGCCGATGACCTGACCGGTCTGCACATCGGCCGAGCCTTCGACCTCGCGCACAACGGCGGCAATCGCCTCGCCTTTTTCCTTCAGCACGTCGAGGTCGGTGCCGAAGAGCTTGATCGCGAGCTGCGCTTTGGTGCCCCCGATCAGTTCGTCCACCGAAAGTTGGATGGGCTGGGTCATGTTGACCTGCACGCCGGGCATACCTTCGAGCGCCTCACGCATGGCGTTTTCCACATCGACCTGAGTGTAGCCTTCGCGCCATTCGGACTCGGGCTTAAGCACGACCATCATGTGGACGGTGTTGATGGGGTCGGCGTGGGCACCGACTTCACCCCGACCGATGCGGGAGACCGCTTGTTCGATCTCCGGGACTTGGAGAAGACGTTTTTCCGCGATCATTGTGTTCCGCTTGGTTTCCTCGAGCGAGACCGAAGGTGCCATAGTGAGGTTGGCGATGATGTCGCCTTCCATCAGGCGGGGCGTGAACTCCGAACCCAGCTTGGGGAAGACCCAAGCACCGAGAGCCATCAAAGCGACCGCCAGCACGATCGCCAGAATGCGGACGCGGACGAAGAGAGCAACGATGGGTTTGTAGATCGCCACAAGCAGACGAACGATCCAAATCTCGCGGTTCGTTTCGCTACCGTCTTCATTTTCCTTGCGCTTGGGGCGCGGCATGAGGAGCGAGGCGAAGACCGGTGCACCGACCAACGCATAGAGAAGCGAACCGAACATGGCCAGCGAGACAGTGTAAGCCAGCGGTCGGAACATCTTACCCTCGACCCCTTGCAAGGTGAAGAGCGGGATGAAGACCAACACTACGATCAGAATGGCGAAGGTGATGGGTTGCACCACTTCACGACAAGCGCGAGAGATCACAGCGGTCTTTGACTCGCCCGGCCCGGCCTGTCGGAGTAAGCGATCGGTATTTTCCACCATCACGATGGTGCCGTCGACCATCATGCCGATCGCGATGGCCAAACCACCGAGCGACATGAGATTGGCGGAAATACCGAAGTATTTCATCGCGCCAGTAGCGAAGAGCACCGAAAAGGGAATGGCTAATGCCACCACGACGCTCGGACGGAAGCCGCCGATGAAAACGAGCAGAATGAGCGCGACCAGGACAATACCCTGGACGAGCGCGCTGGTCACCGTATCGACTGCGGACTGAACGAGCGTCTTTTGCTCGTAGTAAGGATCAATTTTGACGCCCTCAGGGAGTGCCTTTTCGATCTCGACCAGCTTTTCCTCAACCGCCTGGATGACGGTGGAAGAGTTGGTGCCGTAAAGCTTGATCACCATGCCGGAGATGACTTCTTCCTCGCCGTTACGGGTCTGCAAGCCCTGGCGGATCTCGCCGCCGATTTCAACAGAAGCGATGTCTTCGAGGAAGACGGGCGTGCCGTCCTCATGACTGACCACAATGCGCCCGATATCCGGAATGTCTTTGGCTAGACCGTCGGAGCGCACAATAAACATCTCGCCGTTCCGCTCGATGAATTGGCCACCCACGTTTTGGTTGTTGGCTTTGATGCGCTCGATCACCTCGTGCAGGGCGAGATCATAACGGAGCAGTGCGTCTGGATCGACGTTGACCTGATACTGTTTGACGAAGCCACCAATGCCGAGCACCTCAGTCACCCCCGGCACGGTCTGGAGGTTGTATTTGACCACCCAGTCCTGCAACGTGCGAAGTTCCTCCAGCGTGTATTGGCCAGTGGTGTCAATCAAGTTGTAGTAGAGGACGAGTCCCTGGCCGGTGGAGATGGGGCCCATCTCCGGCTCGCCGAAGCCTTCGGGGATCGCTTCGCGGGCTTCGGAGAGGCGCTCGCCCACGACCTGGCGGGCAAAGTAGATGTCGGTGCCTTCTTCGAAATAGACGCTCACGACCGAGAGTCCGAAGTTGGAGACCGAACGGATTTCCTCGACCTTGGGCAGGCCGCTCATGGCAGCTTCGACCGGGAAGGTGACGAATTTTTCCACCTCTTCGGGGCCGAGTCCGGAGGTCACGGTGAAGACCTGCACGAGCGCAGGCGAGACATCGGGGAAGGCGTCGACCGGAAGCTTTTTATAGCTCCAATAGCCGCCGCTAATGACGCCGAGCAAAAGCAGCACGACGATGAGTTTGTTCCGCAAAGCGGAATCAACGAGTTTGTTTAACATTATAAATTTTCCTTATCTAAAATTAGTGGTTGTGTCCGCCGAAAGAACCTTTGCCCATTTCCGCTTTGATGGAGATCGGATTCTTTGCCACGTAGGTTTCTCCCGCTTCGAGGCCGCGGACGACCTGGACATATTCGCTATCGCTGTGGCCGATTTGGATGGGGCGCGGTTCGAAGCCTTCGGCAGTTTGCACGAAGACTGCGGGCGCTCCCTCCACGGTGAGGACGGCACTGCGCGGCACCATCAAATCGACCGGGTGACGCTCCACCGCGACGCGGCCCTTGATAAACATGCCCGGCTTCCAGGCGCGTTCCGCATTGTCCACCACGATGCGGGCAAGACCTGTTCTGGTATGCTCGTCCACAGTCGGTGCCACGTAATCAATCACGCCTCGAAAGGTCGGCAAGTTGTGCCCGCCTGTGATACGGACTTTCAGCCCTTCTTTGATTTGCCCGAAATTCCTTTGATAGATTTGCAAATCCGCCCACACGGTCGAGAGATCCGCCACCGTAAACAGTGAGGTGCCCGCATCCACGGTTTGTCCGGGGGTGATGTCGTAGCTCACGATGACACCGTCGAAAGGCGCTTTGACCTCAAATGGGCGGAGCGTATCGACGCTCTCCAAGACCGCGAGCACATCCCCCTTCTTCACACGGTCGGCCAGTTGGGCATTAATCTTTTGGACGGTTCCATTGTATCGCGGGGTGGCGAAGGCGATGGCCTTTCGGTTGAAGCGTATCTCTCCGGGAAGCACCACTTCCTCGTGCAGCGTGCCCGGGCTGGCTCTGTCTAGTATGATGCCGAATTCATTGCGGACTTCAGACGTCAGCTTAACGGGGCCGCCTTCTTCTTCGTGATCGTCGTGCCCTCCTTCTTCGCCGTGATCGTCATGGTCGCCATGGGCTTCGTGGCTTTCGCCATGAGCTTTTTCTTCGGCATGATCGTGTTCAGCCTCATCCCTGCGTCCGTCGCCTTCGTCGGCGTGGTCGTCGTGTCCGGCGGCTTCCTTCCTCTCGTCGTCATGCCCAGCGTGCTCTTCGTGCGATTCGCCGTGTTCGGCTTCTTCGCTGTGATCGTGCCCCGCGTGCGATTGTGCTTGAGCGGCTGTTCCCCAGCCGAGAAGAATGAAGAGTGCTGCTGCAGAAAATGCGTAGCGCTTGGATTGCTTCAATAAGTGTAATGATAATGGATTCATTGTTTTGAAAATGTTAAAATGGATAGATTGATTAGTTGATTATGGAGGGGCGCGTCAGCGCTTCGATTTGCGCTTGTGCGCTGGCGTAGCGGCTAAGGGCGTCGAGATAGGTCTCGCGTATCTCAAAGAGCGTGCCACGGCTTTCGAGCACAGAGAGCAGCGTGAACTGCCCGCGCTCGTAGCCTTCTTCGGTTTCTTCGAGCGTTTGCTCGGCGGAGGGCAGCAGGTCGTTTTCGACACTTTGTGCTTCGGCGTGAGCTGCCACCAGGTTTTGGTAGGCGTCCGTCAGCGCGACGATGAGTTCGCGCCGCGTGGCCGCTTTTTCGTATTCGACGGCGCGGACTTGAGCCCTCGCGGTGCGGATATTCCCCTGGTTTTTATCGAAGAGCGGCCACGGGATTTCCACGCCGACGACGAATGCCGCATCGCCGGACGCCTCATTGAAGTAGCGGACTCCGCCGAAGACTTCAAAATTGGGCTTCGCCCGGGCCTGTTCCAAGTTGAGTGCCGCCTCCCGGTTGCGTCGGTGCCCCTCATATTGAGCAAGGTAGGCGCTACGTGGGAGTAAGGCTACCAGTTGAACCAGCTCCGGTAGGTCGGCGTCCAACTCGACCGAACCGGTGACGGCAAAGTCACTACTGCCGGAATCGCCCCAAAGAGCGGACAACCTCGCACGAGCCGCTTGCAGGGCGCGTTCGGCTTGATTGATCGCGAACTGCTGCTGGCGCACAGCCAGTTCCGCACGGGTCAACTCGACTTGGTTGGAGCGTGCGGCTTCGACCAGCCGAGCGGTTTCCTCCCGGCTGCGCTCGGCCAGCGAGAACTGCTCTTTTCTCAGTTCCAGCGCCTCTTGGGCGACCAGTACATCGACGAAGGCGGTGCGCACTTCCGATTCGACGGCGGCGAGACGCAACTCGCGCTCCCAATCGACCAGCGCCCGCTCGGTGCGGGCCAGCTCGGTGCGTTTTGTGCGTTTACCCGCAGTTTCAATCAGTTGGGTGATGCCCAGCGTGACCTCCATCCCTTGCACGTCCCGGAAGGGGCCGGTGCCGAGTAGGTTTTCCATCTCCGCTCCGACGACCGGATTGGGACGGAGGCCGGCTTGTTCGACCTGCCCTTCGGCAGCCTCTGCCACCGTGTCGAATCCTCGTAGAACGGGGTCGTTTTGGATCGCCCGTGTCAGGGCGGTTTCGTAATGAACCGAAGGGGTTTCCTCCGAGGTTGGCTCTTGGGCCAGGAGTGCGCTCAATGGCGCACAGATAAGAAGTGATACTATTTGTTTACGTTTTGAAAATTGATACATGAAAAATCCTGATAGAAGTTAAGCACGGCGAATCCACGGTGGGTGGTTCGCACGATGGAAGTGCGCTCGACGGGAGCACCTTCCAAACTAACTTTATCAGGATATCAGAGACGCAGATTAACGGTCTGCGCGACGAGAACACTCGTATCCAACAACTCGGGCGGTGCCTGAGCTTGAACGATGTGGGCAATTTCTCTTAGCGTAAAATTCAGTGCGACGACTTCGTAGATCGCACTGTGCAGCGCATAAAGCGCACTGGAAACTGGAATGGATTGAGCTTCGTCAATACGCACCTGAGGGAGTTCGACTGCTTCCAGTTCGACATCCACGCAGGATTCCTCATCCGAGAGGCAACTCAGCTCTGCGGATGGATCGACACTTTCAGGCGCACAGTCAGAAACCTTTCCGGAAATCAATTCAGGATGAAGCGCCATGCTTTTGTGAAGACACAGCAGCAGTCCGCCCACACCGCCAAAGACGGCGTTACAGGCAAAGAGGCTCAAGAGAGCAGCTACTGTTATTTTACGCTTCACAAGTTCTATCTAGTCGTCGAAATCAAATTTAAGTCAAGGCATTTTATCGTGTTTTATCTGAATGTGGCTGTTTCGTCATGGATATATACGACAAACATTTGAAAGCATTCTGGTATTGCGCTTTGATTACACCGCTTGGATCAGCATCCAGATCGCCATCGCCATCATCATAAGGTTTTCCGTCAGGGAGATGAAGCCGAGCGGCACGCTGCTGTCTCCGCCCACACAGGCGCACTTCAAGTCGCGCTTCTCGACATACACAGCTTTGACGATGGAGACGGCACCGAGCCGACCTACGAATTGTCGTCTGTTTATTTTTTCCATACTGCTATCGTTTTAAAAATTTAGTGCGCGTGCGAATGCTCGCTGTCGTCTGGACTAGGTGTGAGCATCGGTGGGTGTAATCCACCCGATTCAGCATCTGTGTCGCTGCGAACTTCAAGCTTTCCAACCATTCCCAACTGCTCATGTCCGGGCGTGGTGCAGACGATGTCGTAAACGCCCACTTCGGTGGGTGCGGTCACAACTTTACTAGACGTTTCCCCCACATTGGTATGGACGTGCGTTTCCATTCGATCACCGATCTGCCACATGTGCACGGCGTTGCCTTTGTTCACGAGTGTCACGTAGAGCTTCTCGCCAGGCGCAGCCGTGATGGTCTTCGGTTCAAACGCGAAATCGGTGGCGACGACGCGGACGGCGCGAGCATCCGAAGGCTTCGTCTCCTGTGTCGAGGCGTGATGATCGCCGTCGCCGGAGTGGTCATCCGGCGACGCGTGGCTCGCATGGTCGTGCGCCTCGCCTTCGTTTGAAGAGGTATGCGCGTCATGGCTACCGTCGGTTGCTTCGGCGTGTTCATGGAGTCCATCCATCATGTGGCGATCCGGGCTGTCGTCTTCGGAGCATCCGGTAAGCACAAGCGACGCGAGCGCAGCAAATGATGCCGCGAGGAGGTAGGTATTTTTTTGTTTCATAGTAATTCTTTTTTTGGTTTAGCGTTCGATGGAGATTCTTTTGAGGCGCAGCGCATTGGTGACGACTGAGACAGAGCTGAACGCCATGGCCGCGCCCGCGATCATCGGGCTGAGTAAGACGCCCAATACGGGATAGAGCACTCCAGCCGCGACCGGGACACCGACCGCGTTGTAAATAAAGGCGAAGAACAGGTTTTGCCGTATGTTGCGCATCACGAGGCGGCTCAAACGGAGACCGTCGACGATGCCGCGCAGGTCGCCTTTCACCAATGTCAGGCCTGCGCTTTCGATCGCAACATCCGTGCCCGTGCCCATGGCAATGCCGACATCGGCAGCGGCGAGTGCGGGCGCGTCGTTGATCCCGTCGCCCGCCATGGCCACACGGTGGCCGTCCGCCTTGAGTCCCTCGACGATCCTTTGTTTGTCCTCCGGGGAAACTTCGGCGTGCACCTCGTCGATGCCGAGCTCTTGAGCCACAGACCGCGCCGTGCGCGTGTTGTCTCCGGTACACATGACGACGGTAATCCCCATCTCATGCAGTGACTGGATCGCCTCCTTCGAACTTTCTTTAATCGGATCGGCAATCGCGATCAAACCGAGCAGACGTTCATCCGCCGATGCCCAGATCACCGTTTTGGCCTCTTGTTGGAGGCGCTCGGCCTGATCACCCAATTCATCCGGAATATTCACCTCGTCGGTTTCAATAAAAGCGCGTTTACCGATACGGATACGTCGCCCATCGACTGTGGCTTGAACTCCCCCACCCGTCGTGCTTTCAAAATCTGAGATTGCGGGCAAGTCCGCGCCGTCTGATTTCGCATGCACGACGACAGCGCGAGCCAGTGGGTGTTCGGACTGGGATTCCACCGCCCCGACGGAACGCAGCCAGTCGGACGGACTTTGACCGTCTGCCGAAATAACATCTACCACGGAAGGCTTCCCTTCGGTCAACGTCCCGGTCTTATCCGTGATCAGGTGCGTGACTTTCTCGGCACGTTCGATCGCTTCGGCGTTCTTGACCAGAATCCCCTGCTGCGCCCCCTTGCCGACTCCCACCATGATCGACATGGGAGTCGCCAGCCCTAGCGCACAAGGGCAAGCGATGATCAAAACGGAAACCGCCACAATAATTGCATAAGCCATAGACGGAGCCGGACCGAAGATGGCCCATAAAACGAAAGCCAGCACGGCGATTAAAACCACCGCAGGCACGAACCAGCCCGCCACTTGGTCGGCCATTTTTTGTATGGGTGCACGGCTGCGCTGAGCTTGCGCGACCATGCCGACGATTTGCGAGAGCATGGTTTCTTCACCCACAGCCTCGGCCTCCATGACAAAGCTGCCTGTCTGGTTCACGGTGGCACCGATCACCGAATCCCCGACGCTCTTTTCAACCGGGATCGGCTCACCGGTAATCATGGATTCATCAATCGAGCTCTTGCCCTCTAAGATTTTACCATCGAGCGGAATCTTCTCTCCGGGGCGGACGCGCAAGTGATCTCCCTTGTGGATTTCGTCAACCTCGACCTCTTCTTCATTACCCTGCCCGTCGAGCCGGTGAGCCGTCTTGGCGGCGAGATCGAGCAGGCTCTCGATAGCTTGCCCCGTCTGCTTCCGTGCGCGAGCTTCGAGCCATTGCCCCAGAAGAATCAGCGTGGTGATGACCGCGCCCGCCTCGAAGTAGAGCGCCACCTCGCCATGTCGTCGGAAGGACTCGGGGAAGATGCCGGGGAAGAGCACGGCGACCACGCTGTAGGCGTAGGCCGCGCCCACGCCCAGCATGATCAGCGTGAACATATTGAGACTGCGGTTCACGATGGAGCGCCAACCACGGGTAAAGAACATCCCCCCGGCCCAGAGGATGACAGGAGTCGCGAGGAACAATTCCAACCACCCCTGAGTTCTGGCCGATAAGAGTGAATCAAACGATAGCCCAGGAATCATACTATCGAAAGCCAAGGCGAGGATGGGAACGGTGAGAATCCCCGCAACGAGAGTCTTGCGCTGGAGGCTGCGAATCTCATCCGATTCGTCGTCTCCCTCTTCAGCACCACTGACAGGTTCCAAATCCATCCCACATTTCGGGCAGGCCCCCGGTTCGGGCTCTTGGATTTCCGGGTGCATCGGGCAAGTCCAGATGCGCGGTTCATCGGTTGCCCGGTAAGCAGGATTCCGCTCTAAACGCATCCCGCATTTCGGACAATCCCCCGGCTCGTCAGATTCCACACCTTCACACATGGGGCAGTAGTATTTCGCTTCCGCAGAAGGCGATACGCGGCGATCCGCATCGTATTCATTGGAAGCGTGTCCGTCAGGGTCGTGAGTGTGGCAGCCATTGTCATGAGGCTGCGTGTCCGCGCCCTTTTGATGCTCCATGTGTTTATTCGGATCTTTCATCATATAAAATTAGCACGTCTCGCTGATAAATTCATCAAAATCGAAAGGTTTCGGCAACCACCCCGGCGACACGTCACAGCATTTCCCAAGAATCACAGTGGAGATGATGCCCTCGGCGAAGTGCCTGAGTTCGGAATTGGAACAATTATGAAAGGGCAGATGCTCGGGCGACAGAGCTTCCCCAAGCTGATCAAATTTCTGGCCAGTATCCAATTTAGACAGAATCTCACGTTCGGAGGTCGATTTCGGTATCTGCACGTAGCTGTAGGCAACCACACCTCCGGGCTTGAGAACACGCAGGAACTCTCGAACCGCATGACCGGGATTGCTAGTCGTCTCCACCGACCATGTGGCTATGACCGCATCCATGCTTTCGTCTTCATAGGGGAGCGCATGCAAATTCCCCTCCTCGAATGAGACCGGAACTCCGTAGCCCTTCCGTCTCGCCACATCCAACATAGCACTTGAGACATCCAATCCGAAAACCCTGCGCGGTTTGAAATAAGTAGCAATATCGGGAATCCTCAGCCCTGTGCCACAGCCTGCGTCGAGGACGCGCCCATGCTGCGGAATGCGGCGCGACGCACTCTTCAGTAGATGCTCCAAGGCAGGCCGTGCGATTTCTTCCTCCCAGACTTTGGAGAAACTCTCATAGCCAGCCGCCATGGAGTTATAGATCGCCGCATCTTCATCGCGAAACCTCCCTAGAAGGTGTAGAAATGCGAGAAGTCTCTGATTACGTTCGTCGGTTGAAGTCATATTGTTGAAACAGGTTTTATTACGCGACCGAATCATGGCGGTCACCGGATACGGTGGATCCCCGTGCGGCGCTCGCGGCATCGACTCGGTCGTGTCCGCAGTGGGTGGATCTACCATGCTTTAACGCAGTCCAGACTCGAAACCCTCAAAAAAACTTTCAAAAAGTTCAAATCCAGCGACGCGTCCGGTATGCGATGGCACTAACCGCCGGATTTCTCATGGATATGAGCGATCGCCTCCCGCGTGTCTAATTCGCGGGTCGTATTCCCCGCCCGCACATAGTAGCGTTGCAGATTGCCATCCTTACAGAAGACAGGCTCACGGCTAGGTGCGATACGTATGATTGAAATGCTTTTTCCCTCGGCTTGCACGAACTCCGTGCGAATAAACCCCGTGCTGTGACCGCCCAGATATTTGGTAGCGAGTGCCACGATCCGCTGCTCGAAACCATCGAGGTTTTGATGGCGGAGTGTTTGGCAATCTTTCTCGATGCCGCGGATCGCGCCTGAATCCTCCACCCCGATCAAAAGGATGCCCCCGTGCTGATTCATCATGCCGCAGAGGGTTTTCGCGATGACGCCCTCCAAAACCTTGTTGACCTTTCCCAAGTCCCAATCCCAACGCAGGGACGACTTGAATTCGAGCGATTCGCTCTCCCCTTCGGCGATCAAGGTCTGGACATCCTCAAACGTCCGCTCCGAGTAGTAATGTGTCAACGCCCGGGAAGTCATGCGGGCGTGGAGCCATGCGGCCACTCCGCCCACACACGCGCCGATCAAAGCCAGTACGAACGTCATCGGCAACATCTCTACACTGAAGGCTTGAACGAGAGGATGCACCACCGCGCCGATGGCCGACATCTCCCCCACTTCCCCTGAACGCCACAGGTGCAGGGTCTCCAAGACAGGGTGCCCGACCGCCACCATCAACAATGCCCCCAAAGCGGAGCAAACGGTAATGGAATGTCCAAATAAAGCGGCCACAGCCCTTTGCCAGATTCTCGAAGCCATCGTCAGTTCACAGTGCACATGCGTTCGGTCACGAGCGCGTCGGCGGGCGACCACGCCCCGGTGCGCGACTAGCCGGATCCAGCCATCCAGAATGGTTGTAGGCGACAGCAAGCGAAGCACCGAACAGCCAGGCCAATAGGATTGTGTTGATGAACCCAGTCAACGTCACCTCGAAGCTGACTGAGGCCATGAAGATCGGACTTAGATCCAGCCCATGGAAAAGGCCGTTGAAAAAGAACACCAATTTCTCCGGGCCAGCGAGCGCCATCAAGATGACACAGCCTGCATA
>CAZCJJ010000073.1:13803-16105 GCA_964499045.1 uncultured Opitutales bacterium | reverse complement strand
TGTTTTTCAATAGAATATAACCTTCGCCAACAAGCCGGTGAGATATGCGGGCTAATGAAAGAGCTTGGCGTCTTGGGGTCTTGAGCGATCCCGCATGCGGGGGAGCGGGCGTGAGAACCCTGGTTTGAAAGAAAGGGAAAGAGCATGAAGAACGCGATTGCCATGTCCGGGTTGATCGGCCACGCTCAGACCATGCCTGAGCAGCTGCCCGGTCACACGCGAAGATTGACACCGCTGCATCACGCTGAAACCGGCAGCAGCGGATGGCCGCAGAACCAGCCAATCCCATCCGCAACCATCACCAGCCCGATGAGGAGGAAGAGGATCGCGGTGAGTCGGGGCATGACGCCCACGCAGAACTTCGCCAGGGCCTGAAACCACGGCTCCGCCCGCTCGCCCAGCACCACCCGTAATCCGATCAGGCCCATGAGTGGAAGAACGAATACGGCATTATAGAAAATCAGATAGCTCAGAGCGCCTGCCCATTCCAGGTCATGATTCACGATCCGCTCAATGGCGGCCAGATAAGGCACGGCCCCGGGAATTCCTATTACCACCAGGCTTGCTCCAAGAAAAAGCAGCGCTCCAGGAGAAGTGGACGGCTTGGCCTCCCCCTGCGGGTTGGATTCTTGGGGTCGCCAGAGATGCTACGCCGAAGCAACGAGTAATACACCGAGGAGGATTTGAATTCCCAATTCCAGGGCGTTGGGGCGGTTCCAAAGGCGATTCAAATACGCGCCGAAGTGGTCGATGAGCACCTCCGCACCCACGAGGATAGGAATCCCACAGAGGAAATAGGCAATGTAAATCCCTGCCACAAAAGAAAGCGCCAGGGTCCAAGGGCGCGAACTTCCCAAAGCCACGGCCATCGGAAGAACCGCCAGCGGTATCATCGAAAGGCTGTCGAGCAGCGCAATCGCCGTCAGAGTCAGAAGAAGCTCAATCATTGCAAATTCGTCGCATTTTTCGTGAATCCCACTCCGCTCTTCGCCCTGTTAAGCGTGTAGGCTCCGTCGGCGCGATATTGTAAATGTAGGGCACAAGTATACTGTTACAGGCTACCAGAAGAGGTAATTCTGGCGACCCCTAATCTGAAAAATTCACCGAATTGTGCGAAAAGAGGATTAATTTTTATTATAAAGTCTGATGAATTAAGTTGTAGTGAAACTTTATTTGCCGCCGAATTTCTGTTATGTCCAGAATGCCTTCCTATCGACCGATTCCGATGGTGGGCTTCAGCCGGTTTAAAGGTATAATTTTGGCTATTGTTTTCAGATTATGGATTTGCTTTCTTTGCTGTACTACCTGTGCCTAGGCGCATAAAACGGGATTTATTAGGTTTTTAAAGGTATAAGAAAGGTATAATAAAAATTAGCCAAATTTCGTTTTTCCATTTGACTCCGGGGTTATTTCGCGGCTAGATTTTGATCAAGATGGCAAAATCCCGTGAGTCGTTGGCCAAAGGTTTGCGTCCTTCCGAAAAGGTGCGACGCTATTTTCTGGATGAAGCAAGAACAGGGAATCTCCGTCCGGGAGATCGTCTGGCTTCCGCCTTGGAGGTGTCAGAGCAACTGGGGGTGAGTCCGGCTACGGTGAAGAAGGTTTTTCAGGACCTGGCCAGGGAGGGCTTTCTGAAGTCGCAAGTGGGTAACGGGAGTTTCTGGATCGGCTTGCCGGATAGCCCGAAAAAAGTAACGATTGGGGTGAACAACATCCGGGCCGTTGCCTCCATGATCCAAATTCCAAATGAGGCATGGACCTACCGTATTTGCGGAGGCCTCAGTAAGATCGCACTCGAATCCCCCTATCCCATTACATTCCGTTCGTTTGGAGTGGGGGCGGACGGAGAGATGCTGAGTCCGGAGCTTATTGACAAGGAATTGGGTGAGTTGGATGGCGTTTTTCTGTTACTCTCCCCGTATAATTGTCAATTGCGTCAACTGGCTTTGGAAGTGGGGTGTCCGGTTGTCAGTCTGAATCCGGCGACAGTGTCGGACACCACAAACTTTGTGGCTCCGGCCTATTATGAATCCTCGCGGACCATTGGCCAGGCCTGGCGGAGTTCGGGCCGGAAGTCGGTTTTGGCGATTGTATCTCCCAGGGTCAGTGAATCGACTTCCATCCAGTTGCGTCTGAGCGGGCTCTATGAAGGCCTCGGGGTGGGCCTTGTGCGCGGATTGCAAGTGAAGGTGTTGGAGCTTGAGGACGGATCCGGTGATTTGAGCTACCGGAAATTGAAATATTTGTTGGAGGAAGGTTGGTCTCCGGATGCCATCCTTTGCGCGGGGGATGCCCAGGCGGC
>CAZCJJ010000073.1:0-13703 GCA_964499045.1 uncultured Opitutales bacterium | reverse complement strand
TGGAGGAAGGTTGGTCTCCGGATGCCATCCTTTGCGCGGGGGATGCCCAGGCGGCGGGAGCCGTGCGGGCGTTACAGGAAAAGAATATGCGGGTACCGGAGGATTGCAGCGTGGTGGGCGGCAACGGCTTGATCCCTGTTCTTGATTGCGGGCTGAGACTTACCCGGGTTGTGCATCCCCTTGAAAGGCTGGGGGAGGAAGGTGCCCGCATGCTGGTCCGAATAATCAACAATGGCGGGGAGGCGGTCCCCGGCAAGAATGTTCCCTGTTCTATTGTCGCTGCGGATACCACCACACCGGAAGAAAACAGCCTGCTGCAAAATAATGATTTTCACGAAGCCTCTTCGGATAAGGCCGGGGTTCAACGTTATAACCTGACATAGACCATGGGTGCATTCTCAAGTTCAGGCAATTTTTAAGAAAAAGTAATGGACCATGAATAACAGTATTTACAGTAGGCTGAGTTGGATATACCTGCTGAGTGTGGGATTATTCCTTATCAATGCGACAAGTCTCCTGTGTGCGAATACTCCGGCTGAACGACGACAGTTGGTCCTCGATGCCTTTAAAAAGGGGTCAGAGGGAATCCCCGTGCTAGAGCAGGCTCTTGAGGATGATGCAACTCTGGTACGGTTAGCGGCGGTACGTTCGCTCGGTATGCTGGGCGATGAGGGAGCGGATGTCTTGCGCCGGGCCTTGAATAGCAGCGATCCGGACGTTCGGCGTGCGACTATTGCCGTTCTTGGTCGGATGGGGGGAATGCGCACGGAGGAATTCCGACTGGCTCTTAATGATAAGGATGCCACGGTCCGTCATGCGGCTGTTTCATTATTGGTTCAAATGAAACCGGTGAGCGAAGACATTTCCGAGATGTTACGTTTGGCCAGCAAGGATCCTTCTCCTTTGGTGCGGGAAACAGCTAATGACGCTATTTGGTTCCGGCCTGTAACGAGTCTGCGTGACGGTGATCTTTATGTTCGGGTGGCCCAATCCATCCCACTACCGGAAGCAAATTGGTCTTTTCATTTGGATCCAGAGCGTGAGGGGTACTTCAAGGGGTGGCACGACCCCTCCTTCGATGATGCGTCATGGGAGGCGATCGGGATTGCCGCACACTGGCAGGAATTTGGATATAATCATGTCGGGGTAGCGTGGTATCGCTTGGAATTTGATTTACCAGAGGAACCTGCGGCTTATCGGGCTGTGGAAATCCATTTTGATGGAGTTGATGAGAGTACATGGGTGTGGATTAACGGCAAATTTGCCGGAAAACATGATATTGGCCCTTCCGGTTGGAATAAACCTTTTCAATTCGATGTTACAGAGTTCCTCAATTGGAAAGGGAAAAACCACATTGCCGTTCGCGTGATGAACACGATCGACGGTGGTGGGATATGGAAGCCGGTGTTCATAAATGTCCTAACACACTAAATCTTTAATAAAACAGATTGGGTTATGAAAATATCAGACGCTGCAGTATTACTCGCCATGTCTGCCATACTAGGTGGGGTTCCTTCGGCTTTTTCCATAGTTCAAACATGGCAAGATTTCTACATCGAAGAAGAGGCTGAGGGGGGAGATGTTATCGCCCTTTTCCAGTTCATGAAGGGCTCGGAAAAAGAGGACTCTTCAAATAACAAACATACTTTATCCCTGCATGGACAAAGTACCTTTTTGAGCGATGGGAAATTCGAAGCTTGCCTGCATACACCGTATAGGGAGGAAAGTGTGCGGCAGGGTGCCACGGTTGCCAGCCATCCGTCCTTTTCTCCGGAGGGGGCTTTTGCTGTGGAAATGTGGATCCGTCCGGGAGAGCAACCGGAGGGGACGCGTCTCGCGTACTTGTTGGATACAATGGCAATAAGCTATGAGCACAAGGATTCGAATGTCGAGTGCAAGACGGGCTTTATGCTCTTACTCGAACACAGATCAGATGCCAAAAGTCGCTTAGTTGCCAGACTCGGCTTTGGTCGGGGTGAGCATCTGGCGAACTATCATTCTAGGTTTATCGATCTGGAAGAAGGACAGTGGTATCATGTCGCCTTCAGCTATGATGGAGAAGGCAGGGGCCGTTTCTTTGTCAACGGAGAACGCATGGGTGAAGGCATCGTCTCCGGTCGCACGGGCATTCATCCCAGTACGCGGGTTCTGGCCATCGGAGACCGGGGAGTCAGCAACTATGAACCTTTTTACGGTTCTATTGGTCAGTTGAGGATACTTAATAGGGAGTTTCGAACCGGAATGATCAGCCTCGCGGAAAGTTCACTCCGGACCAGTTTTCATCGGATGGAGGAAGTGAGTCTCCTTTTTTCACTGGAGAATGAGACCGGTCAAAAATTGAATGATGTCCGTATTGTAATTTCAATAGATGGTGATGAGGATACGGTGCTCTCCCTTCCCTCTGTTGAGTCGGACGAAATGTATGCTTTTTCGTGGAACGTTAATACCGCTCTGCGCCCCGGAGAATATACGGTGAGAGTTCAGGTCTCTTCGGCAGGAGAAGTGCTTCCGGGCGGGCTGCGGGAGTTTCCGGTAACCATTGTTTCCAGACCTTTGCCCTTTACCATGCCAGTCGTCATGTGGAATGGCGGTGATTTTACCTTTGGATTTACCCATGTGATGGGCCAATTCTCACGTAGTTTTCAATCCGAAGTATGGGAGCAGGGGCAGGTGATTGATGTAGATCTTTTGCAAAGTCATGTCGATCTACTGAATGAATACCTCGTCCGGGGTATGGGTTTTTATGATTATTCAGCTCCGGGCAGGGAGTGGAGCTGGTATCGTAGCAAGGCCCGTGAGTATCTTAGGGTGAATAAGGAAGGAGAGTACTATGCGAGGGAAAACGTGTCCGGGCTCTTTCCTGAGGTGCAGGACTTTGCTTACAACGTTGGGGCTTCTCTCGCCCACAGCTACGGGAAATTTCCTGCACTGCAGGCGTCCCTTGTACATACCGAGATCCGGGATCACACAGAAGTGTCCTTTCATGATATTGAACGGAAAGCCTTCCGCGAATATGCGGGGTATGATATCCCGGATGATATCGTTTCCAAGAACGGGGTGCATTATCAAACAATGAATCATTTTCCCGCCGACAGGGTGGTGCCGGATGATGACCCCATCCTGACTTTCTACCGCTGGTTCTGGACGGTTGGAGATGGTTGGAACGAACTGCATTCAGCTGTACACCGTGGTTTAAAGTCAACCGGACGGAAAGATCTTTGGACTTGGTTTGATCCGGCAGTACGTGCTCCGAGTATCTATGGTAGCGGGGGTGAGGTCGATGTTATTGCTAATTGGACATATTCGTACCCTGATCCCATCAAGATCGGACAAGCAACCGATGAATTATTGGCTATGGCCGGTGGAGCCGCACATGACCAGAAGGTCATGAAGATAACACAAATTATCTGGTACCGTTTTCAAACAGCGCCTGAAGGTGCTGTAGCAGATAATGGATATAAAGCGGACTGGGAAGAGGAGCAACCAGATGCTAGGTTTATCACCGTTTCACCAGATCATTTAAGAGAAGCCTTCTGGTCGAAAATATCGCGTCCGATAGTCGGTATTATGTACCATGGATGGGGGTCGCTTGTAGATACCGGCGAGTATGGGGGGTACCGATATACTCACCCGGAGACCCAAGAGGTCTTGCGTGAGTTGATCCGGGAGGTCGTCCAACCACTCGGACCCACACTGGTACAAGTTCCCGACCCATCCAGCGATGTCGCTATGCTCCAGAGTTTTACCTCCCAGATGTATGCCGCTCGTGGTACCAGAGGCTGGAGCCGGGGCTGGGGTGCTGACTCCCACCTCGTACTGCAATATGCTCAATTGCAACCCCGCATACTCTATGAGGAAACCGTTCTGGAAGAGGGACTGGACGATTTTCTGGTTCTGGTGATGACGGATTGCGATGTTCTTCCTGAGAGTATCGTCAATGCCGTTCTGGATTTTCAAATGCATGGTGGCATTGTTGTGGGTGATGAAAATCTTCCACCCGTCATTATACCGGATATCCTGATACAAGCCTACCATCGTGTAAATCGTGCCGATCAGGACAAAGCAGCCCTTCAGGCCATGGCGCAAACGTTGCGGCTGCAACTCGACGGTTTTTATCAGTGGCGGACGGATTCTGACAATCCTGAAGTCATCACACGTCTGCGCAGATTCGGAAATACGGATTACCTTTTTGCGGTCAATGACCATAGGGAATTCGGTCAATATGTTGGACATCACCGCTTAGTTATGGAAGAGGGTCTTCCGTCACGGGCGGAACTGTTTCTCGATAGAGAAGATGGCTTTGTCTATGACCTGCTGAAGGGGCGGAGAATTGAAACGAGTCGCGGTGCGGACGGCATCCGTTTCGTAGCCGATTTTGGACCGGGCGATGGCGGACTTTGGATGGTAACCGAAGCTCCGATTACCGAGGTACGTATCAAGGCACCAGATAAGGCAAAAACTTCAACTGCCGTGGATGTAGAAATCACCGTGCTTGATGACCAAGGCGAAGCACTCGGTGCTGTGGTGCCCTTGCGTGTGGATGTCTTGGACCCACAGGGTAAAACGTCCGAATTCAGTGGCTATTATGGGGCAGAAAATGGGCGTTTACAATTGAAGCTTGAAATAGCTCCCAATGACCCTGCGGGTAACTGGCAGGTCCTTGTACAAGAGTTGGCTTCCGGATTGAATAAAACACATTCCTTTAAGATCGAAAATAATTAATCCAAATTTCTCAATCACCATGCATCAGCCAATACAAGCGTATGCGGCGGGAGCCAGCTCCAAGTCTCGGGCTTTTTCTTTGACGGAAGTCATGGTTGCCATGGGGATTCTGAGCATTTTGATCGTGATGGTAGGGTTAGGTGTGAGAAGTGTATTGGATGTTTCCCGGCGCACCCAATGCGCTAGTAACATTCGAGGCAATGCGGTAACGGCCCTGCTTTATATTGCTGATAACGGGAATAGACTTCCTTACACCTACAGTGCTCCGACTGGCAAATCAGGGGACTACTGGTATGAAGCCTTGTATGCTTACAGTGCGGGGAGTGATGTTTTGGTAGGGTTGGGTCACAGCCAGAGGATGGAAATCGTTGGAGAAAGTGGTATGTTCCGATGTTCGGGGAATCCTGAGCTGCCAATTGGCTATGGGTGGAGCTATCCAAATCTGCCCTACCGGCCTGCAGCCGATGGATCTCAGCGTCCCCATCTTGCTGCTGAGCATTGGATATATCCCTCAAGACTCATGATAATGGGCTGTGCGGAAAAACTGCCGGGTACTGTTGCAGGCTTTATATACAGCCCTGAGAACTTTCCTGCCCTATGGGAGGAAGATTTTAGTATGGCCGGTAATATTGGCCGGGGTCATGGCGATGGTGCGAATTTTGCCTTTCTTGACGGGCATGTTGAGTGGTGTGCTTTTCAGGACATTATTCTTTCAAATCCAGAGAGTTTTTATTTTTGGGGAGCAGAGAATGAATAGTACTCCCCGAATGAGTAAGCAGATGAAATCAGTATTCAGAACAAAACAAAGGAAAACCAAATAGCTAGTTAACCCACAGTGAAAGGAAAATAAGATGAAAGCAAAACACGCTAAACGCTGGACCCTGCATGCTGTTACTTGCATAGCAGCGGGTATTCTACCCTTAACAGGGTTCTCACAGATCCATGTGGATTTTCAAAACGACACCATCGGAGATCCCCCTGCGGAGGCTCTCTGGATAACAGCGAACGCAGATGTGACCGTTGTCGATGGAGAATCCATTTTTGGAGCCGGAAACCAATCCATGTTGATTAATCCGGTAGTGAATACCTATGTAGTATTCAGGGGTGATGAGGCCTATCAGACAGGAACCTTTACCACAGAACTAACTGGTGAGACTCGTACGAATCATACTTATATAAGGCTTGGTAACAGCAGTACTGGAACAGGTATTCCTCCTGCATCCACCGCAGTCAACCTACATATCCGGTGGGGATATCTATTGAGTTCTTGGGATGCAAATAATAATGTATATTCGTTTGATCAAGTGCTGAAAGAAGGAGAATCAAATGTTTTGGTAATTAATTTTGATTCTATTAGTCAGACATGGAGTGGTACGATTGATGGAATTGTGCTAACTGCCAACAATGGGGAGACATCAGTCTTTGATTATGCCAATAAGAGTGTGAACAATGTAACAAGTGTTGATCGGGTGCATTGGTATTCCCCAACTGGAGCAGGTGGTACATTGGCTTACGTGAACAATATCGCCTTAATCCCGGAGCCCTCCTCCGCCATGATTGTCGGACTATCCGTATTGCTTCTCGGGCTAATTCGTATGCGTAATCGTGCCACTTGATTTGTAAGGGACTTATTTTCGATTGGATATAGCATTTCCGCTGAAAACAGGAGAAACCTGAATTCAGTGGAAATTTATTGATTTTTCATTGACAGGATAGGAGACTCGATTTTAATCGATTAAATTAATCTAAATTTCTCAATCACCATCCATCAGCCAATACAAGCGTATGCAGCGGGAGCTAGCTCCAAGTCTCGGGCTTTCTCTTTGACAGAAGTCATGGTTGCCATGGGAATTCTGAGCATTTTGATCGTGATGGTAGGGTTAGGTGTGAGAAGTGCATTGGATGTTTCCCGGCGCACCCAATGCGCTAGTAACATTCGAGGCAATGCGGTAACGGCCCTGCTTTATATTGCTGATAACGGGAATAGACTTCCTTACACCTACAGTGCTCCGACTGGCAAATCAGGGGACTACTGGTATGAAGCCTTGTATGCTTACAGTGCGGGGAGTGATGTTTTGGTAGGGTTGGGTCACAGCCAGAGGATGGAAATCGTTGGAGAAAGTGGTATGTTCCGATGTTCGGGGAATCCTGAGCTGCCAATTGGCTATGGGTGGAGCTATCCAAATCTGCCCTACCGGCCTGCAGCCGATGGATCTCAGCGTCCCCATCTTGCTGCTGAGCATTGGATATATCCCTCAAGACTCATGATAATGGGCTGTGCGGAAAAACTGCCGGGTACTGTTGCAGGCTTTATATACAGCCCTGAGAACTTTCCTGCCCTATGGGAGGAAGATTTTAGTATGGCCGGTAATATTGGCCGGGGTCATGGCGATGGTGCGAATTTTGCCTTTCTTGACGGGCATGTTGAATGGCGTGCTTTTCAGGACATTATTCATTCAAATCCGGAGAGCCTTTATTTTTGGGGGGTGGAGAATGAGTAGCATTTCCCGAATGAGAAAATAAATGAAATCGGTACTCAGAATGAACCGATGGAAAATCGGACAACTAATTAACCCATAGTGAAAGGAAAATAAGATGAAAGTAAAACACACTAAACGCTGGTCCCTGCTCATGGTCACTTGCATGGCGATGGGGGTCTTGCCCTTAACCGGATTCACGCAAATTGATGTAGATTTCCAGAGTGATCTCATTGGAGATCCACCGTCAGATGCGCTTTTCATAACTGCCAGTGCATCTGTGACAGTTCAAGATGGGGAACCGATTTTTGGCGGTTCCGGAACCAAGTCCATGCTGATTAACACAACAACAAGTGGTTTTGCTGGGAATACTTGGGTGGTCTTTAAGGGGGATACGGCCTACGAGTCAGGTTCTTTTGCAACTGAAGTCTATGGTCAAAATAATCTAAGTCATACCTATATAAGGCTTGGAAATCACAGTACCGGAACTGGGATTCCTAATGATGCCACAGGGGTCAATCTCCATATTCGCTGGGGTAATCATTTCTCATCATGGGATGCGGACAACGTAGTGTATAGTTTTGACCAGATCTTGCAGATTAATACTGTATATATAATAGCAATCAATTTCGACTCAGCTAGTGAGACTTGGAGTGGTACTATTAATGGGAGTGCGATAACTGCAGGCAGTGGTACAATTACTACATTTGATTACGCATCAAAAAATAACTATGATGTTAAAAATATTGATAGAGTTCACTTTTTTGCGTCCAGTGCAAACAATGGTGCGTTGACCTATGTCGACAACCTTACATTGATTCCTGAGCCTTCTTCGGTCACGATAATCCTCGGCTTATCTGCTTTGCTTATCGGTTTATTCAGAATCCGGGGTAAGGGCCGTTAAGTTAATTTGAGTGTGCGGCCCCTCCGGAGATAGGGGGGGCTGCGACTCTCAACATGATTGACTTGCATTTGTGGACTGACCCTTGGGTGATATAAAAATAGGTTAATTTAATGAAGAAGCCCACTATATACACAATTGCAGAGCAGTGCGGGGTGTCGTATGCCACAGTATCCTTGGTGCTAAGTGGGAGTCCCTTGGTAGCTGATAAAACTGCCCGTAAAGTGAGAGCGGCGGCGAAACAAGTGGGATATCAGCCTAATCGTCTGGCCCGGAGCTTGAAGACCGGTTCCACACGCACCCTCGGGGTCATTTTGCCGAGTTTTGTTTATCCTTACCATGCGCTAATGGCTGAAAAAATATACCTGCAGGCCAGTCTTCGCGGATACCAGGTTCAGTACCATTTGAGCGGGAACGACTTCGCTCAAGAGGAACGGGCGATTCAAGAATGCCTGAATGCCCGGGTAGATGGTATCATTCTGGCAACGGTGTTCAGCAAATCAAACCCTCAGGCTAGAGTTGAGAATGTTCTCAATGATTTGATCAGTAAAAATTATCCCTGTGTTCTCACCAGTACGGGTTTTTCAGGCGCTCCTGTGGTAACGCTTGATCATTACGCCGCCTCTGTCATCGCAGTACGGCATCTGGTTAAGCTGGGTTATCAACAACTCCGTCTGATTCAGCTCGGGACCACGCATCTGGACGGCACTACCAGCTTCCCCCTGCAAACATTACTGTCTGAACGCGGTTTTTGCGATGCTCTGAGAGAGTATGGTTTTGATGAACCGGAGAAAAAGGTTCTGTCGCGTTATGTGGTCAAAAGCGAAGTTGCCGCAAAAGATGAAATAAACGCCAATACAGAATTAAGTTCCCTAAAATATATAGAATACGAACAGTTTTTCTCATTAGGCGTAGATATGTTTCGCCAAGCCTATGGAGAGATAAATGACGAAGAGCGAATAGGGCTTGTTTTTGGTCACGACCAGTTAGCCTATTCCGCTTGGCAGTACTGCCGCGAAAAGCAATTGGACGTGCCTGGCCGCATTGGACTTGTTGGAAGGGGAGGTATCCAGCAGATGCTCCCGCTCACTACTGTACGTTGGGACTATGAGAAGTACGCCGCGCGTCTGGTGGAGGTGCTTCATCGCCAAATTTCGCTCTCTGACCCGGATGAATCTGCAACGGATCCGCTGCCGCCATGGATTATTGAGAGGGAATCCACGGCCCCGGCTTTGGATCAAAAACGGGTGTTAACAGTGTGTACTAACTGATAGGAGACTTGGAGCGCTTTCCTTTAATACTGATTTCACTGCTCTCAGACGGCCTGTATTAATTAAGTAATCGTACAACATAGGTATATGAAAATAATAAAAACGCTGATAATAATATCATTATTTAACTGTTCACTTATGGCAAACCAGGGTAAAGAGCACGAATGTGCCGGTAAAACTACGCTTATGGCTGAAGCCTTTACCGAGATAGGGCCTGCTGTACCCGTCTCAAGAACGCGAGGTGTAGTACCGACAGTAAACAGCAAAGGTGAGGGGATCATCCTGGCCTGGTTGATGGGAAAGGGAGAGGGAAATAATTTTTCCTCGCTGCTGGCATTGAACGTCGACACTGGAGAATCCTCCCAGTTTTGGGTTGAGGGCTGGGATGCCCCTTTTGCCTTTCTACTCTCTTCCGCTAATCTGCTTTATGCACTCTTTAATAATCAATTCTTTGAATTTGACCCCGAAACACTTGCATTTACGAAGATTGAAAAAGTTGGCCAAGCTCATGCATTTTCATTGTTGGAGCTTCCTGATGGAGAAATCCTGATGGGAACCTATCCCAATGCCCATCTCTATGTATTCGATCCTGAAACTCGTGAACTTAAGGATTACGGTTCCATCCTGGATGTTAACTGGCTCACCTACATCCGGTCTCTTGCCTATGACCAGAGTGGCTGGTTATATGCCGGGATAGGGGTCACGGAAAGTGCTATTGTTGCTTTTAATCCAGAAACAGGTGAAATCAAAAAAATAGGGACATTAAATGCAGGATCTGAATTAAGCGGAATGCCCTATGTCCGTGTTGGATTAGATGGTCGGGTATTTGGCAGTTATCCGGATGAGGATTGGCAGTTGTTGCAAGGTGGTTTGGCTACCCCCTATGGCAAAGATCTACCGGCGCGGGTCAATCAGTCCACCGGTACGCAGGATACGGTCTTAAGGCAATTCCCGGATGGTCGAATTCTTAAGGACTTTAATACAATTGAGCGTTATTTCAGCATTGGTGAAGCGGAAGATCCAACTGCGGTTACCAGAATGCCCTTTGACTATGAGACGGATGGAGCCCGCATTTATTTTCTAGTTCGTGACGATAAGAATAATATTTATGGAGGAACAGGGCACCCTCTTCGGTTTTTTAAGATGGATTATGAAACAGGAGAGATCCTGCATTATGGTATGGATGGCTATAATGGACACTTCAATGACGCAATCATTGTGGGTGATGAGCTTTATGCCGGATTATATTCTTCAGGTACAATTGTCCAATATCATCTGGAGGCTCCCATCAATGAGAGTAGTGGTCTTAATCCTGAAATCATAACAGAACGGGATCCTATCGTTGGACGTCCCCATGCCATTATCTTGTCGCCAGATAAACGTTATATCTACATGGGAGGAACACCAGGCTATGGTTTGACCGGTGGGGGACTCATTGTCTGGGATCGTGAGACATCCACAGTATCAACCATTTCCCATAAATCCCTACCAGAATGGCAATCCATCATGGCATTGAAGGCACTCCCTGACGGTCGATTGGTTTTCGGTACAACCATTTCCCCTGGAACCAGTGGGGAACGACTGGCTGAAGCAGCTTCGGTCGGGGTTCTTGATCCTGCAAGAGGAGAACTTGTTCACTACCTGACTATTGCGCCTAAGCAGCCGAGTATCAAGGATTTGATCCTTGACGATTTCGGGATAGCTCATGGTTTGACAATTAACGGACTGTATTTCGTATATGATCCCGAGAGCAATAGTTTGCTGCACCAGGAGAATTTGCAGCCGCATTATGGGTACCCGTCCGGAATGCAGGGGCCAAGGATTTTGTTCCACCTGGAAGACGGCTCCATTGTTGCGGTATTTCAAAATTACCTGGTCGAAATATGTCCTGAAACCTATAACCATTCCATGATTATTCCATCACCTGAATCTATTACCAATGCACACATTGGGAAAGACGGTGATGTTGTTGTCGGAACGGGAACGATCTTGAGAAGTACAAAGCTCTATCGTCAATAACTGGCGATCGTGAATCAGGGTAGGGGGGATTGTATGCAACTAGAAACCAATGAATGTGAGTCAACCGGGATGCTGGTTAAGCCTAAAAGGGCCTGCCATCGTTTGGAAATTCATCCTGGGATGGGCCTTGTCTTCCGTCAGCATGTTCTTCCAGGGCTAAAGCCTTACGAGATAGAAGTTTTACCGGCTTATAGCTATATCAGCGCAGGTACTGAGATTAATAATTTGCAGAAGTTTAAGAATGAATTACTGGGGTCCTGTGAACCCGTTAACTCAGGTTACAGTCTTTCAGGTGTGGTATTGGGCGTTGGCCAGGACGTCCGGGACATCCGTGTGGGAGACAAGGTGGTGGCAATCGGGCAGGGGGCATTCCATGCGGATCGGGTGATTGTTAGCCATAATCTGGCCACTATCATTCCTGAAGGGGTCTGCCTTCAGCAAGCTTGCATGACGGCTATGTTCTGTTTCGCATTGGAGGGCGTTCATAAAATGGCAGGCCGTCTCAATGAAAACACCGTTGTTTTCGGGGCGGGAATGATGGGGCAAATGACTGCCAGACTATTGGGGATATGCGGGCAACGTGTGGCAGTGGTGGACGTCGATGCCTTTCGCCTGTCCCTGTTGCCTGATAATATCCTTGCTGTACCGCTCTCTGATGAGGGTTGGGATACGTTGCGTGATTGGGCAGAGCCTTATGGTGTTGAATCTGCAAGCATTGCTTTTGGAGGAGATGCCACTTCTGTTGTTGAAAGACTCAAGGATATTATGATGCGGTCACCGGACGGGGTGCCTCACGGTCGCATTGTTTTTCCTGGTGGTGCCAGAATTTCTTTGGTCATGGCCTCGAATATGGGCAATATACAACTTATGAGTTCAGCGAAGGCGGGCCCGGGTTACCGGGATCCTCAATACGAGAGCGGACGAGATTATCCTTCAGGCTATGTCTCCCATCCGGTAAAACGTAATGCTCAGACCTACCTTGAGTTATTAAAATCCGGTCGGATGGATTTTTTGCCCCTGATAACCCATGTTTTCGCGTTTTCCGAGGCCGAGCGTGCTTATGATTTACTGGAGAGCACCAGGCAGAACGTTATGGCAGTCTTGCTGGACTATCATGCTGGCGTATCTGCATAGAATCTGAACCGTGAGGATGTTTCCATTGACCTTGACTTGGGCAAGCTGGAACCCGACCTTGTCCGCAATGCGGAAACGGGTGCGTCCATTGCATTCGCGGGAGAACAAGCCGTGCGTTTGCATATCCCGCGCAACGACTACATCGCCTTAGCCTTAAATTACTGATGATAAGAGAAACCATTCTCGGTTGCATGCTAACAGTCTGCATGTTGGGACAAGCAAGCAGTGAAAGTCTGGAGATCCGTCCGCTCGATGAATATGGAGTGACGGATCGGTTCCAGTTACATTCCGGCGATCTGGTGGTTACGATTGAACCTCGTTCAGCCTTTACCATTGAAAATATCGTTTGGAGGGGAAAACAGGTCACTCTGGGCAACGGGCATTATGGAATGGTGGTGTGTTTCCCTCGTGGCGAATGGGTGGGTACCGGCCACCGTGAGGGGGGAGTGGAGGAAGTTATCGCGGTCAGCCTGACGGTTGACGGCAAGCCGGTCTCCATTGCTTCCGGGGCGGAGATTTCCGGAGGTGAAATCATACTGACCAAACAGTCTCTGTATCGTGATAATATCCAGGCGGCGGTGAAACTTACGATCAGAGACAACCGGATCGTCGAACATGTCCTGGTTGATTTCCTTGGGGATACTGAAATTCAGTACTGGTATCCCTTCATGTATGTTTGGCCGATTACGACAACACACTGGAAGGCCCTGAGCCTGAAAGGCGAACAACTGTCAGGTAAATTCGAGAACGAGGGCTGGAAATTGCAGGACGATGTCCGCTGGACGGCAGTCTATGACCCGAAGTTGCAGTTCGGGGCACTGACCCGCTTCCCCGAAACTTTTCCGCTGGGGCAGGGGCGCCGCCACGCCTACTGGGATCGCCCTGTCTATCATAAGCAGTACTTCATGGCTGCAATGAACCACACCTTTCCGGCCGGAACCCGGTGTGAGTTTGAAGTGGAAGTCAGTATATTCAGTGCAGACAGCCTGGATTCCTGGAAAAAAGAACTGCATCGTTTGACCGAAGGCGACTGAAGGCGCTGGCCGCAGAAATAGCGGAAATCCGCAGAAGTATTTCCAATGGTACTGTCTTCGTTTTCATTGCCTTGACCGGATTCGCCAACAAGTCACCCCGAAGGGGTCAAACGTAGAATTCGAATATTCTATTATAATTTGGGGG
>CAZCJJ010000072.1:0-16195 GCA_964499045.1 uncultured Opitutales bacterium | reverse complement strand
GTTCCTTCTCTGACCCGTAAGCCCGGCAACAACAGAACCTGACACACCGCCAGCGAACGGGGGTACACTTCAAACACCGTCAAAGTCGTCGAAAACATCGCGGTGAAGGCCGCCGCCGCAATCACGGGGCGCCATAGGCTCCCGATACTTTCGGTGTAAAGACTGACCAACTGGGATGAGAACGCAGCCGACGACCCGGAAAGCGTTTGCCCCGACCCAAACATAACCAAGGCCCCGAGCGAGAGAAAGGCCGCCGCCAGCAGCATCGTCAACAGGTACCCCAGGTTAAAATCAAAGAGACCTTCCCGCAGCGTGATCTTGCGCCCCAGTTGCTTCTGCTTCTCCTGCAACCAAAGCGAGTTCCAGACCGACAACTCTATCGGCGCGGGCATCCACCCCAACAGGGCGATAACAAAGACCAGGCTGACAGCAGGCACTGCCATATCCGGACTCGCCACCGGACCTTTGGCTCCCGCCGCCACCAACGCCGCCAGCGTCGCCAGAAAGAGGACCACCATCATGACTTTGATAACCCCTTCCACCAGTCGGTAGTGGCCAATCACCACCATCAGGAAGCAGAGTGCCAGCAAGAGCGCACTCCACTCCGTATTCGTCAGCCCGAGCTGGAAAAAGTTTTCCGCCAGAGCCGCCGTGACAAAGGTCACCCCGGCCATGCTGCCTATCGCCGTAATGATATTCAGCAGGTAAAAAAGCCAGAGCACCCATTTCCCCATCCGGTGGTAACCGACCAGCAAATTCTCCCCGGTCGCCACGGCAAACCGGTGACCAAATTCAAAAAACGGATACTTCAGGATGTTGACCAGAATAACCAGCCATAGCAGCGTGTAACCATACTGCGCTCCGGCCCGTGTTGACTGGACAAGATGGGAAACCCCAATCGCCGCTCCCGCCATCAACATCCCGGGCCCGATAACAGCCATCAGCTTGTGCAGCGCACTTTGTTCCGTGTCGATTCTCATAGGTCTTCAATTTTGTGACGGTTTATTAGGGGCCTTCTTCTAAAGAAGAAAGGAGCACGGGCGTCCCGCCCGTGATTTTCAGATTATGCGGGCTAAAGTTAATTCACTTCTCCTGCAACAGGTATTCCGGGTTCAGTTTCTCCAGCGATTTCACCACGAAACGGCCATCCTTGCGGATCAGTTTTCCATCAAACCGGATCTCGCCGCCACCCCACTCCGGGCGCTGAATGTTGACCAGATCCCAGTGTACTTGCGAGCGGTTACCGTTGTCCGCGATTTCATAGGCCTGCCCCGGTGTGAAATGGAAGGAACCAGCAATCTTTTCATCAAACAGGATGTCGCGCATGGGCGAATGAATATGCGGATTAAACCCAATCGCGAATTCCCCGATGTAACGGGCACCGGGATCCGAATCCAGAATCTGATTCAGACGTTCGGTATTACTTCCCGTAGCTTCAACAATCTTTCCTTTCTCAAAGCGGAGCCGGATGCCGTCAAACGAAGTCCCCTGATAGACCGTCGGTGCATTGTAAGTAATCTCCCCCTCCACACTATTGCGGACAGGGGCCGTAAACACTTCACCGTCCGGAATGTTGTGCTCACCGCCGCAGGATTTTGCGCCAATGCCTTTGATTGAAAAACGCAGATCGGTGCCCGGCCCGGTGATATGCACCTTGTCCGTCTTATCCATCAGTTGCTTCAAAGCCTTCATCCCCGGAATCATTCGCGCATAATCCAGCGTGCAGACCTTGAAAAAGAAATCCTCAAAGGCCTCGGTGCTCATCTGCGCCTGCTGCGCCATCGCCGATGTCGGCCAACGCAAAACCACCCAGCGGGTCTTGTTCACTCGGTAATTCAAGACAGGCCGCAACTGCTTCATCGCCATCGCCATCTTGTCTCCCGGGACATCACTGGCCTCAAAAATATTATCCGACCCCCTCACCGCAATATAGGCCTGCATCTTCTTCATCCGGTACAGGTCCGCCGCCGACTGGGCGCTGTACTGGGCTTCCGTCCCATCCTTCAGCAATTCCCGGCTCAAACGGGCATGGTTCAACTGAACATGCGGAACCGCCCCACAGGCACGGGCAGCGCGGATCAATGCCACCCCAACCGCATCCGGAACATCAAACAGATCAATCAGGACATGATCCCCTTTTCTCAAACGGGTCGAAAAACCCGTCAACACCTTGGCCAACTCAAAGTAACGATTATCCATGGGTGCAGAAAAACAAAATATCCCCGCTTGGCAATAGCACTCAAAGAAATCCCTTGCCCCACCCCGCCAATTTATAAATATCGGAACAGACCGCTACCCAGTGCACACGATCTTTCAATTTTGCTACCGCTTTGCCTACGGGATCATCGCCCTCTGCCTGCTGCTGACCGGCCTCGCCACCTGGCAGGCCCGTGAGGTGCGTATCTCCGTCTCCAGCGACGAACTCATCCCCCGCAACAGCCCCCTCCTCCGGCAGTACGAGAGAATACGTGCCGCCTTCGGTTCGGACGAACTCGCCCTCGTCTATGTCCGCGACCCTGACCTCTTTTCCTTCGACAAACTGACCACCCTGCGCGAACTCGCCAACCAACTGGCAACCATCCCGGAGGTCCAGCGCGTGGAAAGCCTCTTCTCGGTCAACAACATCTCCGGTTCCGGTGGCATGGTGGACACCTCCCCGCTCCTCCAGTCCATCCCCCGCTCTCCCGGACAACTGGCCGAACGAAAAGCACTCGCCCTGAAAAACCCCCTGCTGGTCAATAACATCCTCTCCGAGGACGGCACCGCCACCTTGATCCTGCTCTACCTGAAACCAGCCGATCCCGCCGAAACCGATTTTGATAAGAACGTATATCAGGCGATAGAATCCATTATCCACGGCACAGCGAAAAAACCGGAACCCGTACTGCCGGACAACCTGCGACCTGAAATGCGGGAACGGATGCTCACACAGATGACCCCGCAGGAAGCAAAGGTCTATCCCGAACACTTTACCCAGGTCTATCAGGTCGGCAGCCCCGCCCTCCATGTCTGGATGGCCGACTACATCCTCGATGACCAAAAAATCCTCCTCCCTCTGGCCGGGTTCATCCTGCTCGTCCTGATCGGATTACTGATGGGTAATTTCCAGTCGGCCCTGATGCCATTGGTCAACGCCTTGATTGCCACCGCATGGACCCTCGCCATCATGGCACTCCTCGGGATTCCCGTCACCATGCTCAGCTATATCGTCCCCGCCCTGATCCTCATCATCGGGGCAACGGAGGATGTCCATATCCTCGCTGAATACCGGGCCGCCCGCAAATCCGGCCTGAATGGGCAGGAAGCCGTAGCCTACATCCCCAGACACATCGGGCTCACCCTTGTCCTGACAGCACTCACCACAGTACTCGGATTTGCCGCCACCGGACTGAGCAGCCTCACCATCATGCAGCAATTTGGAACAGCCGCCGCCATCGGCATGTTCACCCGTTTTACCATTTCCGTTCTGCTCGTCCCTGCCTGGCTTCGTATCGGCGGAAAACGCATGGTCTCAACCCGTAGCACCGGAGTCGCCGCCGCACTCTTCCGGCAAACCCAAGTCCTCCCCCCCTGGATGATGAAACACTGCGTCCGCCATAAATGGCGCATCATCCTCCTATTTGCCTTCGCCACCCTGCCCGCACTGCTCAGCATCCCCCGCATGGAGGTCGGGAACGACCTCATCAGCTTCCTCAAAGATGACTCCATGGTCCGCCAAAAACTCGATCAGGTCGCCGACACCATCAGCGGAAGTAAGGTCATCTACATCACCATCAACAGTACCCCCGGCGATTTCCGCGAAAGTAAAAAACTCCGTCAGCTAGAACAGGTGACCGCATGGCTGCGAGAGGATTTCCCTTTTGACTCCGTGGTATCGCTGAGCGACTACATCGCCCTCGTCAATCAGGCCTTTCATGGCGATGACCCCGGGCAACGCGTCGTTCCCGACAATGATGCCCTTATCGCCCAATACCTGCTCTTTTTCCACCGCTCCAACCTGGAGCCCTATGTGACCAGCGATTTTTCCTCGGCCAACATCGCCATCCGCTGCAACGTCAACAATAGCACCGAACTGAACCGGATCGTGGCTGAAATCCGGGAAACACTCCGAGACGGCCGCTTTGGTCCGCTTGTCTTCACCGTTTCCGGGAAATCCGTGATCGTGGCTGCTTCCGTGGATCAGATCGTCACCGGCCAGGTGCTCTCCCTTTCCACTATCCTCGGGTTCCTCATCCTGATCATCGGCCTGCTCTTTATTTCCGTCAAAGCCGCCGGCCTCGCCGCCCTTTCCAACGTCTTCCCCATCATCATCCTCTTCGGGCTGATGGGTATCTTCCAAATCCCCCTCAACATCGGCACCTGTATGGTCGCCGCCATCACCATCAGTATCGCGGTGGACGACACCCTGCACTTGATGGTGCGCTACAACAAGGAACTCAAACGGCTCAAAAACGAATATGAGGCCATCGCCGCCAGTGTGACCGCCGAGATTTTCCCGGTCATCACGACAACCATCGGGCTGGCGGGTGGATTCCTGATTCTCGGCTTTTCCAGCTTTATCCCGGTCATGCAATTCGGGCTGCTCAGTGCTCTGGTCATGGTGCTGGCCCTCATTGCCGACCTCCTCCTGACCCCGGTCCTGCTCTCCACCATCCGCCTGATCACCCTCTGGGATCTTATCGGGTTCAGATTGCGGGAAAGCCTGCTCGATTCCTCTCCTGTGTTTGCCGGGCTCACCCACTGGCAGGCCAAGAAACTGATCCTGCTGGCGGACCTCCGCGAATACCAGTCCGGTGAAGCCGTCATCCGCGAAGGTGAAATCGGCGACACCATGTATGTGGTGCTCGATGGGGAAGTCGAAGTCTCCCGTACGGTGAACGGCGAACGCATCAGCCTGTCTCTTATATCCATGGGTGGCGTGGTTGGCGAAGTTGCACTGGTTTCGCGCATCAAACGCACAGCCGATGTCATAGCCACCCAACCCTGCAAAGTCCTTGCCCTGGACTGGGAATCCCTGGTCAAACTCCAGCGAACCAGCCCCTTCCTGTCTTCCCGCCTCTTCCTCAACCTCTCCCGGATCCTCGGCTTCAGACTCCGCGACTCCCTCGGCCGAATCGACTCCCGTACCCCCTTCCCAAAGGACGGATAACCGTAGGCAGGCATTTGGGTTGGAGCAAGTTCCGCATTTATGCGGTCCCCCTATCCCGCCGAAGACCGCCTGAAGCCGGAACTCCAACAGTAAATGTGCCCCGGCGAGTTCCGCCCCCCCCCTTTTCGATTCCTGAAAAAAGCGCGTTGACATCCCATCGCTTTTGTTTGTGCTGATAGCCACTCATTTAATTGGGGAGAGGTGGCAGAGTGGCCGAATGCGCTGGTTTGCTAAACCGGTGTACTGCCAAAAGCAGTACCGTGGGTTCGAATCCCATCCTCTCCGCCATGTTTACGAAATTACGAACCGACGATACCAATTGCAGGGTAACTCATAAGCCTTTGCTGCATGGCGACTTAAGAAATCGCCTTATTTTTCAGGGTATCTACAAGTTCGTATTTTCAGGGCTGAATCGGATTTTGGTTCAAAGAAGTAATCGAAATTCGACTGGTGCGACGATACCTGCGGGTTAGTATCTCAAGGCTCATGGCAACCCTTATGAGCGCATTTTTTGGCAACTAAAAGTTCGCAGGCCGGTGCGATCAACTAAAGCGGGCAAAGTTGCTTCACAATAGATGGACAGGCAAGCAACTCTGGCACAGGCTATACCTAATCCATCACGCACACAATATGATTCGGCATGCCAAGATCAGAACTCAATGGTTGGACCACCCATGCTTGGATAGAAGACTACGCACGCCTTTGCTGGTGCCGTCATTTTCGACAAAAGCTATTCGCGCCATTACGCTTGCAGAACTCCAGGCCAGATCCCACCAACTTTTCAAGCAATTCGCCTATCAGTTTCAGGAAGCATTCCTTATCAGTGCCTATGACTACGAGGAGGGATATATTCCTCGGATCGAGGCTGGTGATTGCGACTCGTTCGTCTTTATCGATAGTGGCGGTTACGAAACTTCAACACTGGAGGATGTGTCTGAAATCTACCAAAGTTTTCCGCCCAAGAACGACTGGGACGTCGCTTCTCAAAATAGGGTATTAGATGCATGGCCGGAGGCAATACCAGCGGTTTTCGTCAACCACGATTCAGGCAAGCTCAGAGAGGGTCTTGAAGAGCAGTTCGATAAGGCTTTAGCACAAAAGAGTTCCCGCCCCAACCAGCTCTGGACGATTCTGCTCAAACCCGAGACGCATGGCACGACGCTCGCAGCGGCTTTGGGCAAGCTGGATAGCTTTCAATCTGCGCTGAAGGCTTTTGATATTATCGGGGTGACCGAGAAAGAAATCGGGCGGAGTGCCCAGGAGCGAATCGCCAATGTAGCCTTGCTGAGGAAAACACTGGACGATCTCGAAATCCCGGCTCCAATTCATGTCTTTGGCTCCTTGGATCCGACAACGGTTAAGCTCTACGCCCTTGCCGGAGCCGAGATTTTCGACGGATTGTCCTGGCTGCGTTTTGCTTTCAGGAAAGATGGATGCAGTTACCTGCACGAAGAGGCGATTCGGTTAGCTCCTCTCTTGGATGACGAAGAGGCTCACCAGGCGATCTTTGCCCGCAACGTCCTGCAAATCCAGAATCTGCAGACTTTGTTGCGTAAGTCTGCGCAAGAATGCTCGACGGACAACATACCCCTGTCGGAAATTGAGGGGAAGCTGCTCAGTCGTGCGCTCAGGATTTATAATTCCTGAGTGACAGAATTGTCCCGGCCAGCGCCTCGGCATGCTCTCGGGTGCCGTCCCAGACATCGGAGAGCGCGCCAATCAGCACCTGTGACTTGCGAGGGTCCGTCCGGCCTGCCTTTGTCCAGTCGACTTTTGCAAATTTGCAAAGAGCCTCCAGGTTCGGACTCATCCTTTTGAAGTGTCCATTTAAGTAGCGGCTGACCTGGCTGACATCGACGCCAATGCGTATAGATGCTTGGCGTAGCGTCACATCCTCCTGTTCGAAATATCCCTTCAAACAAGCGACAATATAATTTCGCTGAGCCTGGGTTAATTGTTGCATTTTTGCAGATATATTTAACATTCTTGCAACATGTCAACACATCAAGAGTTCGTCCTGGTTGAGGAACATGGTGAGAAAGTGGTCATTCGCTTGCCAAACGAGAACGAATGGCTGATGCCCGACATTAAATGGGGTAACCGCAACCGGCCTTTCACTCCCGCATTCTGGGCATCGTCTTACTGGACGAACAAGATAGAAGGTACCCTGCCCAAAATTGAAAAGGCCCCGGATTTGATCGAGGAAGTCGCTTTTTGCGTACTCGGCGGATACGGAATAAAGGCAGAACTCAATAAAGCGGCCTATGATCGGGTGCAGCAGCTTGGATTTCTACGGGCTGGGCGGGAGGCAACGCTTGATGAAATTCAGGAGGCCTTGAGCCAACCCTTCAGCGTCGGAGGAAGAGACATTCGTTACCGTTTTCCCAGACTGAAAGGGCGATACCTTTTTGAAGCCATTGAGCAATTGCATGCCCGCACTGCCTTGCCAACGGATCCTATCGATACGAGAAATTGGTTGCTTACATTCAAGGGCATAGGACCCAAGACCGCCTCGTGGGTGGTCAGGAATCTTTTTCACACCGATCAAGTAGCGATTCTAGACATCCACTTGCATCGGGCAGGAGTCCTTCTCGGCCTGTTTAAAGAGAGCGATTCAGTTTCCAAACACTATTTCAGGATGGAGGAAAAGTTTTTGACCTTTGCAGCGAATTTGAAAATATCATCATCAGTTTTAGATTTGCTGATCTGGAATGTCATGAGGGAAAACCCTCGCACGGTCAAAAACGCGTTTTTAGAAAGGAATTGAGCATGGGAGGATCCGGAGGCGGAGGAGGCATTGGCATCGGGCCAAACCTGGGTTCGGGCGGCGGTGGCACGCCGGGCTCCAGCTGTGAAACTTTGGTTTTCACAACGCGGTTTGTAGCCGTAAATGAAGCCGACCTTGATGGGGTCAACGAGGGTGATACGGTAAGTCTGGTTATCGCCAGAGAAGATCCGAACAGTGTCATCTTCATCACGGCAAACGGGAAGAAATTATCGGAAGTTGAAACATCGCAAAAGATCAAGTTGATTGAATGCTTACGCGGTGGGCACACTTACGCCGGCGTCCTTACAGAAATTGACGGAGACTGCTGCAAGGTTTCGGTCAGCCACTCAGGCAAGGCATGAAGAAGGCCGTCTTGTTTTCGGGCGGTTTCGATTCAGCATGCCTCACATCACTTATCCGGCCTGAAGTCTGTTATTTCGTCGATTACGGTCAAGTGACTGCTCTGGGCGAATACACTGCGGCTGATTGTATTTCGCGGCAACTGGGGATACCCCTGGTGAAGTTATCTGCTGACCTGAAGGCACTCGGATTCGGGACGCTCGCGGGCGAAGTTGCCCGTTCGGAAGACCGCCCCTCCGAATGGTGGCCTTACCGCAACCAGATGTTGATTACGCTGGCGGGCATGCAAGCCCTCAAAGACGGTGTGTCAGAAATAATCATTGGGACGGTAAAGACCGACGCGTGCCGCCACCGGGATGGCACACGGGAGTTTGTCGAATCGATATCCAGCCTGATGAGTCTACAAGAAGGCGGTCTCAGCGTTTCAGCCCCGGCACTGGACATGACCCAGCAGGAATTGGCTTTGCGTTCAGGAATACCCGAAAGACTGCTATTGAAGTCGTTCTCCTGCCACAGGGCCAACTTTCATTGCGGGGACTGCCCTGGTTGTGCTAAACGCGCCGAGTATTTTGGCTGGTGAGCACCATGCAAAGCCAATACCGCGGCGACCCTTGTGACCGCTCGCCGTTGACCTGCTTGCCACCTAAAAGTCTTCCAGCTCATCAGGCATATGTGATGTGCTTTTGGTCGGTTCACTGGCCCGCCGTTTTTCCTGCGCTTCGTCACATTTGCGTTGCTCCTCCTTTTCCTTGGGTGTTGGGCCGTGGTTTCGGTAATCGAATTCCTGGGACGAGCTAGCGCAGAAAGTTGGAGTTTCAAAGTGGCTACCCGTAGTAGGCTCGCCAAGCCAAGGATGGTCGATGTCCTGGCGTCCTTCTTCGTTGGCGACCTCGATTTCCCAATAGGCCTTGTTCACCGATTTAATAGCGGCAGTATATTCCTCCTCTTCGACCAGCTTAACGAGCTCATAAAAGCCCATTACTTCCTGGACGAAAATGGCTTCATCGTCGGCGATTTCCGATGCGCCACAATCCTCAAGGCACTGGAGCGCTCCGAGGACCTTGCTGAGCGCGTCGCTCAAGTTGGCGATGCGTTGCCGGAGGTCTTCCGGCTCGAACGTGGGCTCGTATTTGATAGTTTTCATAATGATTTCAATGGTTGTGCGTTCAATATTGAGTAAAGACAATGGGTTCACATATACCCGTGGATTTCACATGTCGGCCACCCGTAGTAGTCGGAGATAAGCCCGTTGAAGCAGTTGTGGGATTCCCCGGAATGGATGGTGAGCCAGCGTTGGGGTTCGAGCTGTGCCCGATTTTCCATGATCCACTTGTAAACGAGGAACTGGAGGTAAGCGTCGTCGTAATGTCCGTGATCGTGGAAACGATAATATTCTCCCCTCTTGAATGAGAGCGTGGACTTCGGCGAAATCTCCCCGAGGGCGTCCTTGAAGACGTTCTGAAACCCATCCCAATCCAGATCATTGGGCAAGCGATCTGGATTGAATTCGCAGGTGATGCGATAGCCGTTTTCGCTCAGGTCCTCTTCCACGCCAGCGTGCCAGGTGAACATGTCCCCAACCGCGATACTACTCAGTGGTGTTCCCTCATAGTCCACTTGGGTGTAGTCCATTTGGTCTTGGTGTAATTCCCCATAGCCGTCCAATTCGATTTTCGCCCAGAGGTTTTGGGGATTCATGTAGATATCGATCTTCAGATTATAGTTTTCGTAATCGTATTCTTCGGGATCGATACACATTTCCCTGACCGCAAAATTGAACGGCACTTGGGCGGAGGCACGGTAATGGCGCCACGAAATAAGCGGCTGGTCCTCGTCGTCGAAGTATCCGTATTCTTCTCCCTCGTCTTCCTCCTCCTCGTCGGTTTCTTCATAGTCAGCCTTAACCATTTCTGCGATGTCACCGATTTCGATGACCGGGATAGGCTTTTCGATGGGTTCTTCGAAAAGTTCGTCGAGGGAATCGACGCATCCCAGGGCGTAAGATTCAGGGGTCAGGTCGATGAACGGGATGGCCTTGACCAGCATCTGGGATTTGACGGTTTGCAGATCGAGAAACATGCAACCGTCATCTCCACCAAAGCTTGCTTCCTTGATTTGGCGATACTCATAAAAACCCATACGCTTGGGATTCGCTTCGTTGGCGTAGGCAACATGAAAGGGTTCGTTTGGACCGCGGTCGTTATTACCGAGGAGGTAGACACCCTCGTCGCCAACGAGGAGGAGCCCGGGCGTTGTTTCCAATGGGCGCGACCACCCGTCACCTGTGTAGGGGACTGTGTGGCCCGTTCCGTTCTCAACGGCGTTGACGATTTGGAGGAGGGTTTTACGTTCAAATGTCAGGATCATGATAGTTTATATTTATGGTTATTTTGTGTGGATGGCTTTATTGGAGCCGAGAGTGTGCCCGGGCCATTTCTGGTTGAAGCGGCTGAGCTGCTCCTCGGGCTGGAGGACGACGAGTTCGCGCAAGGCATGCTCGGAGAAGCTGCGGTTGGCCTGCTTGCAGGGCATTGAAAGGATGTGCTCCTGAATGGACGGATGGAGTTTGGCCAAGCGCAGGATCTGGCGGATGCGGATGACAGTGACCCCGATTTGCGTCGCGATATCGCGGGTGCCCAGGTGTGGGTTGTCGTCGAGCTGTCGCCGCCACTGCAGGGCGGTGGCCAGGATATGGCGTTTTTTGTAGAGAGTGAATTTCACCCGGCCCGCGCTGGCTTCGAGGCGGCGCTCGTCGAGTTTGAATGGATGCACCGCAAAGCCCCCGGTTGACCAGTCGTAGCCGACCAGCCCCGCGAGAATCTCGACCTCGGTGCGTGCGTTGGCCGGTTTTAAAGGCGCGTCTTTGGCGGAAGGTTCGACCGGCCCGATGACCTCCTTGATGTGAAAATTGAATTTCAGGCGGTGCCAGTGGACGGGGGCGGTTTGGGCTGATGCATCCAGATGGGCTTTCAAATCCACGGCTTCGGGATCGACGCGTTCGACGTGTATCGACTCGACGAGCAGCCCGATGACTTCGACCCGTTCATCGAAAGTGAGATGCTGGCAGGATTCCTCGAAGTTGCACAGTGCCTCAGCGATAAGGTTCTCATCGCTCGCAGATTGCTGCAGGTAGTCGATTTCGGCTTTGAGGCTGTCGATCTCCCGCTGGAGGACTTGTTTGCGTTCGGACAGTGCGTTGGCCTCAGCCAGGAGCTCCTCCGTAAAACTGCCGCTCCCTTTGGTTCTGGCGAGTTTCAGGCAGTTGGCGATTTCAGTGGAAACCTGCCGCAGTTCGGACTTCAGCCCTTGCAGGCGAGATTTGAGCGGTCGCACCGATTTGGTCTTATTCTTCTGTGAGGCCTGGACCGTCTGTTTGATCAAAGCGGGGTTTTTCCCGAACTCCCCGATCAGGCGGATGACAAAAGCATCAAAGCCTGTGGCGGTGATATTGCGCAGCGTGCAATCGGACTGGGAGCCGAACTGGACAACGCTCTGGCAGGTATAATATGGACGGGCAGTTCCCTCTGCGGTTTTCTTGCCACCGGCTTTGGGCGTCATGGCGTTACGACAGTGACCGCAGAATAACAATCCCTTCAAGAGGGCCTTTGCCTTGTTGGTGAAATTCTCGCGCTTGGTCGGCTGGTCGGACGCTTTTTCGTCCTGCCTGCTGATGGCGCGGTTGGCCTGTTCCCATAGTTTCCTGGATACGAGCGGCTTCCAGTTGGCGGGAAATTCCTCGCCGTTGCTACCAAGACGGATCGCTTTATAAGCCACATTGCCAATATGCTTGATCACTTTGTTGGCATTCCAGCGCTTGCCGCCGATGGTGTATTCGTTTTTCTTGCCTTTGAAGCGAACCAAAGTCCGCGTGCGGTGGCCGGCGTCATTGAGCGCACGCGCCACCGCCGCCGCCCCAGCCAGCTTGACTGCAAGTTCAAACATCCAGCGGACCACTTTGGACTCCGATGGATCAATGCTCAGCGACCGGTTCTTGGGATCGAATACGTAGCCGTAGGGCGGTGTCCCGGGATGACGTTCGCCGCTTCGGGCGGCCTGGGCGAACTTATCCTTGAGCCGCTGAACGGTCTGCTCGCGCTCAAACTGGGCGAAGAGCAAGATGATCTGGAGGATCATGCGCCCCAGTGCCGTGGTGGTGTCCAGGTGTTTTTCCGTGACCGAGACGAAGTTCACGCCATGCTGCTCCATCAGTTCCCATAGGATGTAGAAGTCCTTCAAGCTACGGGTCAGCCGGTCCAGCTTGTAGATCAGGATGACATCAACCTGACCGCATTTGATGCCTTCGACCAGCTCCTCCATCCCCGGTCGTTTGAGGTTCGCGGCGCTGTGGCCAGGATCCTCGATGATCCGCATAAGCTTCCAGCCGTCCATCTCGTTGAGCTGGACATACTGTTCGCAGTAGCTGCGCTGGGTGCCGAGACTGTTGTTCTCGCGCTGAGCCTGTTCCTCAGTGGAAACTCGGGTGTAGGCCCAGACTCGGACGATGGAGTTTGATTGAGATGATTTTCCCTTCATAATAAAAATGTATTTCTTAGTTATGAGTGCGGCGGTAGTGGCTGGCGCGGCCTGCGCCCCTGCGCTCCAAGAATCCCGCCTCGACCATTTCCACCAAACGTCGGTGGACGGTCGTGCGGCTCTGCCCGGTCAAATCCATGACCTCACCAATGGACAGCTCGCCATGTTGTGCGAAAAGGGCTTCAAATAGGTTGGATGCCTGCGGTGCGTCCTTTGCAGGAACGTCCAAAGTCATTTGCCGGGCTCGCCGTTTCCGGGCCGCAGCGCGCGCCATCAGCTCGCCCAGGCGGGAAAGCCTGGGGTTTGAGGCGATTTTCTGTGCATGGCGTGTCTCCACGCACAAAGAATAATGAAAAAATCTTGCCCGTACCGATTTATTGGGTATTATAACAGCTAAAAATTCAAAAAAAGATTTCGATCATGGCACGAGCGCGCAGCATTTTTGACGTAGACGATTGGGACGAGGCGATGCGGGAGGCGAAAGCCGTCTTGGATGCCGATCCTGAAAACCACACTATACGCGGCTACCTGCTCATGCTTCATGAGCAGAAAAAACGGGAGAAACAGGAGGACTCTCCGAAAAACAGAAGGAAAGCCAGGCGTGATGCGAACAGCCCCTCGGCCCCGGTCCGACTTCGAACCATTATTGACAAAAGCCTGGTCGAGTTTTCCCAGCTTTGCGGAATCAAATACGAAACCTACCGGGCCATTGAGCGGGATACCAAAAAAAGCCCCCTGCCGCCCAACGCTATCAGCCGTCAAAATGCCGAGCTCATAGCACTGGCTACAGGTGTCTGTCCAAAGGCACTGATGGAGAACCGGCTGGTTTGCGCCGACGGCAAGACCGAGTATGACTACTACGTTTGGCTCGCATTTTCAGGGGCCATCCAGCGCGAGCATAAAAAGCTACAGAGTAAATGGCTAAACCTCTTTCAGGGGACGGTCGAAAAAGCCATCCGTTACGACGAAGACGAGTACGACAACAATTCCTTCCTGCGGGTCGTCCGTCTCGCCCTGCTTATCGATGAATTTCAGGACATTTATGACAAGCCGACCGAGAAAGGGAAACGCAGAAGGCTTGTCAGTTCCCTGCTTGAAAGCACCAGCAATGAGATCGCCAAAGCCGCCATCGAGCGCTCCACTGACATCAGCGATTTAATTAGCCGTCGGTCAAGATAGCGCGAAAGACATCTGAAATCAGTGTAATTATACTGGTTTTAATTCTATTGCTGAGTATTTGTGAGCTATGCTCGCACCTGATTCCCAATAATCAGTTTATTTACATTGATAAGTGGTTAACTAATCAGCTGACTGAGCTTGATTAAATCCAGTTTATCTGTATTTAGTGTATTCATGTAGATAAATCCCGAAATCGGTCAATTGATCCAGGCCGCCCGCAAAGCGCAGAACATCAGCCAACTGGAGCTCCAGGATATGAGCGGCGCCTGCCAGATCCTGGAAATCCCTGCCTCCTGGAAATACGCCGGTAACCTCGAAACCCTCGCCCGGATGATCCGCGAGCATTGCAGCAACCCGCGCCTGCAACTGATAAAGTTTTTCCAGCGGGTGCTCTTTTGCTGGGTCACGGGCAACGGCGACATGCACCTCAAGAACTGGTCGCTGATTGAAAACGGTCCGCTCATCGAGCTGGCGCCCGCCTATGACCTCCTCAGCACACGCCTCCTGCTGGATGACGATGAGGATTCAGCGCTCGCCCTCGACGAATGGAAAAGCGGCTATGATCGCAAGCTGCTGGTCGATTACTTCGGGCGCGAGGTCTGCGGAATCAACGACCGCATGATCGGAAAAACCCTCCATTCCCTGACCAGCATCGACTGGTACCTGACCTTGCTGGGCAGCAAGCTGGAGGTGGAGACCGCCCAAGCCTACCACCGAATCATTGAGGGAAGGCTGGTGCGGCTTGAGCTCAAGTAACGTGTCTTTGATGCCCGGCAAGCCGCATTTCCACTTTCCTTTTTCTTCCTCTACATTCTTCTGATTTCCTCCACTTTCCTCCTTTTTCTTCCTTTTTGTTCTGCTGGAAACTCTGTGAGCCCCCTGAAACGGCCCGTGAAAACACAATTTGTTCCTCATCGCTGAGGTAGTTTCAGCGGATGGCGGGCCACATTCTGGCCAAGTCCCCCCCCCTGAAAAGTTTCAAAAGTTTTGTCGTCCTGGAAACTTTTGAAACTTTTCAGGGGGGGACACTTTTTTCATGCGCCTGCGCTGAAAATCATTGCATACCCAACCAAACGAAAAAAGCGCAGGTTTCGAAAAAATTGCCTTTCGGTATTATTCTTATGTGCCGCGATCAACCAGCAAACAAAATGCCCAGTCAAAGACTCTTGTTCAAGAGGCCGTGCCTTGGCATGCGCTGACCAGAACGCGGTTGATTCGGGCGGGCAACGCCGCAGGCCTGGACTATTACCTTGAGGAAATTGCCCCTGAGATGGGCTGCAGGCATCGGCGCTACGTCTGGATCGTAGTCGGCGACAACCGAGAGGTACTGCCCGTGCTGGCAAAACGCTTCCCTCAAAAGCTGGGTGGCGGCGTGACTTCACCCCCTTATTTTGGGCAGCGGGACAACGGCTGTGGAGGCAGGCAGATCGGTCTGGGCAAATTTGCCGACTACGTGGCTGACCTCGATTTGGTCAATAGCCACCTCTTCGAGCTGCTCCGACCCGACGCCTCCTTTTGGACGCAGATTGGCGACAAAAGCGCGGGAGGCGGCAACGGCCAGCGCGGCAAGACCTCCAGCCTCGGCACGCAAAAGCCCTCCCAGGACGTTGAGAATAAATTCGAGAAGCAGCCCGAAGGCTACAAGCGGCGTGAATCCCTCGACCTGCCTGGAATCTGCCGCGCCTCGGGACGACGCAGCGGTTTCTTGAATCCTGCCACGATTGTTTGGGACAAGGGTAAACCCGCCGCACGCTCCTGCAAAACCTGTTTGCCGCCATCATCGGAGCGTATCGTCTGGCTAGCCAAATCAGACCAGTGGTATTTCAACCGCGAGCGCTTGCTGCATTTTTTTCCTCACTGCACAGGGGATGTCTGGCGCTTTCCGCCCAACCGCAATCAGGCGGCACGCAGCTATAAAGTCGATCACACATCCACTTACCCGCCTGAGCTGGCAACCGCCTGCCTATCTCTCAGCACACGCCCGCGTGACTGGATCATTGATCCTTTTGGTGGCCTGGGGAACACCGCAATCGGCGCGCTGCCGCTTGGACTGAACACGGTACTGATTGAGCAAAACCCAGCATACGCCTGCTGCGCCGCCCACATCCTCCAAAGCCTGCCCGCCAGTCTACGACCACAAATCACAATAATTCTAACTAAATTATAATATGAAACTGCCAGACCAGCCTAATCCCGAAATCCTCCAC
>CAZCJJ010000071.1:0-16354 GCA_964499045.1 uncultured Opitutales bacterium | reverse complement strand
TCGGGTTGCGCCTTGCGCTTCATCACTTCTGGGCTTCGTGAATATTCCAGGCTAACCTGAAAAATTCCGCATCCCTGTCACTTTCGGGTTTTTCTGCGAATGCTGCTTGACAAGACAGCGGCCAGAGGCTTTTTTCTTCCCCTTTCCGAAAAAACATCAATCCGCTTTACATCGAACAATGGTTAAAATTCGTCTCCAACGTCATGGATCCAAAGGGGCTCCGGTTTACCGCGTCGTCGCAACCGAAGTCACCCACCGCCGCGATGGGCGCTTCATCGAACTGCTTGGCACCTACAATCCGAAGGCCCGTGGCCAGGATGTGGAACTCAAACTGCGTTTGGACCGGATTGAGTACTGGCTTGGCCAGGGAGCACAGCCGACCGATACGGCCCGCTCGCTGATCCGGCGCGCACGCCGCGAGCAGCCCGCTGCCACTGCGGAAGCCTGATCCGTTTTTCATACTTTCCGAAAAGGCTCCCCCCACGGGAGCCTTTCGTGTTTATAAACAACCATGCAAGCGCCCAGCCAGTTGGTCGATGTCCTCTCCCTCTTTCCAGGGATGCTCGAAGGATTTACCCGCGAAAGTATGCTCGGGCGGGCTCAGGAAAACCAGCGGATGGAAATCCGGCTCCACAATATCCGTGACTGGGCGACCGATAAACACCACACCACCGACGATCGCCCTTTTGGCGGAGGACCGGGCATGGTGATGAAACCGGAACCGCTCTTCGCCGCCATTGAGGCTTTCAAAAAAGAAGACTCCACCGTGATCTACCTCTGCCCGGACGGTGAACCGCTCAGCAACGGGCTGGCCCGCGAATTGGCCTGCCACCCCCACCTCATTCTGGTCAGCGGCCACTATGAGGGGATTGACCAGCGGGTCCGGGATTGCCTGGTGGACCGTGAGATCTCTATCGGCGATTATGTTCTGACCAACGGTACCCTCGCCGCCGCCGTTCTGATCGACTGTATTGCCCGTCAAATTCCCGGTGTTTTAGGCGAAGAAAAATCCTTGACGCAGGATAGCTTTAACGACAACTTGCTCGCTTTTCCTCAATTCACACGACCCGTAGAGTATCGGAACATGCGGGTTCCGGAGGTTTTGCTCTCTGGAAACCACGCCGAAATCAGTCGTTGGAGAAAGGAAGAAAGTCTTCAAAAAACCCGTCAGCGCAGACCGGATCTTCTGCCTCCACAGTCTTAATATCGCTTTTTCAACTCACTTTCAGTCATGCAAGCCATTATTGATTCCATCACACAGGATCAGCTCAAAGCCGATCGCGATCAATTTAAAGTCGGCGACGGCGTCCGTGTCCACACCCGCGTCCGCGAGGGAGACAAGGAGCGTATCCAGATCTTTGCCGGCATCGTCATCGCCCGCAAGGGTGGCGGCATCCATGAGACCTTTACGGTCCGCCGCATCAGCTACGGTGAGGGTGTCGAACGGGTTTTCCCGGTTCACTCACCCAACATTGAAAAGGTTGAAGTTGACCGCGATTCCATTCCGATGCGCGCCCGTCTTTATTACCTCCGTGACCGCGTTGGCAAGAAAGCCAACAAGGTAAAGGAAAAGCGCCTCATCGAGGCACGCGCCTGATTCTTCATCTTTTACCAAACGTATTCTCATGGCCACTTGTGAAATTTATCTTCTTCAGCCCATCGAAAACCTCGGTGGCGAGGGTGACCTGGTCACCGTCAAAAACGGTTATGCCCGCAACTACCTGCTCCCCCGGAAGCTGGCGATCCCTGTAAACAAGGGAAATAAGCGTTACATCGACTCCCTTCAGCAGCGCAAGGCGGAACGCCTGGCCAAGGAACTTGAAGGCGCCCAGGCGATTGCCGGGAAACTGGAAAGCGTCAGCATCGCCATCGCGGTCAAGACCGGCGACGGCGGCAAGATGTTTGGTTCGGTCACCGCTCAGGACCTGATCGATCGTCTGGCCCAGGAGGGGATTCAACTGGAACGGAAGCAGCTCAACCTGCACACCCCCGTCAAGACCCTCGGCAAGCACACCACCAAGGTTCGCCTCCACCCCGAAATTCAGTTGGAATTGGAATGGGAAGTCGTTTCCGAAAATCCGATCGAGGAAACCGAACAGGCTCAGGAAGAGCCCGCCAAGGAAGCGTAATCCGCACCGTCCTTTACTTTTACAAAAAACCAACTCCCGGGAGGAGTTGGTTTTTTTTGTGCCCTGGGCAACGCCAAGCCACGCTCTTACGAGCGCAGCTACGTAGCCGCATTCGTGAGAATGTGGATAAAGCAATCCGCCCGTGTTCCGTTAATTTCATCCCTCAACTTTTCTCATTTAGATTTTGCTCACGGGACAGATTTCAACAGCTTGGTTACACGATAGAAACTTTTCACAATTCCTGGCATGACAAAAAACTATGATGTTATCGTGGTTGGCAGCGGTATCGCCGGTCTCAGTTTCGCACTGAAAGTCGCCCGGCAAAACCACCGGGTGGCGATCATCACCAAAAAGAACCGCGCCGATTCCAATACGAATTATGCTCAGGGAGGAATCGCGGCAGTCACGTCAGAGTCTGACGACCTCAACCTGCACATACGGGACACGCTCGGGGCCGGAGACGGTCTTTGCCAGGAGGAGGTCGTACGCACCATCGTAACAGAAGGACCGGCCCGGATCCGTGAATTGATGGAACTCGGAGTGGAGTTCACCATGCTGGAAGATGGACGTCCCTCACTCGGACGTGAAGGAGGCCACTCCAAGCGGCGCATCCTGCACGTCAAGGATCTCACCGGAGCCGCCATCGAGGCCGCGTTGGTGGACGCGATCGGACGCTGTCCGAACATTGATGTGCTGGAACATCACTTTGCAATCGACCTGATCACCCGGAAGAAATTGGCCAGCGGCGGCTTCTCTCTTGGGATGGGACAGGATGCGGTGCTGGGGCTTTACACACTCAATGTCCATTCCGGCGAAGTGACCACTTTTCATTCGCCGGTCGTCATGCTCGCCAGCGGCGGGCTCGGCCAACTGTACCTTTACACCACCAATCCGGACATTGCCACCGGAGATGGCATTGCCATGGCCTACCGGGCAGGAGCGGAAATCCGCAACATGGAATTCATCCAGTTCCATCCCACCGCCCTCTATACTTTGAGCGGGGAGCGTTTCCTTATTTCCGAAGCCGTACGCGGGGAGGGAGCGATTTTGCGCAATATGCAAGGTGAAGCCTTCATGGAGAAATACCATCCCCTGAAGGATCTGGCACCGCGCGATATCGTGGCCAGGGCGATCGACAGCGAAATGAAGCAATCCGGAGCCCCCCATGTCTGGCTCGATATCACTGGCCATCCGGAAAGCGAACTGCAGGACCGTTTTCCGAACATCTTCAAGGTCTGCGCTGAAAACGGTATCAATATTGCCAAGGACTACATTCCGGTTGTTCCCGCCTGTCACTACCTGTGCGGCGGGGTACACACAAACCTGAACGGACAGACCTCCATCCCCGGACTACTGGCCTGTGGCGAGGTCGCCTGCACCGGGCTGCATGGCGCCAACCGTCTGGCAAGCAACTCCCTGCTCGAAGCCTGCGTGCTCGCCCACGCTGCCGCCGAGGCGACCCGCATTTATCTGGAATCCAAACCCGCTCCTGAGAACCGTCTTCCGAACTGGGTGGATGGTGATGTACGCGACCCGGACGAACGGGTCGTACTCACCCACAACTGGGATGAACTGCGCCGGACCATGTGGGATTACGCAAGTATTGTCCGCACCACCAAGCGTCTGCAGCGGGCGCGCAACCGGATCGCAACCTTGCAGAAAGAGGTCAATGAATACTACTGGAACTTCAAAGTGGAGCCGACCCTGCTGGAACTCCGCAACCTGATCCAGGTGGCCGAACTCGTCGTTGCCTGTGCCCTTCAACGCGAGGAAAGCCGGGGGCTCCACTACACCCTCGACTATCCTGAAAAAGCAGCGGAAGCCCGCGACACCATCCTGCAACAGAACTAATTTATGTCCGACACTTTTCTTCCATTCTCCAAACCCACGATCAGCCCCGAGGCCATCGCCGAAGTGGCGGCCTGCCTGGAATCCGGCTGGATCACAACCGGCCCCCGGACACAGCAATTCGAGCGGATGCTCTGTGATTACCTTGAAGCACCCTCCGCCCAGTGCTGCTCCTCCGCCACCGCAGGGCTGTTGATGGCACTGCTCGCGCTGAACCTGAAGCCCGGCGATGAGGTGATCACGGCCCCCATGACCTTTGTCGCCACCCTCAACTGTATCGTTCTCGCAGGCGGGAAGCCGGTGCTCGTCGATGTGGACCGCCATACCCGCAATATAAATGTTGCGGGACTCGAAGCCGCCATTACCCCGCGCACCCGGGCAATCATGCCGGTGCATTTCGCCGGACTTCCGGTGGATATGGATCCACTCTACGCCATCGCGGAGAAGCACGGGTTGCGCGTCATCGAAGATTGCGCCCATGCCATCGGTTCAGAGTACAAGGGGCGCAAACTCGGCAGCTTCGGGGACACTCAGGTTTTCAGTTTCCACCCCAACAAGAATATGACCACCGGCGAAGGCGGCTGTGTCGTCACCCGCGATGAGGCCATGCGCCAACGTATCAACCTGCTGCGCTTTCACGGGATTGACCGGGAGGCCTGGGCCCGCTTTGGCAAACAGGGAACCCCGCAGTACGACATTGCACTGGCCGGGTACAAATTCAATTTCATGGACATGCAGGCCGCCCTCGGGATCCACCAGTTGCCGGCCCTGGATGGATTTATTGAGCGTAGGCTGGCTCTGGTGAACCGCTATTACAGTTTGCTGGAGAATTGGGAAGAGTTGTTGCTCCCGCAGGGAGTCGATTACGAACACCGGCACGCCTGGCATCTCTTCGCACCTCTGGTGAACATCGACCTGCTCGGATTCAGCCGCGATGATTTCATGGCCCGCCTGAAGGAGCATGATATCGGCACGGGGCTCCACTATCAGGCCATTCATCTGAGCAGCTATTACGAGCAACACTGGGGCTTCCACCGGGGTATGTTTCCGGAAGCGGAATTCATTTCCGACCGGATCGTCAGCCTCCCCCTCTTCCCCACCATGACTGAGGCTGATCAGGACCGGGTCGTCGAGGCCATGCAAAAGGTATTCGGGAAAAGCTGAAGAATCGACCTTGCGGGTTGAATTTTCAACCGGGGGCTGCATGGTGTCAGAGCTTATGATCGCACTGGAGAAAAAACGGCAACAACTGGTTGAGGATCTTTCCATCATCGAGGATCCGGAAGAACGCTTTGCCATGCTCATTGATGAAGCGAGAAACCGGGAGCCGCTGCCGAACGAATACAAGACGGAGGAATTCCTGGTGCGCGGCTGCCAGTCACAGTTGTGGATTGTCCCCGAATTCCGGGATGGGCTCTGCTACTTCAAAACCGATTCGGATGCGGTCATCACCAAAGGAATCGCCGGGTTGTTGACCGATTTCTACAGCGGCAGCCCCCCCGATGAAATCATTCAGGTCGGCCCCGAATTCCTCGGAGAAGTCGGTATCACCCAACACCTTTCCCCCAACCGCCGCAACGGACTGTCCGGCGTCTGGGACCGCATCCGCAGTTTCGCCGAAGCCTGCACCCACCCCGTCCCGTAGCCGCGCTCACCTGTCCACGTTCTGACGAACGCGGCTACCGCCCCCACGATTTCGATTTGGACCTATTAGCGGAAACGATTTCGACAGAATATTGTAAACAACCTTGATTTCTTCGGGTCTGCATGGAGTTTATTGAAACTTTCACCCCCGTTTCCGTGTTTGGAATTTACCATGCCCCCCCGACGACAGTCCTCTTTTTCTCATAAACGAACAGGCATCCCCCTATGGGGAGCCCTGCTTCCTCTCTTATTTACCGGATCCCTGCTTTATCCGGCCGAAGAAACGTTGCCGGAACCCGTGGAAGAACCTCTGCCACCAGCTATCACCACCAGCGCCGAGGCGGAGTTGATGGAGCGGACCCGGGAGGCCTCCGCCTTGTTGGATAAAACCCTGCAGGAAAGTCTGGTTCGCCAAATACTCGGGCCGGACGGAACCGACAGGCCCCAGGAGTTGATTACCCTCCAGAGCGCCATTGATCAGGCACTTCAGGCCAACCTCGGACTCTCCGTCAGCCGTTACGATCCTTTCATCGCCCGCGATAACCTCACTGTGGCGGAGGCGGAATTCGACCCCCGCCTGTCATCCTCCCTCCGCGCCAACGAGCGAACCAGTCCGCTGGCCGCCACCAACCTCGAAACAGCTGTCGGGAATACCAAGCCTTTCAGCACCAGCCAGGTTCTCCGTCTCGAAGCCCAGCAAAAAGTTGCCACCGGTGCCACCATTGGGCTCGGAACCTCCATCAACCGCGCCACCAGTAATTCCTCCCGTAACCTGATCAACCCGGACATCACTTCCGAAATTGCCTTGAATGTACGGCAACCGCTGCTGCGGGGCGCGGGAAGCGAGGTCAATCTGGCCCAGATTGCCAAAGGCAGGCTGGCCGTGGCCCAAAGCGAGTTGCAGGTCCGGCGGGAGGTCCTCGATGTCATCGCCGATGCCGAAATCAGCTACTGGAACCTCGCCACCGCTCTGGCACGCAAAGAACTCCGAATATCCAACCTCGCCCTCGCCAGCAAACTGCTGGAAGAAAACCGCGAGCGCGAACGGCTCGGTCTCGCCACCCGGCTGGAGGTGCTTCAGGCCGAAGCCAATGTGGCAGCCCAAACAGAACAGATCATTCTGGCAGAGGAGAGTATTGAAAATGCTCAGGACGTCCTCCGCGTCATCCTCGGCGTCATTCCGATGGGCGATGAGCCTTATCTGGAAGTGGAAGCATTGCCTACCACCACACCCGAACTGCCCGACTTTCAGGACGCCCTCCGCGCCTCTCTGGCTCAGGATATGGACACCCAAATCCAGTACGAAATCATTGAGCAACGCAAAGTGGACCGGATGGTGGCCCGCGACAATACCCGCCCTTCCCTCGATGTCGTGGCAGGTGCCGGGGTGCTTGGCCGTTCGGATCTCTTTGGATCTTCCTACCGCAGCAGCGTGGAAGCAGAAGGTCACTTCTGGAGTGCCGGGCTGGAACTGAGTTTCCCCTGGGGTATGCGGGCAGACAAAGCCCGCTACCGTACCTCCGAACGGACGGTGCAGCGCGAAACCACGCGTTTGGCCAGCATCCAGCAAATTCTCCTCCAGCGTCTCCGCAGCGCCTGGCGGGCCGTCGCCGCCGGCAGGGAACGGACCAGCACGACGCAAGCCTCACTGGCCTTGAACGAAGAAAGCTTCGCCCGGCAACTCGCCCGCTATGATGCCGGAGCCTCCTCCTTCCGCGATGTATTGGAAGCCCAACGGGATCTTGATCAGGCCCGTCTTAGCCATCTGGAAGCCACTTCCGACCTCGTGCGGGCAAAGGTCCAGCTCACCCGCCTTGATGGAAGCCTCCTCCAACGCCATAACTTTACCTGGGAAGAAGTGGATGCCCTGACCAGTCCGCCCCCGATCACAGCAACCCCTCTTCCGGTCACCGATATCAACCCTCCCGGCAGCCCGTCAGAATAGGCTACAAGCGTTTAGGCGATAGGCTGTAGCACTCAGCCCTAAACACCTACAGCCTAAATACCTAACACCCATTTCATGAAAACAGTCATTATTATCGTCATTCTGGCCGCCTTGGGAACCGGAGCTTATTTCACCTGGACGAAAATCCAGGAGGAGTCGGCACCCTCCGGACCCGCCTTCGCCACCACCAGTGAATCCAGCCGACAGACCATTGAGGAGGCGATTGAGGCCAGTGGTTTTGTTGAACCTGTTATTTCCACGGATGTCCGTTCGGAAATCAGTGGTCGCATCGCCCATATCTATGTGGAGCCCGGTGAAACCGTTGTCCGCGGGCAAAAACTGGTCGAGCTGGACCGCACAGCCTTGATCACCGAATTGACCGAAGCCCAGCGCCACTATCAGGCCGAATTGCTTCGTATGGATCAAGCCCGCCGGAATTACGAACGCCTCCAGGGTCTATTCTCCAAAAACTTTGCCCAGGAAAGTGAGTTTCTGGATACGGAAACCGCCTACGAACTCTCCAAAATCCAGGTCGAGGTCCGCAAGGCCCAGTTGGAGAAAGCAGAAGAAAACCTGTCCAAAACCATCATCACCGCCCCACAGCCCGGTATCATTTCCGATCTGAATATCAACGAGGGGCAGGTCATCATCGGAGCCACCTCCGTCAATCAGGGAACCCTTCTCATGGTCATTCACGACCTTGGCGATCTCTACGTCAAACTGAGCGTGAACGAACTGGACATCGAGAAACTGGAGCCTGGCATGGCAGCAGAGGTCACTTTCGACGCCCTCCCCAACCTGACCTTCAACGGAAAGGTTTCCTCCGTACACCCCTTTGCCATCAACGAAAACAACCTGCGTGTATTCACGGTCGAAATTACTTTTGATCCAGGCGGGAAACGGGTGCGTCCGGGTATCAGCGCCAACGTGCGCATTGTCACCAGCAGGGTCGAAGATGCCGTGGCCGTCGGTCTGTCCGCCGTATTCAATGAACGCGGAGAGCACTACGTCTATGTGATTGATGCGAATGGCAACCGCGAGAAACGTCCGGTGAAGATCGGGATCAACAACAACATGTGGATTGAAATCCGCGAGGGAGTTGAAGCCGGGGAGACAGTCAGCCTGGTACGCTCCCGCAATCAGGGACCCCGTTCTTCCTAAGCCCGCCATGCCGGAGATCATTGAACTGCAGGGCATCCGCAAGGATTACCAGATGGGTAGCGAAACCGTCCATGCTCTGGATGGCGTCGATGTCGCCATTCACAAGGGTGATTTTGTGGCTATTCTGGGACCGTCCGGTTCCGGTAAATCCACCTTGATGCACATCCTGGGGTTCATGGACAACCCGACGGCAGGCAAAATGATTTTTGAGGGGGATGATGTCTCCCGTATCACCCGCAACCAACGCTGCTGGTACCGCTCCAACCGGATCGGCTTTGTCTTTCAGGCCTTCAACCTGCTCCCGCGTCTTTCCGTGAGAGGCAATGTGCTCCTCCCCGTGACCTACAGCCGCAAGAAGGTGGGCAACAAGGCAGAGAAAGCCTTGGCCGCACTGGGCCGGGTCGGCATGGAACACCGCGTGGACCATATCCCCAATCAACTTTCCGGCGGCGAACGCCAGCGGGTCGCCATTGCCCGCGCGCTGATCAACGACCCGTCATTGATCCTCGCCGACGAACCGACCGGCAATCTCGACTCGGTCAACCGGGACCGCATCATGGAGTTGTTCACCGAGCTGCAGAAAGAGGGGCAAACCATCGTGATGGTCACCCATGACGTGCAAATAGCCGATTATGCCGGACGTATTCTCCGGATGAGTGACGGCAAAATCATTGAGGACCGTCGCAAATGAACCTGCTCCTTGATTTTTTGGCCGGTATTGTCAATGGGCTCCGCGAGGTGTGGGCTCACAAGTTCCGCTCCTTCCTTTCCATGATCGGGATCATCCTGGGGGTGGCCGCCCTTGTCGCGATGGTTGGGGTTGTCCAGGGGATGATCGGCAATGTGCGTATTTATTTTGAAAGCACCGGAGGCATCACCCGTCTCTATGTGGAGGACCGGGAACCCCCGGAGGAACAACAGGCCTTTGCCCATCTTTCCCCGGGGCGAACCTATCAGGATGCTCTGGCCGTCATGGTCGGAAGCCCCCTCGCCCGTATCATTGACCCGGTTGTCAACCTGCGCTGGACCCGTTACCAATATCAGCGCAACAACACCTGGGCCCCCTTGCGCGGAGTCCTCCCTGAAAAACTCGAGGTCCTCAATCAGGCGGTGGGTGAAGGTCGTTTCATCAGCGATCTGGACATTGAACATGCCTCCATGGTGGTCGTACTCGGGAGCGACGTCAGTAGCCGGCTCTTCAGTCCGAACGAACCCGCCGTGGGCAAAAAAATCCGGCTGGGTCAGAATACCTACACGGTCATCGGGGTGATGGAAGCCATGGGTGGAGCCCAGGCAACCAGAGGGCGGAACCCTTTCCGTTTCATGAACCGGGTTGCGTATGTCCCGATCACCACCGCGATGAAGCGGATTCAGGGCAACGAGAGCCTACAGGAATTGAACGTTCATATTCACGACGTGGCCTACATGGAAGATGCCATTGAACAACTGGAAAATATTCTCCTGCAAACTCACCGGGGCGTACTGGATTTTGAGATCCGCACCATGGAGGAACAGCTGGCTGAATTCCAGAAGATGGAGAAAACCTTTACCTTCGCCCTCGGTGGCGTCGCGGGCATTTCCCTCCTCATCGGCGGAATCGGCATCATGAATGTCATGCTCGCCGTTATCAACGAACGCATCCGTGAGATCGGGGTCCGCAAGGCTATCGGGGCCCGGGGCTACGATATCTTTATCCAGTTCCTGGCCGAATCCGTCGTCATTTCCGTCCTCGGGGGCATCATCGGTGTCATCGCCAGTGTCGGTTTGGTGGAACTCCTGCGCAGCAGTATCCCGGATGAGAATTTCATTATCATCCTGTCCCCCCAGGCCATGGTCGCGGGCTTCATCTTCTCCGCCACCATCGGCGTACTCTCCGGCATCTACCCCGCCCTCAAGGCCGCCAACCTCAATGTCATCGAGGCCCTGCGCTACGAGTAGGTTACATTGAAAACAGGGCCCGGATCCTCTCCACCACTCTATCCTGTTGCTCACGGGTGAGGCTGCTGGAGCTTGGCAAACAAACCCCGTGCCGGGAGAGGTATTCCGAAACGGAACCACCATAAACCGTACTCCCCGCAAACACCGGTTGCCGGTGGAGCGGACGCCAGACCGGACGTACTTCAATGTTGGCGGCATGCAACGATGCAATCAACTCGCTGGCCGAAACAGGACCTTCTTCCTCATCCAGCAGAATGCAACTCAACCAGCAGGTGGAGTCGCCATAGGCCCCATCCGGCATAAAATCCAGACCCGGCAAATCACCGAGAAATTCCTGGTAACGGCGGAATATGGTCCGGCGTTCTTCGATCTTATCAGGCAAACGTGCGACCTGTGAATAACCGATCGACGCCAGCAAATTGCTCATCCGGTAATTGTAGCCAACCTCCGTATGCAGATACCCGGCATCCGCTTCCCTGGCCTGTGTCGCTAAATGCCGCACCCGGTCAGCCAAGCGGCCATTGTTGGTCACCAACATACCGCCACCGGACGTCGTCAGGATTTTATTTCCATTGAAAGAGAAAGCCCCGGCCACCCCAAAGGTCCCGGCCGCCTGTCCGCGATAGCTCGCACCGAGCGCCTCAGCGGCATCCTCAACCAGAGGAACCCCGTAGTTTTGACACAAGTCACGGATCCGCTGAATATCGGCACATTGCCCATAGGCGTGCACAACTTCAACCGCCTTGGGTAACTGCCCCCGCTTGGCCGCTTCCTTCAGCGCCTCTTCCAACAAATCCGGATCCATGTTCCAACTGGCCCGTTCCGAATCGATAAACACCGGTTCAGCCCCGAGATAAATAAACGCATTGGCCGAAGCGATAAAGGTCAGGGTCGAACAAAAAACACGGTCGCCCGGACCTACTCCGAGTTCACGGAAAGCCAAATGGAGAGCCGCTGTCCCGGAGGAAAGCGCCACCGCGTGTTCACAGCCCACATAGCGGCAGACCGCCTGCTCAAATTTGCCGAGATAGGGCCCTACCGGAGCAATCCAGTTGCTCTGAAACGCGGCCGTCAGCGCCTGAAGCTCCTCCGGACCCAGATCCGGAGGTGAAAGATAAATACGGGGGAAATTCTTCACAACAATGTCCTGTTCAACGGAATAAAGTAAAAGGGGCATGCTTGAGTCACTGACCGGACATCCGGAGCACTGCCACATAAGCCCAACACCATTCTCCGGAACCCACCCTGTTGGCGAGTATTTTCTGCCCCGGAATTTTCATGTCGATCCGGATTCAAATCTACCACGCCCTCCGCCAGTCTCAATGGAGTCTTTTAAGAACATTTCATCTGAGCGTTTTCGCTGGAGTCCCGCATTCATGCGGTCCCCCATCTATCCAAAGACCGCCTGAAGGCGGGACTTGCTCCAGTTGGGGATCGGATGCAATGCCACTGGGAGCCTTGTAAGCAATCCACCATCTGCCTTGCGGAAAATGAAGATCGGGTTATAATGGGGGACTTTATTTCTTATTATTATGCGTAAAACCATCCTCATTCTAGTCTGCGTCGTTCTCGCCGGTGTCATCGGTGCCAACGCCTATAACCATTTCTTTTTTCAGCCGGAGCAAACGCTGGAGGGTAGCCTGAATGATAAGATACCGTCCGAACTGCCGGGCTGGGAGATCCGGGATCTTCCCTTGGCTGAGTCCGAGGAAATGCAAAACCGGGTGGAAGGGATTCTCAATTACACCGAAGCTCTCTTTCGCGAATACCGCCGTGGCGACACCGAGTTTTCCGTTTACATCGGCTACTGGGAGCCCCGCCGCATGCCGATCCGCCTGGTTCAGGCTCACACCCCCGACATCTGCTGGGTGCGCAACGGCTGGGAGGTCGAAGACATGGAAGAATCCGTCCGGCTTACCTGCCAGGGTATGCCCCTGATGCCAACCGAGTCCCGGGTCATGGGCCGGGATGCCTTCACCATCTACGTCTATTACTGGCATGTCGTTGGCGAAGACATCTACGTCAACCGCATCATCGGAACCTGGGACCGGCTCGACCCCATCAAGTCCCTCTTCCGCTTTGGCCTGCACCAGCAGCAGGAACAGTTTTTCATCCGGATCTCCAGCAACCGCCCCCTGTCTGAAATCTGGGACGACCCCGACATCCAAACCATTGTCGCCGGCCTCGCCGATCTTGCCATCGGCACCACCGAAATGCCGGACCCCCTCGAAACATAAGTTTCGATAATTGATCAGACGAACCCGTCCACGCCCTCAAGCCCACGAATCTTCAATATTCAACACGGAATTTCCAACTTTCAATTATAATCACAAAATAGGAAAAAATGAACCAATATCGCTAATTTGATCTTAAGGATCGCATGATTTCCTATGCTGTTAGGGTTATTGCGCTCTCTGAGGCACTTCCTGACACTAGAGCAGGTAAACACATTGCCTCTCAGATTCTACGGAGCGGCACTTCACCAGCTCCGAACTACGGTGAAGCACTTAGCGCAGAATCCAAGGCTGACTTTATCCATAAACTTAAGATTTCCCTCAAAGAACTTCGCGAAACTGAGGTCTGGCTTAAGATGATTGAAAAGGCAGAGCTCATCCAGCCGCCATCAAAACTCCAATCGCTCATTCAGGAGACAGACGAGCTGATCGCCATCTTGTTCACCAGTGTTGGAACCGCCATGAAAAGCAAAGATCGTTAATCCAAGCCATTGAAAATTGGAGATTCCGTGTTGGCTATTGAATATTGAATCCAAGCCCATACCGAAACTCCAACATTGTTCAATATTCAGTACGAAATTTCCAACGTTCAATGGGGGAATCCGGGAGAAAGAAATCCCGGAGAACTCCGGGACACCCATAATAATATCCGCTCTCATTCATCCGCAATCCGCTTTCCATTGCCCTCCGATATCCGAACTACGATATCCGATATCCGATTATCCCCCCCTTTTCCCGGCGGTATATCTCCAGCAGCGCCGCATAATCCTCATCCCGCGTGCCGCTGACAATCACATGGTCATAGGTTGACGCTTGCAACAGCTCTTGCTCCGCCGTGCGCAGACGCCGGGCAATCTCTTCCTCATCATCACTGCCCCGCCCTCCAAGGCGTTCACGCAGTTGATCCAGGCTCTCCGGCTGAATGAATACCGTGACCAGACTCTCCGCCAAAACGGCATTCTCCTTGGCAGCTTCACGGAATGAAGCCGCACCCTGAACATCAATGTTCAGCAATAAATCCCGCCGCGCCTTCAGTTTGCCGTCAATTTCCGATTTCAAAGTCCCGTAATAGCGCCCGTGAACAAGGGCGTACTCATAAAACTCCCCCGCATCGCGGCGGCGAATAAACTCTTCCATCGGGAAAAAATAATAGTCCCGGCCATGTTCCTCACCGGAACGGGGACTTCGGGTCGTGGAAGTAATCACCCGCTCCACACCCGGTACTTCGGTCAGCATCCGATCGCACAGCGTGGTTTTTCCGCTTCCCGCCGGACCCGACACAATCAGCAACAGCCCAGTCCGTCCTCCCTCCCCGTGGGAAGAAGATTGGGTTCGGCTGGCACTGCTTGCTCCCTTTCCCATCATGCCCCCTCTTCTTAGTAGCTGAAAGCCACTCCCGACAACAGCAACCCGTAGGCCAAAGTTAACGCCCCCAGAACCTTGACCCGCCCGGGAGATGCCCAGAGCCAGGTGAAAAAATCGCGCAAACGGTAAGGGACTGTCCCCAAGTAAAGCGCCAGCAGGATCGCGGCATAGACAAATGTCACCAAAAAGAGACGTTGAGGGTGATCAAATTGCATATAGGCGGCATCCAACAGCGGGCGGGCGGAGAGCAGGATCAGAACGGCGATCCCCCGAACCGGCAGAAAATCCGGAACCACAATGAACGACCCCAGGGCCACTGCTCCAAAGAGCAGAAACAGCCAATTCCGGTAATTGCCGAAGTCCGCTTCTCCAAGGTTGAGGATGTGCCAGAGGAACCAGACCGAAGCCCCACCAAAAAGTACCCAGGCGGCCTGTTTCGACCGGAGCAACCCAAAGGCACGGGCCCTGAAAGCTTCGCCTCCAAAAAGAAAGGCCGCTCCAAGAACCAGCAACAGGGTTCCCGTCAGTAAAGTCGCGGTAAAGAGTGACATGGTGAGTTATGTGGGCTTGTGGTGTATGAATCAGGCTAAGTCAGGAGGGCATAGCCTCTGCTTCCACCCCTTGCAATACCAATTCCCCTTTGAGAATGGTCGGGGTGGCTTCCTTGATGAAGACCGGAACTGTCTGGCCCACCAGCCGGGCCGATCCCGGAAACAGGATTTTGCGGAACGCACGGTTGCGCCCCACAAAGATGCCTTCCCCCCTCCGGGCCGGGCCTTCAACCAGGACATCCTGGACCGTGTTCAAAAGCGACTCGTTGCGGGCCAGAGACTGCTGCTCAAGAATCCGCAACAGGGTCTGATTGCGCGCTTCCTTGGCTTCCGCCGGAATCGGATCGCCTTCCGCCTCGGCCAAAGTGCCGGGCCGGACGCTGTACTTGAAAATAAAGGCCATATCGAAGCCAATTTCCTCAAAGGCCTTCCGGGTCAGTTCAAAGTCCTCTTCCTCCTCGCCCGGAAAACCGACGATCACATCGGTCGAAATGGTCATCCCCGGGCAGACTTCACGCAGGCGGTTCACGATGCGGCGGAATTTTTCAATCGTGTACGGACGCCGCATGGCCTTAAGAATGCGGTCACTTCCGCTCTGTATGGGGAAATGGATATATTCGCACAACTTCGGCAGGCGGGCATAGCATTCAATCAGGTCTTCCTTGAAGCCGACCGGATGGGGACTGGTGAAACGGATACGTTCCAAGCTTTCGATGGCATGGACTTTTTCCAGTAACTGCACAAAGGGGCTCTTCCCGTCCACAAAGGGGAACTCGCGGATACCGTAATGATTCACGATTTGTCCCAATAAGGTGACTTCACGTGTACCCCGACTGACCAGTTCGCGGACTTCTTCGACTATCGCCTCCATCGGGCGGGCCCGTTCCGGACCGCGGGTTTTGGGTACGATGCAATAGGAGCAGTTCATGTTGCAACCCTGCATGATGCTGACAAAGGCGGAAACCTGGGTGGCGTCCGTCAGGTGCTCCCGAATCGTATTCTGGGAGCCTTCCTCTTCCTCAAGATCCACCACGGTGGAGGGGCGTGGCCCCTGGGCGCGGAGGGTGGCAATCAGGTTATCCAGATGATCCGGAACCTGATGAAATTTCTGGGTGCCGACCAGCAAGTCGAGGTCCGGCAGGCGATCGATCAGATCCTGCCCCCGGTTTTGGGCCATGCACCCCATCACCCCGATAATGAAATCCGGGTTCCGGCGCTTGCGCTTCCCGAGGTGCCCCACTTTACCAATGGCCTTCTGTTCGGCCTGATCCCGCACACTGCAGGTATTGAGCAAAACCACATCCGCTTCAGCCTCTTGATCCACGATGCTATAACCCCGGTTCCGGAGCATGGCTGCCACCGCTTCCGAGTCGCGCTCGTTCATTTGGCAACCGTAGGTCTTGATGTGGACACGGTTCATAAGGACCAGCAAGAAAAGCGCGGATGCCCGGAAACGCAAGCCCGGAAAGCCCCTCCGTTGGAGTTCCGGCTTCAGCCGGTCTTCGGATGGATAGGGGACCGCCTAACCCGCATATCTCA
>CAZCJJ010000070.1:0-16386 GCA_964499045.1 uncultured Opitutales bacterium | reverse complement strand
AAAGAAATCTTTTTCCGCATCCGGTGATTCGGGCACAAAAACCCTTTGCCCCTGAAACGGAAATAGCTTTGAATCCACAACATCAGCGATATGAACAAGCAACCGATATTATTGGGAGTAAATATTGATCACAGTGCCACCGTACGGCAGGCCCGTTACCGCGACAATCCTCTGGACCGGGGAGCGATGGTGGAGCCGGATCCCGTGTTGATCGCACTGCTGGCGGAAAAGGCCGGAGCGGATGCCATCACACTGCATCTGCGGGAGGACCGTCGCCACATCCAGGACAGCGATGTTTTCCGGATGCGGGAGATGATCCAAACCGTCATGAATCTTGAAATGGCCGCAACAGAGGAGATGAAGGCCATTGCCTTGAAGGTGAAGCCTGAGGTGGTGCTCCTTGTGCCCGAAGGCCGGAGTGAGGTGACCACCGAAGGTGGCTTGGACGTCATTGGCAACCGGGATCGGGTGGCCGGGCTCATTGAAGCCATGAAGGAAGGGGGGATTCAGACCAGTATCTTCATCGATCCGGATGAGGCACAGATTACATTGGCCGCCGAACTGGGAGCTGAAATGGTGGAGTTGCATACCGGGGCCTTTGCCAATCAATACTACACCCCTCACCGCCAAAAGGAAATAGATGCGTTGAAGCGGGGTGCCATCGTCGCTCACGAGGCGGGTCTCCGGGTCAATGCCGGTCATGGGATCAATTACACCAACATCAAGGACATTCTGGTCGTGCCCTGGCTGCATGAATTGAATATCGGCCACAGTATCATCTGCCGTGCCCTGGTTACCGGGATCGATGAAGCTGTCCGCGAAATGAAGGCGAGAATGCATGGCTTCTACCGTTGAGCAGGAATCCGCCCCTTTAGGCTCCGGCTCCGGAAAGGGCCTGTGGTTGAGCCTGCTCGGCATGCTTTTCTTAGCTCTCGGTGTTTTGGTCATCACACTGTCGCTGGTTCTGCCCGTTTACCTGTATGCTGCGGCTGGTGGTCCGGGTGGATTGGTGGCGGCGGGGCTGATCCCACCGTTCTGGCTGCTCGCCTTTGCTCTGCTCGCCGGTGGTTTGGCTGCTCTTAGGAAAGGACAGGACAGGAGGACCCGGAGGCGTAATACATGAGTACTGCCGATAGTATTTTTTCCCACAGCGGTGTTTGTGGTGTCGGGATTGATCTGGTGGAGGTGGAACGTATTCGCGCCTCCCACCAGCGGCATGGGGACCGCTTTTTGGAGCGTGTTTTTACTGAAGGGGAGCGTGCTTACTGCACCGGACTGAAAAATCCGTATCCACACCTTGCAGCTCGCTTTGCCGCCAAGGAGGCTGTCTCCAAGGCACTCGGCACCGGTATCACCGGTGAGTTTTCCTGGCACAGTGCAGCCGTGGCCAAAGGAGAACAGGAAGAACCCCTGATTGTATTGGATGCGAAGGGCAGGGCTCTGCTGAAAAAATGCGGGGGCACAAAGGTCCTTGTTTCGCTCACCCACACCGCCACCCTGGCCCAGGCTATTGCAGTGGTGGTGAGAGAAGACTCATCCACGCTCTGAGTGGCTGCATTCGTAAGAATGTGGCCGGGTTGGGTCCACGTTTTGATTGCGAATTGAAAAATAATATTCGCATCCGATCCCTTTAATGAAGCGCTTTCCTTCACCACCGGACGGATCGTTTTATAATAATGGTTTGCAATTTTTGAGAATGGCCATTGAATAATTTTTTTTCGCTACATTGGGAACTGCGGTAAGCAGGCTCCCTATAATCAACCTGAAATACTAACAAGCAACCCTAGTTTCCATTAACTACCGGGAAAGACAGAACGAGCGAGGCTGGCGTCTCGTCTGCCTGCTATTAGCTGGATTTTTATTCTTCAGTGGCACGCACGCCTACGGTGACAACATACCTGAGGTGGTATTTGAGGGTGCGGAAGACTCGAGGATCGAGGCACCTGAGGGTTGGCTGGTACTGAGCTGGAAGCCGTCAGCAGATGAGGAGGCAACAGGGTATGAGTTGCAGCGGTCCGGTGAAGCCGACTTTGCTGATGCAACCCTTCAGTATGGTGGTCCGGATGTCGCGACCTTTATCTCCGGATTGCCCGAGGGAAAACACTATTTTAGGATACGGGCGCTAGCGGACGACGATACGAATACTCCTGGTGTGTGGTCAGAAACGCTGACGGTGGAAGTTGTCTTTGTCTCCCGCCGCACAGTGCTTGTGCTGATGCTTACCGGTATGCTGGTTTTGATTTTGACTGTGGGTGCGATCGTAGCCGGATCCATTCGCATGAAGGGAGGGCGTGATGGCACAAGCTGAAACCATATTGGACCCGAATGTGGGGTGGTTATTGTTGTCCCTTTTCAGTCTCGCCTGGATTGCTCTGGGGATCTACTGGGGGCGTCGCGCAAAAAACCTTGAAGGATTTATGCTGGCCGGGCGGAATGTCGGACTGGCGCTTGGAGCCGCCACCGCGATGGCAACCTGGGTGACTTCGAACACCATCATGCTTGCCCCTAAGTTTGCCTTGCAGATGGGGATATGGGGGATGCTGGCCTATTCCACTGCCAGTTTTGGTTTGTTTCTTTTTGCCCCGATGGCGGCCCGTATCCGCCAGCTTATGCCTAAAGGCTATACCAGCGGTGACTTTATCCGTCTGCGCTACGGCCGCCCGGCCTGGGCTTTGTTTCTGATCATTTCGATGGTGTACTCCATGGCCTGGCTGGTCAGTATGGGGATGGCAGGGGGAATTGTCCTGCAGGCTTTGGCCGGAATTGAATATCAGTACGGGATGACCGTCATTCTACTGGTTTGTGTGGTCTATACTTTGTTTGGTGGTCTCTATGCGGTTATCGGGACGGACTTTATTCAGAGTGTCATCATCCTGTTGGGGGTACTTTTTGTTGGAGCTGTTGTCCTGAGCCGGGTGGAGTTCGGGCAGGTTTACAGTGATGTATTGACGCAGCAACCTGCCTTGCTGGATGTTTTGATGCCGGTCGCTTTGTTGGCTTTGTTCAACAATATGTTTTTCGGGTTCGGCGAGGTTTTCCACAACAATGTCTGGTGGAGCCGGGCCTTCGCCATGAAACGGGGTGTACCGCGCAAAGCCTTTACTTTGGCCGGAATTTTCTGGCTGCCGATTCCGGTGGCTGCCGGTTTCATTGCTCTTTGTGCGGTGACACTGGGGATCAACATTACGGACCCGGATATGGTGGGGCCGCTGGTGGCCGGTCATGTATTAGGTTCTGTCGGCGCGATGGTGGTCTTCATTGTGGTTTTCTGTTCGCTCGGATCCAGTATCGACAGTTTGTTGGCGGCGACCTCGGACCTTCTGGCGGAGGATGTGTATAAGAAGATGATTGACCCGGAAGTGAGTGACGCGAAGTTGCGAAAGCTAAATGCCGCTTTGATCGTCGTCCTGGGGCTTGTCACCTGGCTCTTGTGTTTGCCACGGCTCGGTGACCTGATTCAGGTTCTCTTTCTTTCGGGGCCTCTTGTCGGCAGTGCGATATGGCCGGTGGTGGCAGGACTTTATTGGAAACAGGCGAACCAGCGGGCCGCCTTTTGGGGGATGCTGATCGGCAGTGTCGCTGGCCTGATTGCCTATTTTACAATCGGCTGGTTCACCGCATCGCTGATTGGCACAACGGTTTCCATGTTGATCGTCATCCTGGGTGCCTGGCTGCGCCCTGGTAATTACGACTGGGAGCAATTGAATGAAATGGGTCCGGATCCGGCGGATCCTGGACTACGGGGAATGGGGGTGACCTCACCCCCTGGTACCAATCCGGAATACGGCGTGGGGTCACAGCACCTCCGTGAGATCTCCCCAAATCGAGTTACGGATAACCCTGAACCTTCATCCTTATGATCTTCTTTCCTGAATGGCTGATCGCATTGCTGATCGCGGGATCCCTGCTTCTGACTGGAATCGGGGCTCTAAGTCTTCTCATCCTTCTACTGAGAGATTTCAAAAACAAAAGTATTTGGTAAAAACAAATTATGTGCGCCAAACTAAAACCGAACAAAATGACGCCCTACCTGGAGCCTCCGGAAGATTCCAGTTCCCTCAGGCCGGAACCGGGCGGTCTCTTTGTGGACAATCCCATCCAATTGGATGTGCTGCGTGAACTGGAAGGACAATCCATCCTTGGGGTGCGCCAGTTTGGACGTGAACAGGTGATTGAGCTCTGCAAACTGGCCGCCATTCTCGAAAATTATGAGATCGCCCCCTATCATATTTTGGACGGCAAACTGGCCATCACTGCCTTCTTCGAGGCCAGCACCAGAACACGGCTTTCCTTTGAAAGCGCGGTCCTTCGTCTCGACGGTAAAATTATCAGTATCCCGGAAGGCAATGTCACCGGAGTGAAGAAAGGGGAGTCCCTTGAGGATATCGGTGAGATGTTCAATGCCTATGGCGATCTCCTGATCATACGGCACACGGAGACCGATTCGGCGGAACGCATTCTCAATAACCTCCGGATTCCGCTTATCAACGCAGGCAATGGTTCCGGAGAGCATCCGACACAGGCGATGGCGGATTGGTATGCCTTGCTCAAGTGGGCCCCACGTCTGGCCGAGACCAACGGTTCTATCAAGCAAAAGTTGCAACTCGGCATTCTTGGAACACCTGGCAGCATGCGGGCCGTCAAAAGCTTTTTGCTAATGTCCCTGCTTTTCCGGGATCATATCGGGAAGGTGACGGTCATTTCCGAAATGGCGGACCCCTTTGGTGCGGATTTGATTGATGATATCAAGGGGGCTGGGATCGAGTATGAGGTGACGAATGACATTCAGGAGGTTCTGCCGGAATTGGATGTCATCTATATGAACTCTATTGCTTTTCTAGGGGACAGTTACCGGGCTCTGGATAATCGCTTCAAGCTAGAGCGGAGCAGCGCTCTCAAGAAAGGTGCGGTGATACTGCATCCATTGGCCCGCCTTGATGAGTTGAGTACGGATCTGGATGACACCCCGCACAACCTGTATTTTTCACAGGCTCATGGGGCGGTCTTTATTCGTCAGGCGCTTCTGATTGCGGTCATGGGGAGACTTGATCGTTTGCCTAAGGACATCCCGACCCGCTGATTGAACGAAGGCTGCTGAAGCGGAGGCCTTCATTAAACAAGCTTTTATTATATGTGTGGAATAGCTGGATTTATTAATAGCAAGAAAATGCCCGACAATGCCCCGGATATTCTCGGGAACATGCTGGAAAAGATTCATCACCGTGGCCCTGATGGGCGCGGAGACTATCTTGAGGCTGAACATGGACTCGCCATGGGGCATACCCGTTTGTCAATCATTGACCTGCATACGGGCAGCCAACCTTTGCACAGCAAAGACAAACGCTATGTGCTCACGGTGAACGGGGAGTTTTATGATTTCAAGCGCTACCGCTCCCTGGCGATGGCCGAAGGTGAGCGTTACGAGACGAAGAGCGACAGTGAAATCGCCCTCACGCTTTATCGCAGGCATGGGCTGGATTTTATGAAGGACATCCGGGGGGAGTTTGCCTTTGCCCTCTATGACCGTCAGGAGCGGGAATTGCTGTTGATTCGCGACCGCTTTGGAATACGCCCCCTGTTTTACAGCATCCAGGGAGACACCTTGGTGTACGGCTCGGAGGTGAAGGCCTTGCTTCAGCATCCCGCGGTTCCACGTGAACTGTGTCCGGAGGCGGCTGTGAATCAGCTGATGCAAACCATTGTTCCGGGTACCTGCGCCTTCAAGGGAATTCAGGCCGTGCAGCCCGGGCACATCATGCGCGTCAAGATTCGTAAAAACGGTGGCTTTGATGTCAGTACCGTGAAGTATTGGGATCTGGATTTTCCGACTGAGGAAGCACGCAAGAATTCTTTATCGGCGGAAGAGTATATTGAGGAGATCCGGGCCAAGCTGGTGGAGTCCATCGTCTTTCGCCTTGAAGCCGATGTTCCGGTTGGGGCCTACCTGTCCGGCGGAATCGACAGTTGCTGCATCCTCGGCTTGGCCACCGGTGCCATGCAAAGTCCCGTCAAGGCCTTCACCATCAGCTTTGATCATGATGCCTACGACGAGGCATCCATTGCCCGCGAAATGGCGGAGAGTATGGGCGCGGACCAGGAAGTCATTCACCTGAAGGCGGATGACCTCTACGGAGAAAATTATATCAACACCGTCTGGCATGCCGAACGTACTTTCTACAACACGCTGGGGGTCGCCAAAAACCTGATGAGTCGCCGGGTGCGTGAATGTGGCTATAAGACGGTGATTACCGGGGAGGGGGCAGATGAACTGTTTGCCGGCTACCCGGCCTTTAAAAGGGATATGTTTCTGCACGGTATTTCCCATGAGCCGGAAAATGTGCGCCGGGAATACCAACAGTTGCTGGAGCAATCCAATAGGCTATTCAAAGGAGCTATCCTTGCCGAGAATCAACGCACACATCCGGCTTTCGAGGCCTTGTGCGGGTTTACGCCGTCATGGATTCAGCCTTGGATGGATACACTGGATCTGGCGCGCCCGCTCATGAATGATGATCTTCAGGAATCTCTCCGGGACTACGATCCGATTGCCGCCATCGCGGGGCAAATCGACGGGGATATGCTGAAAGATCGGCATCCGCTTGACCGTGCCCAATACACCTGGTCGAAGTGCCAGCTTGAAGGACAAATACTGAATTGGGGCGGGGACCGGGTGGACATGGCAAATTCGATGGAATCACGTCCGGCTTTTCTGGATCACCACCTGGCAGAATCCGCTGTTCAAGTGCCACCGCATTACCGCATCAAGGGTAATATCGAAAAATGGATACTGCGGGAGGCCGTTAAGGGTGTCCTGCCTGAGATCCTGTACAAACGGGAAAAATTTGCCTTTATGGCACCGCCGGCCCACACCGATGAGGCGAAAAAGAAAAAAGCGGATGAGTTGATCGATGGCTTCCTTAATACCGATGCTGTCCGCAGGGCCGGCCTCTTGAGCCCGGAGCGCGTGACCGCCTTCATTGAAGGCTACCGGGCGGACAAGGATCCCGTCTCCCTCACACGCAAGGACACCCTGCTCAACCACCTGCTATGCCTGCAAATTATGCACCACCTGTTCATTGAACAGGGAAGGGGGTAAGAACGTACGGGTTGCTGTCGTTTATATTGATCCATGCAGGCGGCGTGACCGCACGCCACTTTGGAGTAAGGGTCGAGCCGTTAACGGGGGGTGGGGTCACCCCCGCTCCTTGGGTCTCCTTGCTTGGAATCCTTGGTTTTCCTAAATGATTTCTCTGCCCTTCGTTTCCGAATCGGGCGGGCGGGGTTTCCGGCGACAATCGTTTCCGGCGGGACGTTGCGCATGACTACTGAGCGGGCACCGACAATGGCTCCAGGGCCCACCGTTACACCGGGGCCGACGAAAGCCTGGGCAAAAACCCAGCAGGCCTCTTCAAGCAAAATCGGTGCTGTGGTGATAGGGTTGCCCGGTTCGTCAATCGCATGGGTCGCTGTACAGAGAAAGGCATACTGGCTGACCACCACATGATCTTCCAAACGGATCGCTCCCATCGAATAACAATAGACGTAATCGCCGAGAGTCGCATGTTCCCCCATGGTCAGGTTCCACGGAGCCCATACGGTGACATTCGGGTAAACTCTGGCTGTTTTGCCCAGTTTCGCTCCAAAGCAGCGAAGGATCATGCGCCGCCAGCCAAATGCACAACGGGGGGTCCAGCGACAGGTAAAAAGCCAGACCGCCTTCCAGATTGCCCTTCGGAGTCGATCCCGGTGAGGGATGACGTCGCGGTAAGGGCTGCTGAAATCGGAGTGGGACATCCGTGAATAAGTCAGGTTAAGCCGCTTGACCGGGGCAGGTCAACCGCCGACTTTTTCCTGGAGAAAAGCGATGACCTCGTCTTCTCTCATGCGGACCTGTTGAGTCGTGTCGCGGTCGCGTACTGTGACGGTGCCGTCTTTTTCCACCGTATCAAAGTCAACGGTGATGCCGTAGGGGGTACCGATTTCATCCTGACGGCGGTAGCGGCGTCCGATGGCACCGGAAGTATCCCAGAAAACCGGCCAGCGGTCTTGCAGGCGACGGTGAAGTTTTTGCGCCCGTTCGACGATTTCCGGTTTGTTTTTGACCAGCGGGAATACCGCCGCCTTGTAGGGGGCGATACGCGGGTGGAAGGCGAGGACCACGCGTTTCTCAGGCTGCCCCTTGTCGTTGGGGACTTCGTCTTCCCGGTAGGCCGCCGTGAGTACGGCTAGGAAGGTGCGGTCAACGCCGAGGGAAGGCTCAATCACATGCGGGATATAACGGGCCTTGGTCGTTTCGTCAAAATACTCCATCGACTTGCCGCTGTGTTCCTGATGTTGGGAGAGATCGAAGTTGCCCCGTACAGCGATACCTTCGAGTTCCTGAACCCCGTGGGGGAAGTGAAAAGCGATATCGGTGCAGGCTTTGGCGTAGTGAGCCAATTTTTCTTCCGGGTGAACATCCTCGTGGAGCATGGAAGCGGGGATGCCAATCGATTCAAACCAGGCCTTGCGGCGGTCAATCCATTCGCGGTGGAGGGCTTTCCAGTCGACATCGGGGGAAATGAAATATTCGATTTCCATCTGCTCGAATTCCCGTGAACGGAAAATAAAATTACGCGGGGTGATTTCGTTACGGAAGGCCTTGCCGATCTGGGCGATCCCGAAAGGTACTTTGACCCGCCCCGTATCGACGATGTTTTTGTAGTTCGCAAAAATACCCTGGGCTGTTTCCGGGCGGAGGTAGGCGATAGAGGAGGCATCCCGCAAGGCACCCACGTGCGTCTCAAACATAAGGTTGAAATCGCGCGGCGGGGTCAAGCTTCCCGCCACACCTGTGGCCGGTGAGGGGATCAGTGCGTAAAGATCCGGAGTGGCCTCAGTGTAGTCCTTGAGCACGATGGGCTCCAACTCACCTTGCTTGGCCAGCTTTCGTTTCATTTTGTTGGCAAAGTCTTCCGCAGCGGCCTGCATGCCCACATCTTCGAGCACCGAGAGGTAGCCGATCGTTTCACCCGCGACGATGACCGGAGCCCAGAACAACTGGTCTGCCCGGTAGCGAAGCTTGGAAACCTTACAGTCCACCATGGGGTCGGAAAACCCGTCCACATGGCCGGAGGCTTTCCAGATTTTCGGGTGCATGATGATCGTGGAATCCAGACCCACGATGTCGTCGCGGCGGTGAACCGTATCTTTCCACCAGGCATCCTTAATATTCTTTTTAAGTTCGACCCCCAGCGGACCGTAGTCAAAAAAACCGTTGTAGCCTCCGTAGATATCGGAAGATTGAAAAATGAAGCCGCGCCGTTTGCAGAGCGCGACCAGGGTTTCCATGGAAGGTACTTGAGAATTTGCCTCGGACATAGAGCGGTCAGCATGTTAGGGGAGTGGGGAGGGTCAAGCTTGGAAGCCGCTGGAAAAGCATTCCGGTCTTGCCAGTTTGCGGAGGCTGCTTTCTATTACCTCACTTCATTTTTTATTATGGCAGAAGAATCCTACATCCAACAACTCTTTGCAGAACGCATTGGCGGAGTGAACTACGGCAAGTCCACCGCCATTTACAAGTTTGAGAAGATCAAGCGGGCCAAAGCCGCGGCCAAAGCGGAAAAGCCGGATGTCGCCCTGATCGACATGGGCGTGGGTGAGCCGGATGAGATGGCTTTCCCGGAGGTAGTCAAGGCCCTGCAGGAGGCAGCGGCCCAGCCGGACAACCGGGGGTATGCCGACAATGGCGGTTCTGATTTCAAGCAAGCCGTGGCCTCCTACATGAAGAAAGTATTCAATGTGGAGGTGGACGCACAGACCGAAGTCCTGCACTCAATCGGATCCAAGGCGGCCCTGTCCCTCATCCCGGCCTGTTTCATCAATCCCGGGGATTATGTTCTGATGACCACACCGGGCTATCCGGTGCTGGGAACACACGCCAAATATTACGGTGGCGAGGTTTTTAATTATCCACTGACGGAGGAGAACGGATTTTTGCCTGATCTGGAGAGCGTTCCGGCGGACATCCTGAAAAAGGCGAAGGTGTTGGTGATCAATTATCCGAACAACCCGACCGGTGCTTCCGCCACCTATGCGTTTTTTGAAAAGGTGGTCGCCTTTGCCCGCGAGCACAATCTGGTGGTGATTCAAGATGCGGCCTATTCGGCCCTGATTTTTGAAGGCAAGCCCCTGTCCATCCTGCAAGTCCCGGGAGCGAAGGACGTGGCGGTTGAACTGCATTCACTTTCTAAAGGCTTCAACATGACTGGCTGGCGCTTGGGCTGGGTCTGCGGCAACCCGCTTGTGGTGAAAGCTTATGGGGATGTGAAGGACAACAGCGACTCCGGCCAGTTCCTGGCTGTTCAGAAGGCTGGGGTGGCTGCGCTCAATAATCCGGGGATTACGGCTGAAATTGCAGCCAAGTATTCCCGTCGTATGGATTTGTTGGTCGGAGTGCTGAAGGACGCCGGTTTCCAGGTCAGGAAGCCCAAGGGTAGTTTCTTCCTCTACACCAAGGCCCCGGTTTCTGCCACGGCGATGGATGGTACAACCACCAGCTTTGATTCGGCCGAAGCCTTTTCCCAGTTCCTGATCCGTGAACTGCTGATCAGCACGGTGCCTTGGGATGAGGCGGGCGCCTTCGTCCGTTTCTCTGTCACTTTCATGGCCAAGGGTCAGGAAGAGGAGGCCGCAGTCATCGCCGAAATCGGCCGCCGCCTCGGAGCCTTCCGTTTCTCTTTTGCCTGAAACGCAGGCTGACGTTTTATAGAGAGGCCCTATCATTACGGGGGGTGAGGTCACCCCGCTCCTTGGATATCACGGAGGCGGCGTGACCTCACGCCGCTTTTGGAGCCATGTGGAGCCTATAACGGGGTGAGGCCTCCAATCGCTCTCTGGGTTCCGGATTACCGAAAGCAATCCGGCATTGTTACCCAATTTGTCCGCCTTTTTGAAAAAGTGCTTTGAAAATCCTGTAACTCAGGTACATTAGCCCCCTTTATCTAAATGGCATGAGCAAGAACACGGAAATGGAAAATATCGACAAACAGGCTCCGGAAGGTGCGGAAAACCTTACGGAGCAGGAAAACGATCACATCGCGGACGACACGGCGGAGCTCGCTGAGGAGACCGGTGTTCTGCTGCAGCAGATTGAAAAGTTGCAGCAGGAAGTGAAGGATCACCAGGACCGTCTGCTTCGTACCGTGGCCGACATGGACAACCTGCGCCGCCGCACCGCCCGGGAAAAGGAGGAAATTCGTAAGCTGGGCACCGGCACCTTAATGGAGGATTTGCTGCCGGCTTTGGATAACCTGCAGATTGGTCTGACCGCAGCGGGCAAGCACCCGGAGGCGGGAGAAGTTTGCAAAGGCTTTGAGGTGGTGGCCAACCAGTTGTCCCAGATTTTGGAAGGTCATGGCCTGCAGCGGATCGATCCGGAAGTAGGAGAGGCCTTTGATCCGAATCGCCATGAGGCCGTGGCCCACCAACCGTCAGAGGAGGTGCCGGATGATAGCATCCTTTCGGTCATGCGTGTCGGCTATGCGCTCAACGAACGTCTCTTGCGCCCGGCTTCGGTCGTGGTTTCCAGTGGCACCCCTGAGGGTGGAAACTGATCGGACGGTGGCTTGCCCAACGAATTTTCAATACGAACTGACTGATGGTTAAAGCGGATTATTATGAGTTGCTCGGGATTTCCCGGGACGCCAGTGATCAGGAGATCAAGAAGGCTTACCGCAAAATGGCGGTAAAGTTTCATCCTGATAAAAATCAAGGGAACGCCGAGGCCGAGGAGAAATTCAAGGAGGTTTCGGAGGCCTACGATGTCTTGCGGGATCCTGATAAGCGGGCAGCTTATGACCGTTATGGCCATGCGGCCTTTCAAGGTGGTGGCATGGGCCCCCGGGGTGGAGGCGGTTTTCATGACCCCTTCGACATCTTCCGCGAAGTCTTCGGCGGCGGAGGAGGAGGCGGTATCTTTGAGGAATTCTTCGGCGGTGGCGGTGGCAGCCGCCGTGGCGGACCCCAGCGTGGAAATGATCTGCGTTATGACATGGAGATCACGCTGGAGGAAGCGGCGAATGGGGTGGAGAAGGAAATTCAATACCGGCGTCATGTCAGCTGTTCTTCCTGTAATGGCAGTGGTGCCGAAGCGGGATCGGGGCGTAGCACCTGTGGTACCTGTGGCGGCCGGGGGCAGGTTATTTCAAGTCAGGGCTTCTTTCAGGTCCGGCAGGCTTGTCCAAGCTGCCAGGGTGCCGGTACGGTAACGGAAAAACCCTGCCGTTCCTGTAGTGGCAGTGGCCTGACGACCGAAACATCACGCTTGAAGGTCAAAGTTCCGGCAGGCGTCGATACCGGATCCAAACTGCGTTCGGGCGGAGGTGGCGAAAACGGCGCCCACGGCGGACCGGCGGGAGACCTTTATATTGTCTTGCACGTCAAGGAGCACGAACTGTTCGAGCGCCATGAGGACGACCTTTATTGCGTCATCCCGATCAAATTCACGCTGGCGGCTTTGGGCGGGAGTATTGAAGTGCCCACTTTGACCGGGAAAGCTGCCTTGAAAATCCCCGCAGGCACGCAGGGTGGTACAACCTTCCGTCTCCGTGGAAAGGGAATGCCCCACCTGCGCGGCAACCGGCACGGAGACCAGTTGGTCCGGGTGGAAATCGAGGTCCCGACCAAGTTGAAAGGCAAGGAACGCGAAGCATTGGAGGCCTTTGCCCAAGTCTGTGGTGATGCCGATAATCCCGTCAGCGAAGGCTTCTTCGAAAAAGCAAAACGTTTTTTTGAAGGCGGGTAACCCGCATATTTGATCTTATGGAAAATCCCCGTCTATTATCACTGGAGAAAGCATTGGCTCGCCGTGAGGCGTTGAGGACGGAGGGCAAACGTGTAGTCCTGACCAACGGTTGTTTTGATCTCCTGCACACCGGCCATCTGGCCTTTTTGTCGTCAGCCGCCAAGCTCGGGGATGCTCTGTTTATCGGGCTCAACAGCGATACCAGTGTGCGTGTGCTGAAAGGGCCGACCCGTCCGGTTCAGACACTTGAGGAAAGGGCCTGTTTGCTCGGGTACTTGAATTTCGTGGATACTCTGTTTGTTTTTGAGACCCCACGCCTGACCAAGGAAATTGAATTGTTGAAGCCGGATGTTTACGCCAAGGCCGGGGATTACTCATTGGAGACTTTGAATCCTGAGGAACGCCAGGCTCTGGAAAAAGCGGGAACGGTCATCCATTTTGTCCCGTTTATCAATGGTTACAGCACGACGTCCCTGATCGCCAAAATCGCGGATGCCGCCAAGACTTTTTCATGATTGTGGCGTTACTATGTCACATTAACCCGGACGGCCTGACTGGGGGATTATGCAAAAAGGAGCGTGGGCATCTTGCCCACGTACTTGGAGTGTAGCGGGCAAGATGCCCGCTCTCCTATAATGATCGCCCATAAAATCGTCGTAAGCCTGTACATTTTTAACGATTGAAATACTAATTGCCCTATGCTGAAAATAAATAGAATCATCCGACTCTTTTTCCTGCTCGCCCTTCTGATTTCATCGGGCAGCTTGCTTGCCTCCCCTGATTTTCCGCATGAACGTTCGGATCTCGATTCCGATCCCAGTATCGTCTGGGGTGTACTCGATAACGGCTTTCGCTATGTGATCATGCCGAATAATGAGCCGCCGGACAGGGTCAGTTTACGCCTGTATGTGAATGCGGGTTCGCTCATGGAGACGGACGAACAGCAAGGCATCGCTCACTTCCTCGAGCACATGGCCTTTAACGGGACCCGCCATTTTGAGCCGGGGGAGATGGTTGCTTATTTTCAGCGAATCGGAATGGCCTTCGGGGCGGACACCAATGCCCACACCGGTTTTGACGAAACCGTTTACAAAATAGATTTACCGGAAAACAATGAAGATTACCTGAAGGAAGGCATGCAGGTGCTGCGGGATTATGCAGACGGTATGCTGCTGGTTGAATCGGAGATCGAGCGGGAGCGCGGGGTGATCCTGGCCGAAAAGCGGGCCCGCGACTCTTCCAGTTACCGTACATTCACTGCGTACTGGTCCTTCCTGTTTCCCGGGTCACTGATCCCACAGCGGTTCCCGATTGGAACAGCAGAAGTCATCAGCAATGCTCCCCGGGAAGAATTTGTTGATTTCTATGAGCGTTGGTACACGTCAGACCGCATGGTTCTTGTTGTGGTAGGCAATGTTGAGCCGGATGCGATCGCTGCAGCGACGGCATCGTATTTCGGAGACATGGAATCTCGCCCGAAGGCTGGTGATCCGGATCTGGGCGAGCTGTGGCTTCCGGAAATCTCTGCTCAACTGCATACCGAGCCTGAGGCCCCTGCCACAGGAATAAGCATCATTGCAATCCAGCCTTATACCCAGGAAGCGGATACTCGTGAAATGCGGATTCAGGGGCTGATCGAAACCGCAGCCAATCGCATGCTGACCCGCAGGCTCGACCGTCTCAGCCGGGAGGAGGGGGCACCGTTCTCGGCCGCTTCTGCCTATGCTTACGATTACCTGAAGTTCTTTGAGATGGCCGGGTTGGAGTTGACCTGTCGCCCGGAGAACTGGGAGGCCACCTTGGCCGTGGGGGAACAGGAACTGCGCCGGGCCTTGGAATTCGGTTTCACCAAATACGAAGTGGCAGAGGTCAAGGCCAACATCCTGAATGATTTTGAGCAGGCGGTGCGTCAGGCACCAACCCGGCATTCACGTCAGCTTTCCGACGCACTGGTTCGTTCGCTCGGTCGGGATAAGGCATTTTTGTCACCCGAACAGGAGCTGTCACTCGCCCGGGAGGCGATGGAGCGGCTCACGCCTGAATCAGCCTGGAAGGCACTTTGCGGTCTGTGGGAAGACGCCGGACGTTTTCTCTTTCTGAGCGGCAACCTCGAACTGGAGGATGCATCGGAGCGGATTTTGAAAGTCTATCATTCCAGCACCGGTCTTGAGCTTGAGGCCTGGGTGGAAGACAGTCTCCCTGACTGGCCTTATGGGGACTGGGGAGCACCGGGCGAGGTTATTAGTGAGAACACGGTCGAAGATCTCGACATTCAGCAGGTTTGCTTTGGGAATCAGGTGCGTCTTAATTTCAAGCAAACGGATTTCGAGGCAGACACGATCCGCATCGCGGTCCGTTTCGGAGGCGGTCTGTTGGATGAACCGGAACCCCTGAGTGGTATTGGTGCCTTTGGTGGTGCCACCTTCATTCTTGGCGGCTTGGAGGCGCTTTCGCAGGATCAACTCCAGCGCATGCTGTCCGGCCGTACCGTCGGTGCCTTTTTCTCGGTGGAGGAGGAAGGCTTCATGTTACGTGGGACGACCAACGCCCGTGACCTCCGCCTGCAGATGGAGTTGCTGGCGGCCTATATGGCGCACCCGGGCTACCGCGAAGAAGCGGCGCGCTTGGCCCGTCCCGGCTTTCAGCAAATGTACACCCGCCTGCGCCATACGGTGGAAGGGGTTATTGAGGATCAGGTTGAGTCTTTTCTTTCCGGTGATGACTACCGTTTTGGTTATCCGGAGGAATCCGTTCTGCTCTCCCGAACGATGGAGGAATTGCGGGAGTGGTTGCGTGATCCATTGAACAACAGTTATCTCGAAATCTCCGTTGTCGGCGATGTGGAGTGGGTGGAAGTCCGTGATGCCGTAGCTGCAACCTTTGGCACATTGCCTGAAAGAGCAGTGGATGCACCGGGTGTTGCCCAACGGGGGGAAGTCGGTTTCCCAAAGGGGGTAGGGGAAAAGACCTTCGAGTACCCCACGGCGATCATGCGGGCCGCTGCCGTTGTCTATTGGCCCACAACTTGGATTCGTGATATCGACGATACGCGTCGCCTGAATCTGCTGGCTTCGATTTTTACTGACAAACTGCGGGAAGAGGTGCGGCAAAAGATCGGCGAAGGCTACAGTCCCTTTGCCCGCAACAGCAGCAGTGATGTTTTCCCGGGTTATGGTTACCTCTTTGCTTTCAATCTGGCAGACCCCGACAAGGCGGTGGAGTTGACTGTAATCATGAAGGAAATCGGTGCCTCCCTTGCGGCTGGTGAAATAACCGAGGACGACCTCGATCGCGCCCGGCTGCCTTTGCTGAACATGTTGCGCCAGTATGTCCGCAACAACCAATACTGGTTGAACCGTGTGCTCCTGCAGGCGCAGGCGCAGCCTGAGAACCTGGAATGGGCCCGTACCCTGCAGTCCAGCTACGAGGCCATGACGCTGGAAGAGCTGAAGGAAACTGCGGCAAACTACCTCTCCCCCGACAAAGCGCTCCGGGTGATGGTTTTGCCTATCCGGGACGAGACCGCCCCAACGCAGTAGCAAGGAGAGGGGGAGAGCGCAGCCGGCATGATTGCCTTTGTTTTTGCCATGCCCTTTCTGGTT
>CAZCJJ010000069.1:0-16536 GCA_964499045.1 uncultured Opitutales bacterium | reverse complement strand
GCGGGCGTGAGAACCCTGGTTTGAAAGAAAGGGAAAGAGCATGAAGAACGCGATTACCATGTCCGGGTTGATCGCCACGCTCGGACCATGCCTGAGCAGCATATCCAGTCAGAGTACTCAACTCCGAGAGGCTGCCGCCTCCCCCCCTCAAAACGCCCCACCCTTGCGGTGATGCTCAAGGTATTCCCGTAAGGGCTGAAATCGCGATGGCAATTCCAGCCGCCAGCCTTCCTTGCTGAGAAAATACTGCTTCAAACTCTCACTCGGCACATGCTCCCGGATCGTTTTGGACAGCACCAGACGGTAATCGTTGTTTAGCCTATTTGCCGGTTCTGCTCTTCACCATCGCACGAATCCTTAAAAAAATGGGATCGAACCAAAATTCATCGCAGAAGTCTTCTTCTTCATCCCAGTCCGGATATCGACCATACTTCAATTTAAAGCCCTCACTGTGGGATTCGACATCCATATCAACGGAACAACACTCCGGAAAATCTTTAATCGATTCCGCAGCCAGCCAGAGACTTACTTCGTGCCGCGCGTCATTGATTATGGGCATGGCTCGCTTGATCCCGATGTCAGAAAGCAGCTCTTCCTGATACCCAAGGGTGTTGATATCGCAATGTTCCTGCAACTCGGCGAAGCTTTTGCATGCGCGCAGGACCGGGTCCCGCTTAATGTCTTCGATAATTATTTCGGTGAGGTATGCTACTGTGCGGTGTTTATTTCTCATGTCCTACATATTCCGAAAATATTCGGAAGGCTGCAAGCACAATTTTAATGCAATATAAAATATTTTCAAAGGGCGCGGTTGTTCGAATTCCCGACGAATGGAACAATGAGGATCGCAGCTATGCTATAGTGGTCAGCGTGGTGGAGGGAACAGACAGGGTTGACAATATTCCGGCAGTTTGGGATTACCCGTTATTACCCCCGGGAAACAGTGCGCACGCACATACTGAGGGTAATCGCCCACTGTGATGCAAAAGGTAACCTGGAACTGGCTGGCCCCGAGACTGGAGGCTCTCAATGTCCGCTGGCTCGAAAAGGCGGCGGGGCTCCGTGATAAGCGCCTGAATGATGTCAAGCGTGGCAAATCCACCTTAACCGAAGAGGAGTTGGAGCGCATCGGGAAAGCCTTGAAACATTTGAATCCGCATGGCTGACATCGTCTCAGAGGAACAGCGTTCCTACAACATGTCGCGGATTCGTTCCAAAAACACGAAGCCGGAGTTGGCCGTGCGGTCAATGCTGCACCAGCTCGGCTACCGCTTCACAGTCAATGGTCCGAAAAACAAAACCCTCCCCGGCAAGCCGGATATCGTCCTCCCCAAATATAAAACAGTCATTTTCGTTCACGGCTGCTTTTGGCACGGTCACGAAGGCTGCAAGGATTTCCGTCTACCGAAGACGCGGACGGAGTGGTGGAAATCCAAAATCGAAGGGAATGTTGCCCGTGATAAGAAAGCGCAAAAAGCATTGCGCGCACTCGGATGGAAGGTGCTTGTGGTTTGGGAGTGTGATCTTGGAAAACCCGATGAATCGGGCTTCCTGCGATACTTTAATCCTGTTCAACAATCCACTTCTCGTCTCTTCTGAAAAGTACTTCCTCAGTTTCCATATATCCTAATATTGCCCTTGAAATATGACCCTCTTGGGCTTTTCTTGATGGTTCCCCTTCGCGACTTGAGTATCCAGTATAAATGCCCAAAGCCCGGCTAATCTCAGCATTGGTAGCACCTTCTTCTCTTCGAGTAGATAGGAACTCATAGACTGCATTTTTAAGGTTTTTTATACCTTTCTGTACTTTTAATTAGTATTTCATTTTTGTCTATTACTATGGGTAGAATCCTTCGGTTTTCGCTCGCTCCTCTGCCTTGACTAAAATTGCTGCCTGCTTGTCGGATGGAATTTTACGGGGGATAGAGCACGCTGTGTTCAGTATGCCCATCTCCTTAGGGCTTAGCTTCCGGTTAGCATTATTCCATTCACGGAGCTGCTCCCAGTGGGCGGCACCTTTCTCGACCACGTATGTTTGGGCATGAATTGAGTCTTGGATGACTTGGGTGCGGGTGCCTTCTTTTTCCCGCTCTTTACTTTGTTCGTGGTCGATCAGGAGGGCTTTGACCTCAGGATCCAGAGCAATGGAGGTTTTCATGATCCTATCCCAGCACAGCTCCTTTTTTGCCCATTCGCTGACATTCGATGTAGTACCTTCAGGTGGGTTGTTGAGCATTTCATTCACTGTCTCGGCAATATCCCCAAGTTGATTCTCAATAGCATCCGGCAGTTGCTGCTTCTCCCATACCGCTAGGAAATTGATATGACGACCTGCTTCCCGAACCATGGAGGCAAACTTTGCAAGGGTATAGGTGACAATATTTGCCTTGTATCCCCCATACCATGGCATGCGAAACACAAGCCGGTCGAGGCCTTTAAAGAAGATGGCTTTGGCAATCGCCTGTTTAAACCAAATCTCGTTAAACTCGCGGCCATCGTGCTTCTCCCAGACCTTGGCGATCCGACCGACTAGCCCTTTGGTTCTCTGCGTGCCTGAGAAGGCCTTTTGTGCGCCGAGGCTGACCTCGTGGGGTGCTTCATCAAAGGTTAGGATAAATTTAGCCAAGTCAGTCTTGGTGAACATCTGACTGCGCGGATTTTGGGCCAGAAATTTTTTCTTCTCAGAAGGAGTCAGATTCGCCTGCTGGTTGGCATATTGGCCACGCGCGCGCTCATAGAACCAGTGTGTCTGCTGCACAGCCCCTTCAGGAGAAGGAGCCCAGAGCCTGCGTGAAAACTCCTCAATCCGAAGGTGAAAGGGGTGGTTTGAGAAGAAGTCAGCAGCATTTACCCTGTTCTGTGTATTGGAATACTCGGATATTCTTGGAACGACTTCCTCAACAAGCTCTGGCTCTATGACCGATAGCTTAATCTGGACATATACTTTACTCAGGTCGGCCTTCTCTTTCCTGTTTGCTGTAAATATGGAGGCGGTGGTTTGTCCGCCATTCACCACTTGCAAGTTCTTTACTTTCAGCAGTCGGGTGTCATTAAGATCGGTTTCAACCGCTTCGGCTGTGGCGGAGAGTCCGTTGTTATAGGAGAAGAACATGTTGGGTTCGTTTACAATCGTGTTACGAATGCCCTTGTTTATCTTGCCCCGAAATTGGAGGAAGGTCCTAACATTCTGCTCAAGGAGACGTTCTCCATAGTCTCGGTAGAGGTCGGAAAGAATCTGCCCCGGCATCACAAGGAGGTAAGACTTGAGGGAGTCTTCACCTGTGTAAGCAGGAAGACAGGGTATGGGATGTTGACGACATACTCGACGAGCTTCTGGGGTCTTCGGGAATCAGCTGAACCCGGAAAGCTCAGGCCGTAGCCCACAATCAAATCCCTGCCAAGTTTATCGATTCTCAGAGGGTGAATAATCAACAGTGGCTTTTTTCCCGGTGCTACGCGGTAGAGTCTTGGGTTGATGGTCTTTCCTTTGTTGGTACTCTTAATTGCTTCGACTACTTCAGCGGGGAGACCGGCTGACTCGTCAATGGATTCACCCAACCTCGCCTTTTTCTTGAATGAGACAAAACCATTTTCAACCTGCGCCGTTTTATCTGAGCGATGCGCGGGAATTCCTGTTAGGCCTTTGCCGAAAGTAAGTTCAGGGTCATCTGGTTTTTGGGAAAGCGTTTTTATCAGAACAAGGCCATTCGGATAATCACTCCGCAGCATGTTCAACTGCTCAATCAATGCTTTATGGTAGAAAGTATAGAAAGACTCAGGATGGTTGGTAAAATTCTCAATATAGCTGGCCAGTTGATCCAAGCAAACCCCAGACCAGAGGTGCCCGATGGAAATGCGTTCGTATGCAATGCTGTCGTCTTCTTGAATCGAGCTGATAAACGAGCCTGTCAGCTTTATGTTGTCCTCAATAACCTCTTCGGTTGAGGACAGGGCAGTTGTTTCGATTAGACGACCATCCAGCGAAATTTTATGCGGCACTTGGATGCCTTTCCTCATCTTGTTCCGCGCAGTAACAATAAGTGCGGTAGGATGGCTCCTTACTCGCAGACCGAAATCCACAGGGGTGAGCTTCAGTTTTTCCATGGTGCGAAAATCTTCGCGCAGTTCTTCGGTAGCTTCGGCGATATGGCTATACCATGATTCCGCCTGTCCAGTCATAAAAATGCGACAAAGGTCGGCGTATCCATCCCGATATCCGAACCAGCGCCCCATCTGCATTAAGGTATCATACATCACCGAATTTCTGAGAAAATAGCTGACAAGCAAGCCCTCCAGCGTAAGGCCTCTGGACAATCCGAGTCCGCCTACAGCTATCACGGTTCTGCCGTCCGGGTAATTCGTCGAACTGTAATCAAGCACGTCCTGTGAAGTGCTGTTCACACTGATAACCCGAGCCGGGTCGATGGATTCTTTCAGTGCGTTCTGAACATCCTTCCAACTGCAGCCCGCATGAGAGAATTCCTCCTGCCAACATTCGTGAAGCGACTGAATTTCGTCATTCCCGCATGCTTCTTCGGGTGGTAGTGACGCGTAGTTGCCAATTGCACTGCGCAGCGCTTTAACTCGTTCAAGTACCAATCCCTTCAGTTCGTCCTGTACCCGGGTGAAGCGGCTGGCGTTTACCAGCATTGAGTGGTGTTTGCCGTGTTGTCCACGCAGTAGACGAATCGCTTTTGCGATAAAAAAGCATTCGATCGCCCGCTGCAGGGAAGCTGGTAGGATTTCAGGAGTGAAATCGATTTTATGCTTTATATTAAGAACGTCTTCATTGTCGTTGATCTCTCGGATACAATCGAGACCCCCTTCGCTTGTGAATATTCGATGCGGTCCCACATAGTTGTCCGGAGGATCCAGGCTGAGGATGAAGTCGCGCGGGAAGAGGTCTTTGTATAGATCGCCACTTTTCATCTCATCTTCGCTGTCGGGATCGATGAAGATGTTTGCAAAAGGAGTGGCGGTGTATCCAACAAACGAGCTTTTATCGAATATAGAGAGGAGGTTGCGGATGGCGCGGTTAATTGCTGTAGGACTCTTATCGTCCTTGTTCGTGTTGATCGAGGCATGGTCTGCCTCGTCATCGATTAACAACATCGACTTGTCACGAAGGTTGTGCCGGTTGTGTTCCTGAAGCCATTTGTGGAGGTTTTCCAGTGTCGATTTATTCTTTTTCAAGACAAAGAGAACTGGTTCGTTCACGGCGTCGAGCTTCATCCCGAAGCTGTTAGCTGATTGCTTTTTGAAGTCCTCGACGCTGGTTGTGAAGTAAATGGGTGTCCGGGATTTATCAAAACGAGAGGCTCCGACATGGTCCTTAAGCCGAGTGCAATACCCCATGAAATCAGAATCGAGTCGCTCTTGGGTCTGATTACGAAGGGAGTTGAGAAGCCCTGCCAGCACGATAATGACCTGATAACCCGCGTCCGCAGCTTTACAGATCACACCAGCATAGTTGGCCGTTTTTCCGGACTGCACATGTCCAACGACGAGACCTCGGCGATCCCAAGCTCCATCTTTCGCGGGATCTTCCAAGCGGTCCACAATCTTATCTGTAATTTCATCAAGGCTTCTGACTATCTTTGGAGGAAAGCCCTTAGTCGTCAGGAGATGTTTCCGATAGCGCTCCCAGTAATACCAGTTGATGTCGCCCTGACGTTTTTCAAGCCATGGCTTGTAGTTCTCGGATTCAAATAATGCGCCTATTGTCATTCGGTAAACAAATTGCGACTTTATATAGCGAAGGGCTTCTTCGATCTCCGCTTCATCAAATTCAACGCCATCAACAAGCTGAAGGTGGATGGCGTTTGCCTTAACGTATTTTTTGATAGCCTCCTCGTCGGGAGAGGCATGTTGTTGCAGGTCGAGCATTACCCGGTCGATGAGCAATGAAGCTTTATTCATCTTGGTTTCCTTCGTTCAGCAGTGATTCTATTATGGAAGCAGATGCTCCGGGGATTTCCGTCGTAACCAATTTTTCTCTGATTTCTTCAGGGCTTAAACCACATTCGCGGAATGCATGGATCAGATCGCGGCAAAGCTCGATCGCTGCAGACTCTTCCAGTTTACCTAACGAAACCTCCATGTCGTCGTTGGCCTTATCGGTATAGAAGACATCCGTTGGGAAACTCTGAGCGACGACATTGAAGGCTGTTTCGATCTTCTTTCTTAATTGTGGAGAGAGTTCTTCGAGTGACTCACTCAGCAGCGGATGGCTCAAATTTACTGAATAACGGATTTTTCCTTCGCTGACTTCTCGGTTCCAGACAGGGACCATATTGCGATTCAAGATTCTAGCCGCCTTCCTTTTGTAAACCTGCTTACCCGCGCCGGATATGCGTTGGATGATTTTTTTTAACTGCTTCCTGACAATCTCGGGGGGCGTGACCTGTGACTTATCCACGTTGATCGCCCAGATATGATCAAGGCTGTTTGGGATATCGATTCGCACACGGATCAGCTTGTTCAGTTCCTCTTTCTTGATCAGGCGAAACCACGTTGCCTTAACGATGAGGCGGCGATTGCGATAGACGTAAAAGCCTTGATTCTGAAGATAGCCACCTTCGCCTGCATATCTGTCGTATTCCGCACGGCTGACCTTGTTCTGATGAGGAAGGATATAAGGTTGAACCTCGATCGATTCACCATTCACGGATACTTTCTCAACTGGCAATTCCTGACGTGCGGGGATGTTTGGTCCGAATGGATCAAAGGCCTCAAGCTGAGAGTTGTTAAAGTCAATTTGAACTTTTTTTTGCACGTGATCAGGAGAAAGGAAGCGGTGAAATACCGTTTCAAGGTGTTCCCTGGCCTGGTTCATCATCTCGCTGAATTTTTTTTCGCTGTCGATACGTTCTGTGCCTGCCAGCATCGCATCCATGCCCCGCCAGATGACTGCAGTGCCGGATGTATGGCCTTCGAGGAAGTCTGCGCAAAGTTGAGACAGCAACTCATCGTTCTGCTGTTCTTCGGTATTCAGCACCTTTAGCATCCATTCGTCAGATCCTACGGCAGTCAGATAGTCCAGATCCCATTCGCAAGCGGAGGTGGTATCTCCGATTTTCGAATATACGGTAAGCCGGCGGCACTGAGATATCGACGCTGTCTTGAGCCCCAACCCAAACCGGCCCAAGTCGTGTTTCTCCCGCTCAAGGAGAGGTGATTGCGTTCCGAAGCGCATAGCTTCTCTCAACCTCCCCGTGTTCATCCCGCAGCCATCGTCCATTACAGCTACCCAAGGTTCGCCCTCGGACCACAGGAAACGGACGGAAATATTCGTAGCTGCAGCACTGATACTGTTGTCTATAATATCCGCCAGTGCGGTCTCAACAGTGTAGCCTATGCTTCTAAGTGACTCAACCAGCGCAGCAGGGGAAGGTGAGAGCGGGATCACCTGTGTTGTGCTGATGCTGGGGGCGGCGGGTTTCATGATTACGTTTACGTTACTGAATCAGTCAAACTGGAAACGATTCCTGCAATCTTATATGCAAGGAGCGGTGGGACAGCATTGCCGACTTGGTGATACTGCGAGGTTCGATTCCCCTCAAAGAAATAGTTATCAGGAAAAGTCTGGAGTCGTGCTGCTTCGCGCACAGTCAGGCTCCGATACTGCCGAGGATCGTAATGTATGAAGTAGTGCCCGTCTTTCGATATGTGCGATGTAATGGTGGATGAGGGACGGTCTGCGACTTGGACGCGGAACCGATCGCCAAACTTCTGGCCACGAATGGCTTCTTTTACATTGGCATGCTTGGGTAATAGGGCTTCTGGGAAGTCCCGGAGCTGTGGAGACACACCCGTTTGCTCAGCATAGCAGGACGCAAAGGCATATCGCCAGAGATCTTCTTTAATGTGACTACGGGTTTCATGGTTGCAGACGCCATTCAATTTCGGATCGCTATACCACCAGTCTTTCAGATACTTATCGGTGGTCTTATATCGTGTACCACGATCTTCTCTTCGCCGTGCATTTTCGATTGTCCGCGTAAGGCGATTAATGATTTCAAGATCTAAAAGATCGCCACCGACACCTTGCGTGAGGGATACATTCAGCAATTCGGCTAGGGCATCGTATGGTCGCGTGCCGTTTAGCTTGGTTACGCCCGGAGTCAATTTCGGCAGGTCTGAGATGGTTTCCGCGACAGTTTTCTGCCCACATGGCTCAAGCAGAGGGATTTTCCCACAATCGAGATCATCGCGAATTCCGAGTAAGATAACCCGGTGTCTAGCTTGCGGAATTCCGTAGCGTTCCGAGTGGATAATGAAATCACTTGGATCCTGTTCCAGTGGATTCCCATTAGACGATACTGTCAGAGAATATATGCGATACTTGTACCCGAGTCTTCTACCTGGAAAAACCTTGGCGGGATTGCTCAGGTCTTTGAGGATTTTTGGGAAGATCCACTCTCCGTCATGCTTTGCGGAAAGAATGCCTCTGACATTCTCCATTACAAACATGCTTGGCCAGTGCTTGGCGATGATCGCCAGATATTCTTTATAGAGTTGGTGGCGCTCATCTTCGTCAAAAGTGGCCAGCCTTCGCTGATTGAAGACTGCTTCACTTTCACCTTCATGACGCTTGATGTTGCCCAGTATCTTTGACCGACCAACCAGTGAATAAGCTTGGCAGGGAGGGCCTCCGATCAAAATCCAGTTATTTCTCCCGCAAAGAGCATTTGCAATTAGACGGTGTGGATTGTCTTTGCCTAGTGTAAGGAGACGGGTTTCGTTCAGTGCTGCCTGCGCTTCTTCTTTCCACACCTTGAACAAACTGTCCCTTGTAATCTCCCCTCTTAGGTATTGGTAATACTCTTCCGGGGCAGAACCTTCTCCAAATTGACGAAAAAATGCTCGAAGGGTTAATGTCTTGTGGGCTTCAGGGTCTTTTTCAATAGATAATGCTATTTTAAAGCGCTTACGGGAACCAATTTGAAGACGTGAAAATCCTTCGCTTAAACCACCTGGCCCCGCAAAGATATCGATGACTGGAATTAAATCAGATTTCTTATTTAGCACTTTTAATTGTTTTTTAAGTCTTGTTCATAAATTACTTGCGATCATTCAGGGCTCCAAGTAAATCGCAAACCAGATTATCCCGTCCCGTCCGGCAGGCGGTTGTTACTCTGAGGGCGGCGAGTGGCATGGCGAATTATCAATAGTGAATGGCTGATGACTGATGGCGCAAGGCGATATAACGAGGCAGGTGCTGGGAGCATTTCCAATTGTAAAGAAGTTGTCAAGAGAAGCTGCCGCCGATGAGGAAGAAAACTGACTGAGAGGCAACGGTGGAATCTCACGCTAAGCAGCAAAGACGCAAAGGGGTGGCTTACAAATCGATTGAGGGGGCTGTCATTCACTTCGAGACAGGACCTTGCACCCAATTAAAATTCAGTAAGATTCAAGGATACCCATGAAAAATTAGGGATTTGGGGAGGTCATTTATCCGCGATAGCCATCGTTCGTTTCAGTCAGCCCGTCACGGGGGTATGGGGTGCTCGCTGAAGCGTCGAACCTACCCCATCCCCCATCATTTCATGAGCATTCTCAAACCTCCCCAACAAGACACCCCAGGATTGGGTGGCTGATTTCTTCCTTGGCGGCAGAAAGGGGGTTGTAGGCTGGGTTATCGGACTCGAAGATCCAGTGGGTGGGGGTTTGGCGGATGCGTTTGATCGCCTCGGTGCCGTCGATGCTGGGGCCGAAGGTGGGCAGGTTAGCAATGACGATTTCGCCGTCGCGGCGTGGGGAACGGTGGTACTCGAAGATAAGCAGTTGCCCTGGGTGGAGCGTGGGCTCCATTGAATCTCCGGCGACGCGAACGACAAAGCGGCGGGAGCGGATAAGGGCGGGCGGTACTGCGATCCAATCGAGTTCCTCTGCCAAGGAGAGATCGCCGGTTTCGAAGCCGTGAAAGTCTTTGCCAGCAGCCAGGGAGGCGACGATGGGTAGATGCGTGCGATAGGCTCCACCGTTTAGTTCATGGAATGGGACAATAGAAGGCGCAGAGGGTAACGGGGAGAGTTTCACCTTATGGATGAGTCCCTCATGATCCGGTTGTCGTTGTCGACGATTTTGGGCTGAAGCGGAAGCTGGCTCCCAGCGGATTGCACCGCGTTGATTGGCGGTAATTTCAAAGGCTTCAACAAAGCGGGTGAAAAGCTGGTTTTCCCAATTGCCGGGCTGAAAGGAGTCGCGGCCAAGAAGGGTTTGGGCTTCGCGACGGAATCGTGCATCCAGAGCACCGTGGAGCCCCTTCCAGTAAAATACAATCCGGTCCCGGCGACGTTGCAACAACCCGTAGCTCGGCAGATGGTCACTTTTGTTTTGGTTCACTTGTTCAGCGGCTGGAAACAAATTCCATAGATCATTGTTGCGCCAAAGCGCGAAGGGCATGGCGTGATCGACCGCAAACTTTGTTTGCAGGGGGCGATCGGTCCACACGCAGGCCCGGTCCGGCATGGTCTCAAAATAGCGGCGGGCGTCGGCAACGTTGCGAGCGGCATTGGGTACGGTAAGAAGACATTCGACGACTTGGCTGGTCGAGATGGCCCCTTTATTAATTTGTTCAGTTAGCTCAGCCCAGCGCAAGACCGTGGCATCCTGAATCCAACTACCCATAAGGCAGAGTTCACGCCAGAGCGAGGCGTCCATGAGCACGCTCTTTGTTTTTTTGTCGTATTGAAAGACCGAAAAATGCCCGCCACCGGCGTGGCGAATCGGCATAGTCCACAGTGTTGACTGCAACTTCGAAAGGGCGGCCTTGACGAGTTTGTTTGCCGCTGAATTGAGTCGAGCTCCTTTCCAATCGACATAGAAGGCTTCCATGCCCCCCACCGGTTCGTAATGCTTAATGAGTACTTCCATCGGACCACGGATCGCCACATCCGAACCGTGAGTGCTGGTACCTTGGCGAATACACTTGCCGCCGGGTTGATTGAAAATAGGCCAGTAATAGAGCAGCCATTTTTCCGCGAGTCCGGAAACAGGAAGGCTGACTTTGCCGTTGGGAAGAAAAGCCGCCAGGTGGTGTTGCGTCTGGGCAATCTCAGCCAGTGCGCGGAAAAGCGCCAGCTTGTAGGTGGCAACTTTGTCATCACGATTGAGAATGCTTTCGACCAGATGCAGGGGGCGTGAAACAGAATCATCCGTGCGTTTGAGGACCGAGCGATTCCATGTGTAGCCTTCCCGTCCCATCGGGTCAGCTACGGTTTCAGAGGATAACAGGCGAAAGCCGACCCGCTCGAAGAGGAGTTGTAGTTTTGCCGCAGGGAGATCGCTGTAAAGGCGGCCTCCGGTGTCGCGGCGGGTTTGGGGGTCGATGTCAGGCCGGACCTCTGGAAGGGTAAAGAGTAGAACACCGCCCGGACGCAAGACCCGTTTGAAGCTATAAACCGTGTCAAAGAGTAAGGACTCCGGCAGGTGCATGAGCACGGCATTGCAGAGCAGTCCGTCGAAGGATTCATCCTCAAAGGCACTCAAATCCGGAAGATCGGCTGACATGAGGTGCCCGTTCGGGTTGAATCCTGCTTCAGTAAGGGTTTGCTGCGCAACCGCCAGCATAGCGGGCGAAGCATCAACGCCAAAGACTGTTTTGCCTAGGTGAAAGAGGTAAGCACAGTCCCGCCCCGTCCCGCAGCCGACATCCAGAATCGTTTGTGCTTGTTCAAAAACACGGTCCAGTACAGCGCACGAGCCCTCAGCCTGGCCATATTCCCCTGCCAAATGCGCTGCATTTTGCGAGTAGAAGGCTGCCGTTGCTTTATCCATCAATGAGAATGGGTAAGCCCTGGTGGTCGGGGCGGCAACCAAAAGCGAAGGAGGGAAGGCAGAAGGTGGGAACCAGAGGGATGAGACCTGAAAGCTGAATGGCACGCATTTCCAACTGTAAAGAAGTTGTCAAGAGAAGCTGCCGCCGATGAGGAAAAAAGCTGACTGAGAGGCAACGCTGGAGTCTCACGCAAAGACCCAAAGACGCAAAGAGGACGGGGAAGCGTAGACGGCTTGACGGTTGTACAGTCCGACTGGTACCCCCAAAAAAACCGAAACCCCCAAACACCAAAACCCCAAAATACCGAAACCCCTACCGCCTATAGCCTAAACCCCTTCCCTTTTCATTACATGAATGTTCTGAAATTGGCTATTCAAGCACTTTGGGGTAGCTGGTCCCATGTTCTGCCGTCGAGGCTACGCCCCGCATGCTTTTTCCCTGCTGCTGCCATTTGATAGTCATCGAATACCAGTGTTTTCTTTTGCTCTACAGTCAGCAGTTCAACCGGTGCCCAGTGGCCCCACTGTTTGAAATGAAAGGCAACCTTTTCGTTGATACACTGATCACGTAAAGAACGAACCCAGTGTGGACTCATCGGTCTGGACTGTGGTCCACTCTCGCCACCAACGATTATCCAATCAACAACACCCTCCCTCATCCATGGGCGAAGATCCATACTTCCCAGCAGAGGCTCACAACTTAAAAACCGTACTTTGGCAGCGTGCTTTGCCAGCTCTGGAAGCCTTATATCCGCCCAGTGTTGATTTTCAACGGTAGTTCCCAGCCAAATATTTTTCGGCCAATCATCGCTTCGCCATGGCACCATAGCCTCGATGTTGTGGGGGCGTTTAGTCAATAGAAGCCAGTCCAGATGAGGTGTCTTCCTGATTAATTCCCACAAACGGAGTCTCGATTCCTTTAAATTGGCACGCCTCTCAAAAACGTCCGCCATAGATGCACAAAAAACACGCCGACGCACTCCCGAGTTTTTAGCGTCCTCATCCCAAGCCAGCGGCTCGGCCCAATGCCGGTCTGTAAAGAATTTACGGGGTGCGGCACCTCCCCAAACCTGGTTGCCCGTTCGTTTCGCCCAGGTTTCCGCATAGCAATGGGCACACGCAGGAGAAACTTTGGCGCAGCCCCACCACGGATTAAAGGTGTGATGAGTCCATTCGATTTTTGAGTTCTTAGCCATGAAAAGAAGTGTTAATGATGTGCTGGGCAATGCGGATTGCGATTGGAGCTCCCTTAGGGTTACCGGATGCGAAACAAAGCAGGAAAATGGGAGCGCCCGCCTTGTTTTTCAATATCAATGGATTTTGATTTGCCGCTGAGAACACCGTTTGCAGCCGCCTAGTTACGTAAGCACTTAGTTTATCAAATATTTGAGGGACTTTATCAATCTCCTCATCCCCGAATAAACTTATTTGCCCGCTTGGCCTATAAAACGTCTTTTTCCAGTCAGCGGCTCCGAAAAGAGTATCCAGCCGTTCTGCCCACTTCGATGGGATTTGCCCATTTTTTGGCAGCATCCTATTAACTGCCATCGCAGGAAAAAGGAGCCACATATCAATAGCTCGCGTCTCAGCAATTCGTTCAATGGTGTCCCAGTTCACTTGGAGCGCAAATGGATCGAGAAATGCAACGCCTCGGCGACCTCCCCAATCCTCCTGGGTTAGTTTAACCAGTTCCTCATTCGCATCGCCCTGGCAGAAACGGAGATTCCGGCCATTAGAGAATGAACATGCCTCCACTTGCGCTTTTAACTGGGCCATTGAGGCCGGGTCCTGTTCAATAAAAACAAATTCATGAAATGGAGGCTCATTGGATAATGCGATAAGCGGAGATCCGTGGCGATAGCTATTTGCTTCCAAGAGCTCAGGGGCATCGAAGAGAGAGGGTTCCGTTTTTGGTATAACATGCATTCCCGCCCCGGCAAACGCATCAATGTAAACCAGCTTGAAGGGGGCATTCTTGAGTGCTGTGGTATAGCAGTGAAGATAGTGCCGCAACGCGTCCAGCTTCTGGTTGGACCAAGTACCCCCAAAGGATTTTGGCTCATTAACAATCATTGCCAGCAATCAATAAGTGAACAGGTGTTCACTTGTCAAGCTATCTTCAATTTCCAGCAGCTTCAAGTTTCATCATAACAACGGGATATCAGAGAGGAAGGCTGGGTTCCTTCATGCATTGAGAAAAATCGTTATCCTGTGCGTTTGACTCTTTTTCCCTCATCGAGCAAGGCACGAAGAGGGAAGCGTAGACGGTTTGACGGTCGGACAGTCCGACTGGTCCCCCCCCAAAAAACCAAAACCCCCAAACTCCAAAACACCGAAACACCGAAACACCTACAGCCTATAGCCTAAACCCCTAATTCGGATCATGGAGGCGGCGTGACCCACGCCGCATTTTAAGTTTGTTCCGCAGGGATGAGGTCACCCCTCCTCCTTGGGGCTTACGAATCTTTGGGTGTCCAGAATTTGTGACGGACGAGGGAGCTGAGAGGCAACGCTGGAGTCTCACGCAAAGACCCAAAGACGCAAAGAGGGCGGGGAAGCGTAGACGGTTTGACGGTTGTACAGTCCGACTGCTACCCCCCAAAAAACCGAACCCCCCAAACACCAAAACACCGAAACACCTACAGCCTATAGCCGCCTATAGCCTAAACCCCTACCGCCTATAGCCTAAACCCCTAATTCTTTGGATGTCCAGTCGCCGAGGAAACCGATTAAACGCCGAGGAAACCGATTAAAGATTGGTTTGACTTTCGGTCGGGATCCTGCCTTTTTCCCTCCTTTTCATTTTTACCAAGCCAAAATCATGAGCGGACGCAGCAAACCATTACAGAAGAAGAGCAAGACCAGCAAACCGAAGAGCGGGAAGAGCAAACCCAATGCCCAACGGCAGCGTGAGCTGGCCAAACGCCGCAAGAAGCGGGTTGCCCTCCAGGCATACCTGGCTGACAAGGCCCAAGCTTGATTTTCACGTAAAGGCCTCCAAGGGAGGCCTTTATCTTTGCCGGATAGCAGCCAGGACAGGCCGGGCCCTTGACAGAAAGCCTCTGAAGCACGACATTGTGCTACCTTCATTCCCGGGACCTGACTCCTTCACCAGTCTTCAGTCATGTTGGTCAATATCCTCAAATCCAAGATTCTCCGCGCCACCGTCACAGATGCCCAGTTGCACTACGAGGGCAGTCTGGCCATTGACCAGACGCTGATGGAGCGCGTTGGTTTGCTGCCTTACGAAAAAATCCTCGTCAGCAACATCACCAACGGTGAACGCCTTGAAACCTATGCCATCCCCGCCCCCCCCGGCTCGCTGGCGTTTTCCATGAACGGGGCCGCCGCACACAAGGCCAAAATAGGTGACCTGCTCGTCATCATGTCCTTTATTCAGATGGAACTGGACGCTGCCGGAAAATGGATACCCCGGGTGATTGTCCTGGGAGAGGGCAACCGGACCATCCTCAAAGAACGCGGCCCCGACAGGCCTGACCAGGACCTCTTTCACGTCGTCTGATTTTTCTCTCCCAAACCTGTATATACTGTGAGTTACAAACTGTTCATTCCCGGACCGGTCGAAGTTTCGGCCAAAACCTATCAAGCCATGACCACGCCTGTCGTGGGACACCGGAGCAAGGATTTCGTCGCCCTGTACGAATCCATTCAGCCCGGACTGCAGAAACTGTTTATGACCCGGGATCCGGTGTTCATCAGCACCAGCAGCGCCTGGGGCGTCATGGAAGGCTCCCTCCGCAATGTTACCGCCAAAAAGGTGCTCAATTGCATGAGCGGTGCCTTTTCGGACAAATGGTACGATGTCAGCCTCCGTGCCGGCAAGCAGGCCAAGGGCCTCGGCTATGAGTGGGGAACGCCGCTGGATCCGGAAGATATTCGCCGCGAACTGGCCACCGGAGAGTACGACTCCATTACAATCATCCATAACGAAACCTCAACCGGCACCCAGAATCCGATCGAAGCCATCATGGCCGTGGTACGTGAGTTTCCGGAGGTTGTTTCCATCGTCGATACCGTCAGCTCCTTCTCCGCCCTGCCGATCGACAAGGATGCGCTCGGGATTGATGTCATGTTGACCGGAGCTCAAAAAGCCCTCGCCCTCCCACCCGGACTGGCCCTTTTCTCCGTATCGGAAAAAGCCCTCAAGCGGGCGGAAACGCTCTCCGATCGGGGCTATTATTTCGATTTCCTTGAATTCCTTGCGAACCATGAGAAGAACATGACCCCCAGCACGCCGGTCATCCCCCTCATTTATGCTCTTCGCAGCAAACTGGAGGATATCGAGGCGGAAGGTCTGCAAAACCGCTACCAGCGCCACGAACGCCTGAACAACAAGGTCCGGGCCTGGGTGGAAAAGAACGGATTCGAGTTACTGCCCCCGCCGGAATTCGGCTCCAAAACACTGTGCTGCGTGAAAAATACCCGCAACATTGATGTCGCGGCCTTCAACAGCGAACTGAAGAAACAGCACAACTGCGTGATCGATACCGGTTACGGCAAGTTGAAAGGCAAAACCTTCCGTATTTCCAATATGGGAGACGAAACCGACGAAACCATGGATGGCCTCTTGAATGCCCTAGACGGTATCCTGCCCGAATTTCTCAAATAAACCGAACAGGATTTTGATTTCCCGTTTCAACGCCAGAATCTCAGGCCCATCCCTTCCGGGGATTGTCCTCATCTAACCTGGAATATTCACGAAGCCCAGAAGTGATGAAGCGCAAGGCGCAACCC
>CAZCJJ010000068.1:0-16713 GCA_964499045.1 uncultured Opitutales bacterium | reverse complement strand
AATGGAGTAAGCTAAAAAAACATGAAAAATTGGACTGACCCCTTCGGCAGCCGTTCTGGGTCGTGATGATCGTGCTCTTGAAAGCGGACGTAAAGGGGAAGGGTGGAAGGTGGATCTGGCGCGCTATCTCCGGGAGGAATATCTGACTCCCTATCGCTGGATAGCGGAGAACTTGTCTATGGGATCACCGTCCTATGTACAAAGTCTTGTCAGCCTTCAGCGACGTGCCCGAGCCTCAAAAGAATGGAGTAAGCTAAAAAAACATGAAAAATTGGACTGACCCCTTCGGCAGCCGTATGTGGTGATGAGTAACCACTATCATTTGGCCTTGGAGACGCCTGAGCCTAATCTGGTGGCTGGGATGAAGTGGCTGCAAAGTACCTTTGCCACGAGGTTCAACCGTTATCGCAAGGAGCGGGGGCATGTTTTCCAAGGCCGTTACAAGGCGCTGGTGGTGGGGGAGGGTCGTCCGCTGCTTGGATTGGTGGACTACATTCATTTAAACCCGGTCCGGGCGGGCCTTTGCTCAGTAGGAGATTTACGCAGCTATGCTCTGTCGAGTTACCCTAAGTATTTTAAGGGTCATGTTCACAATGGGCTGTGCCGTGCCGATTTTCTTGGGATACTGGGCTTAGCTGACAATGTTGCGGGAATGCGCCGCTACGGTAAGCACCTTGAGCTGGTTGATGAAAGCGAACCTGCCCGCCGCTTGGAGCTTGAGAAGCGTTACTGCCGGGGGTGGTTTATTGGGCCTGATGAAGACAAGAAAGCCTTGTCTAAGGATTTAAGTAAACGTCATCCGGATGTTGTCTGGGACAGTACGCAGCTACGGGAATTAAACGAATCCCAATGGGAATGGGTTGTGGAAGGACTGCTTAAAGAAGCCGGGAAGGGCGAAGGGGATATTCAGTCCGATCCGAAGGGGGCTCTCTGGAAAGCAGTTGTTGCCCGCAAACTGCGCGCAACAACCCCTGCAACAAATCCCTGGATAGCCAACCGACTGAATATGGGCCACCCCTCCCGCATAACTCAATTAATCCGAACGGCATAACAAAACGATGAAATATTTAAATTCTACGTTTGACCCCTTCGGCTGCTCCGGAATCAGGCACGGTAATCAAACCGTCTTAACCCTTGCCGCAATCATTCCGGCCATTCCGGGAAACCTATGAAAGGCCTCGAGACGTGGGCAAGAAGCACCTTCGTAGAGGCTTCTGTGGTCGCTGTGCCCACGCGCCTTCGTTTTGCGCCTACTCCGGTTTCCGGGCGGACACGATCATGGTCCGGCTGGTCATGATATTCCAGGAATGATGTTCGGCGGCCAGTTGGTCGGCGATGGCACAGATGGAGCGGCCTTTGCGGTCTCGCCGTTTTTTTGCGCGGGCGGTGGCGAAGGCGGCAAAAGGCCAGTGCAGCCAATAAAGGGCGGCGGAAAACTTCTGTACCTTTCCGGAATGGTGCCGGATGTCGCGGAAGCCCTGATCATGCATGGCAATCGCGAGATGGAAAAACGTATTGGGCGATATGTGGCGCATCCAGGCGTTGTCTCCCATGGACTCTGCTGTGGGCACGGCATCAAAAAATTCATAGAGCCCCCGGGTCATGAAGATCCAGCGGGAGCGCAAATTGAGGATGTTGGGGGCGGAAACAAAGAAAAGACCACCCGGTTTGAGGACACGGAAGGCTTCCCGGGTAGCTACCCGGAAATTTTCGATATGTTCGATGGCTTCCGTGCAGGTGACGAGGTCGAACGAGTTGTCCTCGAAGGGGAGGTCCCCCTTGTTGAGGTCGGCCTCCTTGCCGGGGATATCTCCTAGATCCGGCATCAGTTTGAAGTCGCAGGCCCAGGACTCGAGGTCCGGTTTGCGGGCTTTAAGCCTGCGAATCAGGTGACCCCAACCGGCGCTGATATCAAGGTGCCGCTGATGGGTATCGGTCAGGTTCGGGATGATGGCGTCCGCCACATACTCGATGATCATCCGTTTGGATGCGGGTTTGGATTCGTTGGATTTTTGCATGGCTTCGGACATTCGGATCAATAACAGTAGCAGGCTTGCACGAAAGGAAGGGGGAATATCTGAATTTTCAGGCAGCCGGGGTCAATTCTAAACACCTTTCGTACAGCACACTCGCCAAACCGTCTGTTTTTTACGATAAACGCTCAAAATATTGTTTTATAAATGAGAGATACCCTTCGCCAACAAGTCGCTGGGATATGCGGGCTAACTGACGCGTCCTTGAATCGCGGTATTCGTTTTTACCTGCTGTTTTGGGGATTGATCAGCTGTGTGGGATTATGGGCACAGGCAAATCCAGATAGCGGGGAACTGACGGAAACAGTCTATGAACCGCTGAGGCCCGCCAACTTGGCTAGTCCACGCGATACCCTGAATAGCTTTTTAACGGAGTATCAAAAGATGCTGGCCGAGCATTTTGACAAAGGTCAGGTAACGAGCAATCGTGGTCTGGCCGCCTATGATCGCGCCTTGGCGACAATGGATTTCAGCTACACACCCGATGGAGGCTCCCGCTGGGTCCAAACAGAGCGACTCGCTTATATGCAGGAGGTTCTGGATAAACTCACACTGCCTGTGCCTGCAGAAATACCGGGTGTGGAGGAAGTGAAGGCTCGGGATTTGAAAGAGTGGCGCATTCCAAACACGGATATCACGATTATGCGCGCAGACTCAGGTCCGCATGAGGGTATGTGGAGATTCTCCCCGCGAACCATCGAATTGTTGCCACGCTATTACCGCCAAACTAAAGAGCTGCCTTCGCGGTCCGGGGCCATGGTAGACTTAATCGAGAGTTTTCGGGACAACAAAACGGGGATCATCAACCGTGAACGTGAAGTTGGCAACCGGCTGCGGGCAGCCAACACAGACAGCCCTCGCTCTACCTTGGAAAGTTTCCTCAGGAATATGAATCTAGCCTACCAAGCTGTTCAGGAAGTGGAAACCGGGCTGCGGGCCAATCCTCCGACCATGAGTATTGATGAGGCCTATGCCCTCGGGCGGCGCGTGGATGACCACATACGGCGGGCAATCGCCACACTCGACCTTTCCGAAGCCCCGGATGCTCTGCGATACGACACGGGCTTAGAGGCTGCCATGCAACTCAAAGAGGTTATGGATCGCATGGCAGCACCCCCTATCGACCAGATCCCGAACCTTGAAATAGTTCGCCAGATCCGGAATGCAAAGGGCGATAAGGATCAACCGATCCGTTGGGTGTACCCGAATACGGCATTTGAAATTGTTGAGATCATGGAGGGGCAGAATCGCGGTTCTTTCCGCTTTAGCCCGCACACGGTAAGGATAGCCGATGAATCCTATGAAAGGATAAAAGACCTTCCCTACCGTGACAGTCACTTCAATCACTTTTCAGCCATGTACGAATCGGCTGAAACCTCGCCGGGCTTTTACCGCTTTTATTCGATGAGTCCCGGAAGTCTCGTCCCGTTGGCTACCTTCTGGGGACGCGTTGTTGATAAACTGCCCGCCCCCTTTCACGCGGAATACCGCGGACAGGCGGTCTGGCAATGGGCGGTCATGAGTCTGCTCTACATTTTGACCTTCTTTATCTCCGTACTCATCTTGCTCGGCAATAAGCGTCTAATTCGGCGTTGCTCTCCCGCTTTTGGCAGTTGGCTGAGAGTATGGGCGCCAGTACTTGTATCCGGGCTTATATACTGGGTGACCCGGTACATTACCCATGAGGTTAATATTACTGGACAAGCCATCCTAACTATTATCACCATTGAACGAACCTTGGTGACTTTTCTCATCGCTTGGGCGATCTTTTGCCTGATTCGGGCGCTGGCTGAAACGGCTATTGCGATGCCACAAATTAACCCGGAAAGCGTCGATGCCAGTCTGCTGCGGCTGTCCTCGCGCATTATCGGCACCTTACTGGCGATGTGGGTTATTATTGTGGGTTTGAACCAGCTTGGGATCTCCATCTGGCCGCTCATCGCTGGCCTGGGTGTCGGCGGGTTGGCTGTGGCATTGGCGTTCCGGCCAACGATGGAAAACATTATCGGCAGCTTCATGATTTTCGCCGATCAGCCTTACAAGGTCGGGCAACGTGTCAAAGTGCTCGGGGCAGACGGTACGGTGGAGTCCATTGGGTTGCGCTCGACCAAGATTCGCCTGCTGAGCGGCCACCTTACGACCATCCCCAACGAAAAGATGGCTTCGGTGGAGATTGAAAACATCGGTCAGCGCCCTTTTATCCGTCGGGTATTCGACATTACTATCACTTACGACACCAACCCTGAGAAGATCAACCGGGCCGTAGAGATCGTACGCGAGATCCTGTCTGTACCGGAAGACGAAGTGGTTTCGGAAGGCGAGGCAACCAGACCACACCCGAATACGCCCATCAACAAACCGGAGTTCCTGCCTCGTGTTTACTTTAACAACCTGAACCCTGATTCGCTCAACATCCTCGTCATCTATTGGTACAGCCCACCCCAGTACTGGGATTTCCTTGAGCATGCCAACTGGGTCAATGTGCAAATTATGGAGCGCTTTGCCGCCGAGGGTATCGACTTCGCCTTTCCCACACAGACCCTTCACCTGTCCGGGGACAAAGATCGACCCCTTAGGGTCGACCAGCGATGGGAAAACAGCGAGGCGGGGCAATCGCCCTTGAACCTCTTTTCTCAGGCTGCCGCCTTTGGTGCCCAGACCGCTCTCGGCAACGTGTCCTTCGCTTCCGCCAGTGAAGCCATAAAGCCGGAATCTCAGGCCCCCAAGCCCCCGAACCCTGAAGAAACCGGCGACACCAGCGATGCTCCGATAGAGGAATCCATTATAGACAACAGCGATAGTGGTGAGAACCGCTAACCCGCTTATCTCACAAGATTCACAAGTGACTCTGGCAAGGCGCGGACCGGGTTCCGCAAGGAGTCCCGCATCTGCAGTCTAATCCGTTTTCGTCCGGCCCTTGCCTCGCTTGGGTTTTTTCGTGTCCCCGGTGCTCAGGTAGGTTTTGCTTTTGATGAGGGATTCGTAAAGGGAGAGCAGGCGCACCCCTTCCCGCGGCTTGACCGTGTCGGCCCGGGTGGCGCGGTCGATCTGCTTTTTCATCATCCGGAGTAAATCCCCGTTTTTATACTGGATGAACTCCAGCACCTCATCAGTGCGGAAGCCGCTGATGGTTTCTTCGATATAGAAGCCGTCGTCCTCATCGTCTTCGAGGAACACATGGACCTCATTCACCCGGCCGAAGAGGTTGTGCAGATCCCCCATGATATCCTGATATGCGCCGACAAGGAAGACGCCGAGGTAATAGGGCTTGCCGGGTTGGAAGGGGTGGACCCGGAGTGAGGTTTTCACGTCTTCGAGGTCAATGAAGTGCGAGATCTTGCCGTCACTGTCGCAGGTGATGTCCACCAAGGTGCATTGGACGGTGGGTTCTTCGTCCAGACGGTGGAGTGGGGTGATGGGGAAGAGTTGATCCAGTGCCCAGTGATCGAGCAGACTTTGGAAGACGGAAAAATTGCAGACGTATTGTTCGGCGAGGAGCCGGTCGAGGTTGGCGAGGTCGTCGGGAATGTAGCCTTCGTGTTTCAGCGACTCATGGATCTCAGCCGATATTTCCCAAAACAGGTGTTCCGCTTCCGCCCGCGATTCCAGATCAAGGTAGCCGAGCGTGAAGAGGGAATGGGCCTCCTCTTTTTTCTGTTGGGCATCGTGAAACCGCTCCAGCTTACTGTACCGGTTCCCGCCATCCTTGAGAATACTTTCGAGGTCTTTCAGGATCGGGTGTTTGCGTCGCCGACTTTTGGCCGGGGGTTTCTCGACCATCTTGGAGATGCGGTCCACGACTTCGAGGACGAGGATGGAATGGGGGGCGACGATGGCCCGCCCGCTCTCGGAAACGATGTCGGGTACGGGGATATCCGCGCTTTCACAGACGCTCTTGATATTGAAGACCACGTCACGGGCGTATTCTTCCAGAGAATAGTTGGTGGAACTATCGAAGTTGGTCCGGCTGCCATCATAATCAATGCCGAGGCCGCCACCGACATCCAGATAGCGCATGGGGAAGCCCATTTTGTGCAGTTCGCAGTAGTAGCGGGCCGCCTCGACCACGGCCTTTTTAATCGTGATGATGTTCGGGACCTGGGAACCGATATGGAAGTGAATGAGCTGGACCGCATCCTTCAATCCGGCCCGCTTCAGTTTGCGGCTTGCCAGAACCAGTTCCTGGGCCGACAAGCCGAATTTGGCATTGTCCCCGGTCGAAGTCGCCCATTTGCCCTCACCCTCGGTCCGGAGTTTGACCCGGAAGCCGATGATCGGGTCGATCCCGGTTTCCTTGGCGATCCGGATGATCGCATCGACCTCGGAAAATTGTTCGACCACCAGAATGACTTTTTTCCCCAGGCGGCGTCCCATCAGGGCAAGGCGGATGTAGTCCGCATCTTTGTAACCGTTGCAAATGAGCAGGCAGTCTGTGCTGTCGAGCATGGCGAGGGCCACGAGCAGTTCGGGCTTGCTGCCTGCCTCCAGGCCGAAGTGGTAAGGCTCCCCGGCATCGAGGATTTCATCCACCACCTCGCGCAACTGGTTGACCTTGATCGGGAAGACGCCGCGGTACTGCCCTTCGTATTGCTCCTGTTGGATGGCCTCACGGAAGGCGAGATTGATCTGTTCCACCCGCCGCCGCAACAGGTCCTGCACCCGGATGGTCAAAGGAGCCTTCAGCCCCATGTCCGCCGCTTCCCGGACGATGTCCATGATGCGGATGGAACGCTGGTCTCCCGACGGGTGCACACAGACCTCGCCGTTGGTATCGACGGAGAAGTGGCCTCCACCCCAGCGTTTGAAACCATAATAATCCTCCGCCTTGCGAACGGTCCATGTTTTGTCGGTTGCGCTTTTCAAGGCCAACCACTGTGTGGATGTCCGGTCGAAATGCAATGAAGAACCAGCTTGCCTTTTAGGGCTCCCTCCGCTTTGCTGCCCGTTTTTTCCCACTTCCTTATGACACAACTGACGCAAGCACTTTTATCATCTCTGCCACTGGCCGAAGGGTCTTCTCCTCCCGGTCCGGGCTTCCAGCTCATTATTTTTGCCCTGCTGTTTCTCGGTATGTGGTTTTTGATCATTGCGCCGCAGCGCAAGAAGCAGAAAGAACACGAGAAACTCGTCGCCTCGCTTCAATCCGGTGAGGAAGTCCTGACCAGCGGGGGCATCTACGGCACCATCACCAATGTCAAAAGCGACCGCTTCGTGGTGAGGATTGCGGAAAATGTAAAAGTGGAAGTCGTGAAATCCGCCGTGGTTTCCGTAGTCAGCAAAAACGACAAAGCGTAAGCCAGGACCGGAGAAAGTATTTGCATGAAAGGTAATATCATCTGGAAACTCGTCATCACGGCCCTTGTTGTCAGTTGGGCTCTGATCAATATTATTCCGCCGACTGACACGCCTTTCGAAGAGTACATCGCCACGCGCGCGACGGCGAACCAGACGGAATTCGCAGAATTGCTGGAGCGTGCCCATACCCGGGTTGCCGACGGTACCGAGCAATCCGTATTCCTCGCCCTCCGCAATATGGGTGAAGAGGAACAGATCGACTACTATAACCTCTATTTCCCGGACATCAATCTGGTGGATGTGCGGAACCTGAACCGTAGAAACACCATCCTTTTCGATGTCCTCCTCAAGGAATCCCAGGGCAAGATCAAGCAGGGCCTCGACTTGAAGGGCGGAGTCGCCGCGACTTTGCGTATTGATGACGCCGCCGGAGGTGATTTTGAACGCGAGCAGCAACTGGAACAGGCGATCGAAATCATGACCAGCCGTGTTAACGGCCTGGGGGTGGCAGAGCCGCTTATCCGCGCCGTTCCTCCGAATGGCATTGAAATCCAGATGCCGGGCATTTCCACCGCCGATAATCCCGATGTTTTGAACGCGATCCAGAAACCGGCTCGCCTTGAATTCCGTCTGGTCCACCGCACCGAGAAACCGATTCCAGGTGTGGAAAATGTTCCGCCTCCGGGCTACGAAATCCTCATTCTGGAGCGTGAAAATGCGCAGGGTGAAATCGTTGAGCATCCGGTCTATGTCCGCCGGATTCCCGAGGCGACTGGTGAAATCGTTCAGCAGGCCTTCCCCACGATGTCTCCGGCGGGATCCTGGGAGGTCGCATTCAATATGACATCCGCCGGGCGCGATGTCTGGGGCGAGATGACCCAGCGCGTGTATGATGAAGACCAGCGGACGGGTGTGCAGCAGCCTCTGGCGATTGTTCTGGACGGCAAACTTTACAGCACCCCCGTGGTAAAGGAACCGATGTGGGGGGGGCGCTCCAGCATCAGCGGCAACTTCTCGCAACGCGAGGTGATCGAGCTGTCCAACGTTCTCAATAACCCCCTTCAGTTCGAATTGAGGCTGGATGAGCTTTATGAAATCGGACCCTCGCTCGCGCATGAGGCCCGTGATGCCTCTGTTTATGCCGCATTGCTGGGTGCCGGTTTGGTCATTCTTTTTATGATCGCCTATTATCTGGCAGCGGGGTTGGTCGCGGTCATCTCTGTCCTGACCACTGTATTCATCGTGGTTGGTATTCTTGCCAGTATCGGTGCGACCCTGACGCTTCCCGGCATTGCCGCCCTGGTCCTGACCATTGGCATGGCAGTGGATGCAAACATTCTCATTTTCGAGCGTATCCGGGAAGAGCTGCGGGCGGGCAAGAGCCTCCCCAATGCCCTGAGCGCGGGCTATGAAAAGGCCTTCTCCACCATTATCGACGCGAATGTGACCACCCTGATCACTGCGGCCATCCTTATTTACTTTGGATCTGGACCGGTGAAGGGCTTTGGGGTCACCCTTTCGATCGGTATTTTCTCCACCGTCTTTTGCGCGCTGATTTTCAGCCGTGCGCTACTGGAAATCCTGGTCTATGGCGGGCTGGTCAAACGCATGCTACCTTTCGGCCTGCTGACAAACACCCATTACGACTTCTTCAAATACCGCCGCCCGGCTTTTGCCATCTCCTGGTTGATCGTACTGGCTGGGATCAGTGCCTTGTTTATGAAAGGCGACAAGATCTATGGTATCGATTTTCTGGGTGGTTCCGAAATCATTGTGGAATTCAATCAGGAGCACCGGGAAAACCTCTCCGTCCAGAGCATCCAGCAGGTGGCGGAGGATCGCGATCTGGGTGAAGTCCTTCCTGTCTTCACTAAAATTATCGGAGGAGAAGATGAACGTCTAAAAATTCAGGTGGATTCAGAGGAGGGGCGCACCCAGGAAGTCCTTGTTGCTCTTCAGGAAAGTTTTCCGGAGGCGGAACTCAAGATGGTGGGTGAAAATGTGATCGGGGCTGCCGTCAGTGCCTCCATCCGCTGGAATGCCGTTCTTTCTATCCTGATCGCACTCGTCGGGATCCTCTTCTATGTGGCTCTCCGCTTCGAGGTCGGTTTCGGTGTCGGTGCCGTCGTAGCCACAGTGCACGACTTGTTGATGACCATTGGCATCTTTGTTTTGGTAGACGGCCAGTTCACTGCTCCGATGGTGGCGGCCATCCTGATGGTGGCGGGTTATTCCATCAATGATACGATCGTGATCTTTGACCGTATTCGCGAAGAATTGGACTTCCATCCGGAAAAGAGTCTGCGTGAAGTCATCATCTACTCGATCAACCAGACGCTGTCCCGTACTTTGCTGACCAGTGTAACCACTATGTTTGCCGCCCTTGCCTTGTGGATATTCGGAGCCGGGGTGATCAAAGACTTTGCCTTCATCTTCCTCGTGGGTATCATCACCGGTACCTTCTCCTCCATCTTTATCGCCAGCCCGGTATTCTACTGGTGGCATAAGGGTGATCGCAGGCATGTGACCGAACGCGAATTGACCCCCAAGTACGAGTGGGAGGCCAGCAGCAAACGGGCCTGATCCTTCGGGTTGGAGCTTTGCAGTTGATCAGTTATGCAGTGGCGGTTTGAGGAAGTCTCCAGGGATCTCATCGAGCCACTGTGTCGCCAATTCGCCATCAGTCCGGTTCTGGCCACCTTGCTGGCCAAAAGGGGCTGGCAGGATCCGGAGGCGGTCGAGCGTTTCCTTTACCCGAAGCTGGCCCATCTTCAGGATCCGTTTCTGCTGACGAATCTGGACAGGGCAGTCGATCGCCTCCTGCAGGGGATGGCGTCAGCCGAGTCCATCGTGATCATCGGTGACTATGATGTCGATGGGGTGACCAGCACGACTCTGCTGGTGGGGCTGTTAAACGGCTTCGGTATTTTTCCCCGCTTCTATGTTCCCCGCCGGATGGAGGAGGGCTACGGTCTCAGCCATGCCGCCCTCGAGCGGATTCTGGAAGAGGGCAAGCCGGACCTGCTGGTGGCTCTGGACTGCGGGACCAACTCGGTCGAGGAAGTCGCTCTGCTCCGGCAACGGGGGGTGGAGGTCATTATCGTGGATCACCATCGTTCCAAGGCGGAAATCCCGGAGGACTGTATTCTGGTGAACCCCCATGTTTATGATTCTCCGGACGCACCCTGGGCCGAGCTCTGTACGGTCGGGCTGGTATTCAAACTCGCCCATGGCCTGGTTAAGCGCCTGCGAGAAGAGGGTGACGACACGGCATTGCAACTGGATATACGCGAGATGCTTGATCTCGTGGCGATGGGCACTGTGGCGGATCTGGTTCCGCTGACCGGAGAAAACAGGATTTTTGCCAAGTACGGATTAAAGGCGCTGGAGGCGTGCAGCCGGGTGGGGATGGGGGCTCTCTTCGAGGTTGCCGGAATCGAGCAGGGCCAGGAGCTGACGCCCGTTGACATTTCCTATAAACTTGGCCCGCGCATCAATGCCAGTGGCCGCCTCGGGGATGCTTCGCTCCCGATTGAAATGCTGCTCAGTGACGATTACGGCCACTGCACCCAGTCCGCCCGGCAGTTGGAGTCATTCAACCGTGAGCGTCAGGATATCGAACGCCTGGTTTATGAGCAGGCCACGGAGCAGGTGGCGGAGCACATGGCGGATGCCGCCGGTCTGGTTGTTTACGGCGATGACTGGCACCCCGGTGTTGTGGGCATTGTGGCGGGTAAACTGGCCCGCGAGTTTCACCGTCCCTGTATTGTTCTGGGCAATGAAGGCGAACTGGCCAAAGGTTCCGGGCGCAGTATTCCGGGCCTCAACCTCCAGGAAGTCTTGCCCGCCTGCAACCGTTTCCTCCGGGAATGGGGTGGGCACCCGATGGCGGTGGGGGTGTCGGTCGAGAAGGACCTGATTCTTCCTTTCCGCCAGGTCTTTGCCCAAGCGGTGGAAGACTATCTGCGCCAGACTCCGGTCCAGCCCCCCGAAATCGAAATTTCCGCCTGGATCGACTTACCCGAAATCACCGATGACTGGCTCCGCCAACTGGACCTGCTGAATCCTTTTGGAGAGGGAAATCCTGAACCGGTCTTCGGAGTCAGGAATGTGGTTTTGCAAAGTCCCCTGCGCCTGTTTGGTCAAAACCATTTCCGTTTCCAGCTTGAGCTGGGACAAGGCCGCCGCCTGCCCGCCGTAGCCTGGCGACAGGCCGAATCCCTCCCCCCGCTGAACACGCCCCTTGAGATGGCACTGCGCATCAGCCGCAAACACTGGAATGGACGCTCCTTTATTCAGGCGGAACTGGTGGCCTGGCGCCTCACCTGACAGATTTCCTTACAGTCATAAGGCGGGTTAGCGTCTGTCAGTCCGCTGTTCTGGTCTTTCACAGAGAGAGCAATTCTGTCTGACCGTTGCGGAAGCGTACCGATACGGTTCCGGCGGGTTTTTCCCTGCCAAAGTAAACAGCGTGGAAACCGTCGCCGTGCAGACTGAAGCGTTCGATGCTCCGCCATGCAGGACTGTCGCTCTGAGTGCCAAATGCGTAGCTGACAGACTCCACATCTTCCAGCAGTGAGAGGGGGCCGTCAATAAACAGCAGCCACTCCTGGTCGGCGCTGCCGGCGGCAACCTGTAGTGACAAAGTTTCTGCGGGTGCGGGGGGAAGCGTGAGGGTCTGTCCGGGGAGCGTTGTGGTGCCGTATGATTCCGATTCCACCGTCGCGCGGATAGTGCCACCGCAACGCACAAGCAGATAGGTGGCATAGTCCGGGTAGCTGGCGCTGATTAGCTCCAGGCCCTGCAGCGAATTATCCTCGGGAACAAATTCATAGCGAACCTGCTTTATGTCGGCAATCGAGTCGTCTTTAAGCGGAAGGCGTACAAGCCAGTGCGGTACTCCATCGATTTTGCCCCAGTAACGGCTGACGATTTCACGCGTGCTTTCGGGCATGGGCAGTGCCGCGCTCACTTCGGTTGCCTCACCGTCTGTGTCGATAATCTCTGCCGTGTAGGTTGCGCCGCTGCCAGTGTCGAACACTTCTTCGCGGTAAAAACGCGGGGTGTCGATACTCGCCGCCGACCACGGAACCGGATCAGCTGAAGCCATCAGCGGAGCGGAAAAATCGAGCATCGACAATCCGGCGTTCTGAATGTGATCGAGCCGGGATAAGGGGGCAACCAGCGCAATGGTCTCGCCTTCGCGAATCAGGCGCAGTTCATGTTCCCGCTGCGGTAGGCAGGCGGCATGCAGCAAGGCGGTCTCCGGTTGTCCGTTCTTATAATGGATGGTGACTTCAAAACTCGTCGGTTGTGTAAGCGGGACTTTCAGTGTCTGGCCGGGATTAAAGCGCCCTGTCAGTTGCGGGTTCTCCGGGTCGCGTACTTCGATGTGTTCAACGTTTTCGACAAACGAACTGCTGCCCTCCAGCCGGAACTCAGCCACAAAGGGACCGTCTTCAGCATCCGTTCCGGCAAAGCGTTCCAGCAGACGCACGCCTCCGGGACGGGTATAAGCCGCTGCGGGTTGCCCCTCTTCGGTTTCTGCCACCTCAATTGCCTCCCGCGCGCCGTCCAGATAATAGAGCTGGAACGCCAGGGTGCTGCTTCCATCCAGCGCGCGGCCAATTCGCCGGGGCGCATCCGCTGCGGTTGCCTCATCGAAGAACACGCTTGAGGAGACGACTTCCAGCGTTTTGCCGTCGGGCAAAAGTGCAGGTACGTCATACTCGGCAACAATGCGGCGTATCTGCCGCGCCTGCGGTGCGGCGGAAAAATTCGCCTCCCAGCGGACCCCGGTATTTTCATCGCGATGGACGGCAACCAGCGGTTCGATAAAGTCAGCAGGCGGCTCTCCTAGATCGATTGTCTCCTTAAAACGGTGTTCGGCAATGGGCTCATCTGCTGTCTGGCCGTAGAGCACGACTTCAACCGGGAAACTTTGGCGGGAAGTGAGCAAATACTGCTGCGGCAGCATGGCCAGATCATCGTTCCACACGGGTGGCGACAGTTCGAAGGTCTGCAACGCTCCGTTGTCATCCACCCATTCGATGCGGTTTGCACGCGTGCGGTCAATGTGCAGTTTGGCGTCCATTCCGGTATTGCCTGTAACGGCCAGTTCAACCAGCCGCTGCGGCTGCCCTGCTTCGTTTTTGCCGATATAACGCGTCTTGGGCATGACAGTCAGTTCGTAAGCGTTGGTGAAGGCGTCCTCGGGCAGGCTGATGCGCTGGCTGACGCCGCGGTTCGAATGGGTTGAAGGGTCACGATACTCCAAACTGACGTTGAAGCTATGGCGGGCGGTTCCCTCAAAGGCGAAACCTTCCCAGAGGTTGTCGCGGTAAACGCTGCGGTGGCTCTGGGTTCCGTCCAGAGTCCAGGTAACGGACGCAACCTGCCTAGGCATCTCAACCCACACACGGTAAGCGTAACCGAGCTCCGGTACACCTGTTGGACGCAGGCTCCAGTGTATGACGGCGTTCCTGACAGGTTCGGAAAGTGCGATATCCCGACTCAGTTTTAGTACGCTACCGTCAGCATAAGTGACATCGGCAAACACCTCTTCCTGCGCTCGCTTAAAGAGTTTCCACTCCACCGCAAAATTGTCGCGCAGGTTACTGCTTTTACCGACAATCGTGCGAACCCCGCTGGTGCTGCTGGGGTAGTGGTACTCCACGCTGGCAATCTGGCTGAGTTCCGCGGCGTCCGCGTCAATCGTCAGCCGTGCCCGCCAGATAGTGCTACCCGGATTTGCGGGTTGGTGACTCCAGCGAATCTGTGCGCTGCGTTCCGCCGCCGCTTGTGCTGAGAGCGGCCGCCGGAAATCAATCTGTTGCCTGCCGCCATCAAGGAATTCCACCGAGGCGAACCCGTTGACGAGGGAATCCGTCCCCACCGCCCACACCCTGAAGCGGCTGTCTTGGTCGGAAGATACAAGCCGCCGGGTACCGTCAGGTGCGTACACCTGCCATGTTACTTCCTTTATGCGTCGCAGGGTATCCTCGGGTGCGGCAATGCTGATGCCGTAGCGCCGGATGTGTTTTTGCAGGCGCACATCGTAGACCGGGTCGGATGCCTGTAAAGAGACTTCAACCTCGCTGCGGTCCTGTGTGCGGGTAACCGGCAGCAACTCGTCCTGCATTGTCATCGCCAGCAATAAAAACGTTTCACTCTGGTCACGTCCGTCCACCCGCTCCATCACTGCGTAATCAACCCAGCAGTAGCCGCGGTTACCCCATTGGGTGCCCCAACTGTTACGCACCAGGAATGCACCGCGCGTGTCGTCATAGCCTACAATCACCATGGCATGCAGAGCGTGGGGTTGGTCGGGGCGGCGGATTTTCATTCCCTCATCATGCATCCGAACCGAATAGCTGGTGAAACGGCCGGAGAAAAAGGGCGGCGTCAGGCGTGCGCCGATCAGTACCGGCTGGTTCTGCTGGAGCGCCTTGCGAATGTCGCTGCCGCTTCCCAGCAATTGGTGGCCGGAGTTACGGAAACGGGCGGCGCTGTTGAATACCGGCTGATCCGGCTGCTGTGTGTAGTTGCCCGCAAGGTAGGGCATGTGGCTAAGCAACGCCGCACCTTTTTCAATCAGCAGCTGTGAGGCGGCGATGGGGCTTGATCCATGGTCTTTGCCCTCATTAAGCTGGTTGTAGATGAATGCGGTTGAGAACTGGCGGCTGGGGTGGTCTGGCTTCCAGTTTTGGTCGAGCGCCTCAAGGTAGCCCTTGAGCGCGGCTACCGACCACGCCGTGCAGTCGTTCATCTGCTGCTCGCCAACGGGAGGAAAATTCCCGCGTAAATCAACGAACGAAACCTCTCCCGTCTGTGGCTCGGGGGTGTAGGCCGCCACAGCGCGTACTTCTTCCCAACCCGGAGCAGTGGCACCGGTTTGGCCGTGAAGCACCCCGGTGACAGGAAAAGCGATCAGTAGTAGTAATCCTCTGAATAACATGAGGTAATGTTATTGGAATATGCCTTTACGCTGTTCAATGACAAAACCATTGCTCCGTACCGGGCCTACGGAAGCATGAAAGACCGTTGCTGATTCCTTTCGACCCCTATTAGGACTGTTGTCTGCAAAGCAATGCTTAACCTTTCTAAAAAGGTATAAATAGTATACCGAAATGGGTTTTGAATATGATCCGGCTTGATGGGCGTGAAATCCTGTACGCCTTGCTTGAAGAGCCGTGAAGGGGCAGAGTCTTGTGAGGGCTCGGGGTAGATATCTTGCCAACAGACCGTTGTATCCACTGGAAATGTAGCTCAGTCCCGGAAGATGGCCATCACCCGTGAGAATTCCAGGTAGGCCTTGTTCAATTCCGCCTGATTCCCGGGGGAGATTTCTTTCATGAATTCCGGGATCAGGCGCACGATGTTTTTCCGGTCCGCATGGGTGGTATCAATGATCAGGCGTTCGGCCAGTTCATGCATAGGGCAGGAAAAACGCTGCAAGCGGCGGGCTACCGTCATCACATCATCCACTGTTTGTTCCGAAAAAAAGGATTCCGAGGCCAACAGATGCCGCAAATGGTTTTCCGCCGCCGGAGAGCAGGGCAGGCCGAAACAAGCGACAATGCGCCCGATTACCACCAGCGCCCGGGTGTCGTGATTGCTCCGGTTTTTGGGGTCCTTGCGCCAGAATGCCTCAAAGCAACTTCGGAAACCGGGAAGCGAGAGAAAATGGTTGAAATCCCGTTCCCGGTCAGGAATTTCCTCCTCCAGTGAGCTCTTGGACGGGGAAACGGCGGATTCCTTGCGTCGGCTGAAAAAGGCGTGGGAAAACCACCCTGAGATATCCTTCTTCCAGTAAGGGTGTTTGCTTACTGTGCTGCGCAGACCATGCGGCAGAAGTTGCCGCAGGCTTTCCCTGAAGCGCTTGCCCTGTTGAAAGGAAGTGGGGGCCAGATGCCAGAAGCGCTCCGCCGCCGCCCTGCCTTCCTGCACGGTTGGAAAGGATTCTTCGTACAGTTCCAGTTTCCACCAGTCTTCATGGGTCAAACCGGGGCAAAGCCGTGATTCCCTGCGCAGTTTTGGCCATAATTCGTAGGGGTTTTGCAGCATCTCCCACGAAAGAATAAAGGCCATCGTAAAGGTGGCATACGCCATCTCCCTGGAATAATTTCCCAATACGGGATCCCCTGCGGAAAAGGATTCTGGTGAAGACTCTGCCATGGACCTGTAAAAGGCACTCTTTTAGACATACTTCAGTGGAAATGGCAATAGTCTCCTGAGGCAGATTTCATCCTGCAACCCATAGCCTGAAAAATTCACCGGATTGTGCGAAAAGAGGATTAAGTTATTTATTATGAAGTTCTTATGAATTATGATGTAATGAAACTTTATTTGCCGCCGAATTTCGCACAATCCTCTCGCCCACAAG
>CAZCJJ010000067.1:0-17180 GCA_964499045.1 uncultured Opitutales bacterium | reverse complement strand
CAGGACGCGAACAAGATATTTGAATCCATGCAGAAGGGGATGGGATTTCCGATACGGACACGCAGGCTGCTCCCGTGCAGACGCATCATTTCGCGGGGAAGGAGGAGGGTGCGGAGCCTTGGGTGCAGGATGCCGGCCAGTTGGAATAGGAGGCTGTTGTGCCCCTCAAAGTAGCACGGGACGACGGTTGCCTGCGACATGTGGACAAGGCGGGCGGTGTTGAGGGTCCAAGCGGGATCGCTTATCTGGCGGGAACGAAAATGGAAATGGGAGACGGTTCCGGCGGGGAAGGTGCCAATACAGCCCCCTTCCCTGAGGAAGCGAATGGTGGTTTTGATGGCTTTGAAGTTGTTGCGGGGCGAGTCAGGAGACTCGAAAGGGTCGACCGAGATCAGCCATGGTTTGATTTCCTCCATTGCCTCCAGAAGGTAATTGGCCATGATTTTTGAATCACTTCGCAGACGGGTCAGCAAGGCACCCAGGACGACACCGTCGAGGGCACCGAAGGGGTGATTAGCCACCACGAGGGTAGGGCCTTTCAGCGGGACGCGGGCAAGGTCGGTTTCGGACACGGAATAGGCGATATCGAGCACCCGCATCGCGCGTTTAAAGAAGTTGGGGGTACTGGTATCGGAGACAAGCCCGGCATAGGCATCGTTGAGATGCCGGATGCCCATAAACTGTTCAAAGGGCCGGGCCACCTGCGCATAGCCTCGACGCAGCAGCGGATTTTTTATCGCGGCCTGCAGGTCAACCACCTTTAGGGGATGGCTCATTCCTAATTCCTAATTTCTAATTATTAATTCTTTGAATTCAGGCTTTGTCGGGTTGGCAGGCGGATAAAGAAGGTGGTTCCCTTGCCTGATTCGGTTTCGAAATCAATGGTTCCACCGTGAGCCTCGACCAGTGATTTGACGATGGCTGTTCCCAAGCCGGTGCCCCGGCTCTTGCCGTAGGTAGTAAACGGTTGGAAGAGGGTGTCGCGGATGGCTTCCGGAATGCCGTTCCCATTGTCGGCCACGGTGATTTCGACCGTGTCGCCGCAATCTTTCCCCTTGATGATGATGCGCCCCGGCCTGGAGGGGGAGGCATCAGGGTCTTCCAGGGCTTCCAATGCGTTGGAGATCAGATTTTGCAGGACCCGCATCAACTTGGCCGGTTCAGCCATCAACATGACGGGTTCGGTGGTCATTTCGATGGTGACGGTTTTCTTGTGGAAAAACGGTTCGTTCAGTTCCTTGAAGCGCGCGAAGAGGTCTTTGAGGTTAAATTCGGTCAATTCGAGGGTACGCTCGCCCCGGGAGAATTCGATGATTTCGTTGGCCATCTCGACCATGCGGCGGACCTGATCGTCGATGTTTTTGCAGATTTTCTGGGTTTTGGGGTCCTGATGCTCGGCCAGCAGCATTTGTGCCCCGAGGCTGATGAGGGTAAAAGGGTTTTTGAAGTCGTGGATAATGGTACTGACCATGTTACCCACCACCGTCATTTTTTCCTGATGAAGCATATCCTGCACATAGTGTTGGGTGGTACCGTGCAAATGGTTGATGATGCTGCCGAGGATCTGTTCAACCGGGCCGGGGGTGTTTTTGATGAAATGAACCAATTCCTCGCGGCGGACCTTGGCCACACGCACAGGGCTTTCGGCAATGGCACTGAGGGAGCGCGGTGCCCCAGTGAAGATGCCGACCTCCCCGAAAAAACGTCCGGCAGAGGACTTACTGACAATACGCTGCTCCCCGTTGGGCAGATCCTTGGCAAAGGCCACGGTGCCTTCCAGCACAAGACACAGCCAGTCGGAAGGCTCACCCTCGCGGAAGATCACCTCGCCCTGCTCGTAGCTGGACTCCTCCGTACGCTCAATGAGCGGAGCGACCGTTTCGGGATCGCTTTCGCGGAAAAAAGGATGGTTCTTGAGTTTAATGGAGCCCATGTGCCGTCGGTTTAAGCTGCAACCAGTTGGTTTGCTTTAAATAAAAATTAATTAAAACCAAAGCTTGACCGTGGTCTAGATCAAAAAACGGGAGACTAGGGAGACTAGCCACGTTCATGAGAACATGACGATTGTCCCAGCCACGCTTTTACAAGCGCAGCTACGTATCCTTTCACCGGGCAGGGAGGCAAGATCCCAATGGTTCAATAGTCATCACCTAATAAATCGGCTAACCGCCAGGCCTTTCCATCCAGTGCAGAACGCCACATGGCCTCACCTGCGGCTACAGCCAAACCGCTATTATAAGCGTCTGCCATTATCCCGAGTTTGAGGGATTCCTGGCCGGGCTGATCAAAGAGATCCCTTCGAAGGATTGGATCAGAGCCGCCGTGACTTCCAGCCTCGGGAATGATCTCGAGAACCTCTTTCCCGCCGAAGAGTGGATAGTAATTGATTTTTCCTGTTTGGGGTGCGGGTTTGGATGAACCATCTTCTTGAGGTTGGCTGTAATGCGAAAATTCCAGTCTGCCTCCTGTTCCGTTAATGCCCAGGCTGTAGCCTTCAAGTGGGGTGGAGAAATTGAGGGAATATGAGAGAAAGGCGCCATTTTGATAGCGAATGACCGTAGAGTAGGTGTCTTCAATATCAATTTCCGGATCGTAAATGTAAATGGGCTTCGGGTATTGAGCCGTATTCGGGAGGGTCCAGTCGTCGGGAGCATTCAGTGTGGTTCCGGATCCAGTGGTGTATTCCCCACGATTTTTTTTATAGTATGGGCAGTTCCGAAGCGTACTTTCCAAATCAAGAGCCTTACCATCGGGGTTCCGCGGCCGGTGTGCTCCATTGGGTCCGTAGTAGTTGAGTGCACCGAATGCAAATACCGTCTCCGGCTTGTCGCTAAGCAACCAGTTGATCAAGTCTATATGATGCACGGATTTGTGGATGCTCAGACCTCCTGACAGGCTGCGGCTCCGGTTCCATCGGTGAAAATAGCTTGCTCCGTGACGGACATCGAGATTGTAGGCGAATTCGATGTTGGTGACCCGGCCAACCTTGCCTTCAAGTATCATGGACTTCAGTTTACGGTGAGCGGCTTTGTAGCGCGCATTGTGGGCGACAGTAATGCTGCCGGTACTCTGCCGTTCAGCCTCCAGTACACGACGAACCTCATCCGAGTTGATCACCATCGGCTTTTCAACAACAACCCGGAGTCCGTGTTTCAACCCGGCAATAATGTGCTCACAATGAGTGTGATCCGGACCTGCGACTAAGAGCACATCAGGTTGGCAGTCCCGCAGCATGCCCTCAATTCCATCTTTCTCTGTGTAGTGTGTTAATTTGCAGTTATGCTTTTCACAAAAAGCACGAACGCGATCAGCATCGAAGTCGTAAACCCCAACAACCTCAGCGATCGCACTAAAATCACCAGCCTCGGGCTGTTTATGTTTACCCAGTAAGGGCAAGAGGAAGTGGTAGTTCCCCCGGTTGCTTAGGCAGGCTACCGCATAACGGGTTTTGCGGGAGGGGGAGGGAGAGAGGGATTCATTCCCAGTAGGTACTTTTGTCGACTTCATTTTAGACGATAGTTGGTGGCAAATGTCTTTACAGCGGAAGGCTGGTTTCGGGCCATAGACTGTGCGATCTGAAGGGTAGTGGGCAAGGAAATAGTGTAAAATACATTATTAAAAACGTTTGACACATTATCTTTGAAGGATAAAGCTATGGATTGTTGATTAGGCTGCCCATCAGGCTGTCCAGGATTTCAATGACCATTATGACGATTCGGAAAAAGCATCCAGATATTGAGTATCGTCCTCTCTATGAGCAAATTGAGGATTCTATTCTCAAGCAATTGGGACGGCGCTTCAAGGTTGGCGAAAGTATTCCGACCATGGCAGAGATGGCGGAGGCCTATGGGGTTGATTTGATAACGATCAAGCGCGCCCTGATGGAATTGAGCAGCAAGGGTTATCTTTCAAGTGGGCGCGGGAGGCGGGCGCAGGTTCTGAAGGAGCCTGAGCGGGGGAGGACGGCTCTTCTTGTTGAGCTGGATTATACCCATGAGTCCTGTTCACCCCATTACCGTTTTTTAGTCGATGGAATTCTCTGCGGGCTGGAGGGACTTGGAATTGATTACCGTCTTTATAAGGGAACACTGCGTAAGGGAGAGCGCCCGGAAAGGCTGACCGCCCGTGATTTTGAAGCGGACCTGGAGGCTGGACGCATCGGCGGCATTATTGCTTTGGGTACGGACCCGACACTGGATTTTCACCGTAGAGCCCGTGAGTTGGGGGTTCCCTTGTTAGGGACCGTAGGTGCGTATGAACATGCGGTGACTTTCAACCGTCTGGGTGGAATTGATCTCGGGCTTTCCATGCTGGCTGCACGGGGCTCTCGCAACATTGCGGCAGTCGGTTGGAAGGGCTATCACAATGAACATCAGCATACCAGTGGCTACTTCGAGTGGGCTCTCCGGCGTTATGGTATGTCCTTCCGTCCATATTGGTTCCGGTCGGATATTCACCCCTTGATCAATGGTGCGGGGTGGGAGGGTTTTTTTGATATCTGGGTTGGCCAAAAGGACAAACCGGATTCCCTTTTTGTGTTGGATGACACGCTGCTGCCGGATGTTCTTCAGGCGCTGCGCGATATCGGGCTGAGTGCAGGCCGGACTTTTCCTGTTTGCTGCAATACGACTGATCATATTTCAGGGGATCTGCTGAAAGAAGGAGAGGAAGTCATCTGTCTCCATGGCAGTAACAGCCAAATGGCAGGTGTCATTGTTTCCGCTTACCGCAGAATTCTTGAGGGGGAATTTGTCGGACATATGAAAATTCCCTCAAAGACAGGCATACTCACACCTGATGGTTTGATTGAGGCGCATGGGGCGGATGTGGCTGCTATGGAGAGGGAACCTCAGCGGTAATGGCTTTAAATCTTAAATTTATGATGGAAATCAAACAGCAAGAGAACATCAGGCAAATGCAGAACAGTTCGGGGAATCAAGGGAAGCGTATTTCTCCATTTCACTCTACAGGCATGCTGACAGTTACTGCAATAGCATGGACCTGTTTCAGTATTGTGTTATTCGGTGTCCATGCATCGGCCCAACTACCTGATCGGTTGGCTCAGATGTTTGAGGATCCTCTTGAGCGTTGGGAACCGGCCGCTCCGGCACCGGAGTTCAGTTGGGCGGAAAATTTGGCAGGCGGCAGTCTGGAGACCGTGGTTTTGGTCCCGCGATGGAGTGCGTTTGAGGTGATGGAGCTGGACCGCAGGCTGGATATGAATGTGGCTCACATTTTTCTGGAGTCATCCGGCCATTTCTGGGATTCCCGTCGGTGGCATTATTCAAATACCACCGGGAAACGTCCTATTGCGGTTGGCCTTCACATGCGTAGAGCCCAGGCAATCCTTAGCAAGGATGAAACTGATTTGTATCTTGTGGCTGGTATTGATTCGGGTTCCGGGGCAATCCCGAAGGAACTCAAACAGATTATTGTCAATCAGGTTAAAGCGGGTAAGGGTTTGCTGATTGCAGGGGATATGGGCTATCGCAAGGGATGGCCGGAGGAAATGTTCGCCAATCCGGATCCTGATCTGGCAAGGCAAGTTGAAGAGGCTTTTGATAGTGAGGAAATTCCGGGGTTTCGTGCGGGGGAGCCGGGACGCGGTGTAAGTCAGGCCGAGCATTTGGCCGAGGTTACTTATGACGATACACGCGACCTTGTTCATGCCTACCGTTATGGGAAAGGGCGGGTGGTGGTAGTTCAATACGGTCTGTCACGTCCGTATGCTGCCATGCACCGCGAATCCACCAAAGCATCCTTGGTGCCTTTGACCTATGCAGCGGAAGGCGTTGAAGGTGGAACGGACAGGGCCTTGGGTTTCATGGCCCGTGCCGCGCTGATTGCCGCCGATCGAAAGTCTGAAATCAGTGTGTCGGCTGCTTTGGCTGGCGTCCAGGGAGGAGAGATGGGTATTGAGATCAAGGTATCTCCTTCTACTGGGGTGGATGCACTGTATGTAAGGGTTGAAGATAGTTTCGATCGGACTCTCTATCTCGGAAAAACAGCACTGGCTTCGGAAGGTACACGTATTGCCCTCTCCCGTCCGCCCTATGGGGATTTGCTCTATGTAGATGTGATTGCCTTGAACGGCGCCGGAGAAGTACTTGATTTTGCATCACGGGCACTGAAAGTACCGGAAGGCCCGCGCATTACTGAGATTCAATTGGGACCTGTGGCATCTGCGGGGCAGGGGATTACCCCGATGCTGGATCTCTCCCGGGGTGGAGAACTCAGCGTGAGCACTGCGTGGACTGGGCTTAATAAAGATGCTGATACAAAAATTCAATGGGAGGTTAGTGATGTTACGGGCAGGATTCTGGCCCGGCATGAATCGGAGCTTGTCCCGGGCGAAAAATCGATAGAGGCCCGGTTTAGGATTTCTACCCCGGTAATTCTGTCTCACAAGATTGAAGCCAGCTTGATTCAAAACGGAAAGGAAGTGGCTACAGCTATGAAGCGCTTTACTGTTCCGGTAGTGTCATCTGATGAAGAGGACTTCTGGGTGGTGTTTTGGGGTTCTATTGGGGCGGAGCCTGTCTCGAGAGTAAAAGACCGTATTCTTTACAATGAAGGGGCAGATGCCTTGATGCAGGCGAGATTTACCCGTTTGGGATTGCCCGGGGATGAATCAATCATCGATCGTGAATACAGTATGCTTGCGCGGAGTGGTTTGCGGGCGTTGCCCTACGCGACCCGTATACACGGAAGGTCTAACGAGGACAACCACCGAATCCCAAGTCTTTTTGATAAGGGGCAGGGCAGGTGGTATGCGAATGAATTGAGTCGACTTTCCATGGTTTCAGAAATGGGGGAGCCTTATAGCCCACTGGCCATCAATCTGGGAGATGAAAATTATCTTTTGCGCTATGGAACGCAAGGTGGAGATGGTGAAGTCGACTACAGTCCTATTGCACTGGAAACCTTCAGAGAATGGCTGTCCGGTCAATATGAGGATATCGCTCAGCTCAATGAGGCATGGGGGACCCGTTATGGAAGCTTCGGCGAGGTTGAACCCTTACTCCTTGAACAAGCCATTCAGCAGGAAAAAAGCTTTGCTGAGTGGCTTGAACACCGCAGGTTCATGGCGGAGAGCTTTACCGGTGTGCATGACCAGTTTGCGGCACAGATTAAGGAATCTCTGCCTGATGCTCTTGTCGGCTGGGAAGGGTTCTTTGGTTATGGACGCGACGAGTTTGACTGGCGACTGGGCTATGACTATGCAGGTTTGACTGAGCATCAGCGAATCAACGTTACTTATATCGGAAATTGGATAAGCTCTGAATTAACCCGGTCTTTTGCTAGGCGTGATGCCCTTTCAGGAAAGTGGGGGAATCAGATTGCAAACGATGAGGCTGGTTTTGGCGGGCACTCCTGGGATGTCCTGTTGGCTGGTATGAACTCCGTATGGTGGTGGCATTCCTGGGGGACCTACTACACTCCCTTTTATCCGAATGCCACGCTCAATGATCAGGGGAAATGGTTTTTCTCGGCTGTAAAGGAGATAAAGGCCGGACCGGGCAAACTCTTGCTGGGTTCGGAGCGGGATCACTCCGGCATTGGAGTCCTTTATGCCCCTAACGATATGTATGTGAGTACCTTGGTCGGACAAATCGCAAGCGATTCGGATGCTGGAGGAAGCAAGAATTACTGGGAAGAGCAGGCAGCTCTCTTGCGAGCTATCAAGGACCTGGGGTATCAGTATCGTTACGTTTCATTAAAGGATTTGGAATCGGGATCACTGCCCTATCCGGATTATCGCCTGCTGTTTCTGTCCTATCCGGTTGCCGTTTCAAAGGAGCAAGCTGAAGCCTTGAGGGTATTTGTGAGTTCTGGAGGTACCTTGGTTGTCAATGGGCAGGCAGGCCTGCTTTCGGGAACCGGCCTGATACTGGACGAGGCGATGCTGGACAAGTTTTTGCTGGGCGTACGCAGCACATCAGGGCTGAAGGGGCTTACTATGCCATCCCGCAAAGTAGAGCTGAATCTGGCCACTACGGGCGAAATGGGACAAACCCTTCTCGCATCGGTTGAGCCCGGAATAATTGAAGTATCGTTATTGGACACGGGATTGACTGCCACGGAAGGAACTGCACTGGCTTATGCGGAAGGAGTGCCGGTGCTGGTTTCCAATCAAGTCGGAGACGGTACGGCCATACTTACGAATTTTTCCTGGCGTCAAACACGTCCCGCCGCACCCGAATTGTTGGATAGAAGGCTTAACGTCAGGATTGACGAGCCCGGTCGTCTGGACTTGCTGGATGCTATCATTCGCAGTGCGGGAATTGAGCCTCCAGCCGAGGTTTGGACAACCGATTACGAGCGACCAAAGGCGGTTGAACAGGTCTTTTTCTATGATGGAGAGATCGGCTACCTGGCCTTGCAGCAGGATTTGTTACTATTGGACCTGCCCCCTCAAAAACTACAAATTGCTCTCCCAGCGGATGGAATTATATATGACGTACGGCGAGGTGAGTTGCTTTCCGGCGATGTAATCGATGCAGCGGAAGGCAGCCATGTTCCCTTTGAATACCATGAGTGGGAGGCTGAGATCAGCAGGGGCAATCCGTTGCTCTATGCAATCCTTCCTTACAAGGTTACCGGGCTGCAGGGCTCGGTGACGGGAGAAATTAAGAAGGGTAATGACATTACGGTGAACGTGAAAGTGAATACACGGGGGGGCGCACCTCAGCGACATGCTGTGCGCATGGATGTTTATGCCCCTGGTGCGGATGGAGCACACCGTGAGTATTCTCAAACCATTAGCTGCCCGCAGGGCGCAGGTCAGGCAATCATTCCATTCGCGCTGAATGATTCCTCCGGAACCTGGACCTTGCATTTTCGCGATGCGGCAACCGGAACAAGTGAAATCCTGGAAATCCAATTACCATAACATGGAATATTTTAGCATGAACCTGAATATACTAAAGAACCGCACCTTCGCCCATATCCTCAGTTTGACTCTGATCTCGCCGTTGCTGGGAGACGATATTGCTGTTGCTGCCGCAGAGAGCGAGGATGGTTGGAATCTTGTTTTTAACGATGAATTCGATCGTGACGAGATTGGGGAAGGATGGACTGTTTATTCCGGGGATTGGAATATTGAGAATGGCTCACTTGTTGGTAAAGGGCAAATCTATGTAACCAAGGCATTTCCCGGGAACCATCGAATTGTGTTTGAAGCGGAATCAGATGAACCCAATGACCTGAGTCCCTTTATCCATGCGGGTGAAAGGGGATTTGTATCCGGATATTTCCTTCAATTCGGAGGGCTGGACAACGCATTCAATGTAGCCCGGCGTCTGGGCAAGGATATGAGTACTGATTATTGGCATATGATAGAACCCGGGCAGGTTCATAAAATCATTGCCGAATTCGATGGAAGGCATGTACGCCTGACAGTTGACGGGGAAACGGTCCACGAGTATGAGGAGAATGATCCGCTAACCGGTGAGGCGCATCAAAGAGTCGGTCTTTATATACACAACCAATCGCGGGTTCATGCTGTGAAGGTGTACCTGCAGAACAAGGAGAGTGCTGAGAATGGATAAAAACATCCTTTGGGTAACTATTCTGTTCCTGGCAGCTTTCGTCGCTCCATCGCTAGCCTTTGCTGATGGAGGATCCGCCTTTGATACATATATAGCACAAGCGGAGGCGCTGGAAAAGGATAGGGATTTTACTGGTGCCCTGGCTCAGTACAACAAGGCCCTGCCAGTGGCTCAAAGCGGAAATGACAAGGGAAAGGTCTTGCACGGTATGGCCCTGTGCCATCGGAGGCTAAGGCAGTACAATGAAGCTATTGAGCAATTCAGCAAGGTACTCGAAGTCGAGGATGACAGGCATGCCTGGTATCACCACGGGTCCGCACAAATTCATATCGGTCTTTCATATAAGGATATGGCAGAGCACAAACGTGCGATTGAAGAATTTGAGAAAGTTGGTTCATTGCCGACAACAGGAGTTTTTAAGTCAAGAGCGCTTCTGGAAACTGCCTATTGTCTGGAAGCACTCTCGCGGAATCCTAGCCTACCAGAGGGAGAGCGGGAACAATACGCTAAGCAGGCGAAGCAAGCATACATCAGGGTGTTAACTGAAACAGCTGAGGATGGTTATCCACTTTATCTCAGGAGGGCCTATGCGCAAATTAGTCCAAATGACTTTGAATCGAAGGCAGCATACGATGTGTTTCTTGACACATTGATCGATCAGTTGGCGCGAAACAGGAGGATGAAATCACAGGAGGATATGGAATTTCTTAACAGCGTAATCAGTAATGGTGGATGAGAATGGCAGACAGCAGTGTTAAGCAATCAGCATTGCGCACATGCGTAGAGATTTCTTAGCGGGTGGACAAATAAGGTGAAAAAGCAGAAGCACAGTTGGGTAGGACATTCGCCTAAGGTTTCCGGTGGGGGCACCGGGGTGAATAGGCGACTGATGATGCTACGATTGGGGTACTCCTTGACCGAAGTGCTTGTGGCCATGGCAGTTGTTGCTATTCTGGCGGTTATAAGCTTCAGCGCGATAAGCGGTGTGCGTGGATCGGTGGATAAGACACGTTGTGCCAATAATCTCCGGCAGATTGGTCAAATTATTCATCTTTATGCCGCAGATAACAATGGATATCTCGTACCAACCGTACACTACAATGAAGGTAGCATTTCCGCAGGAAAAACCTGGGTTCGCATTCTGCATGAAGCGGGCTATTTTGAAACCGGATCGGTATTGGGTAACCGTCCGGACTACCCGTCCTGGCATATGAATGCTCAAGGTATGTTCACCTGTCCCTCCATGGTAAGTAGGGTCGAAGCCCGTGATCGCTACGCCAGTGGCCGTGGTTTTACAACCGAACAGGCTGAAGCCGGTTCGTTCTACCCCGCCAATACTCATTATGGTATGCTAAGGAATATTGGTGGATTAGAAAACGGTATTATGTTCGAGAAGCCCCCTCATTCTGTTAACCGGTTCATCAATCCGGCGACAACAATGATTGTAGGCGAAACAACCTACCAGTACTTGATGCATGCCAATGATGCCAAAAATCACGCGACCCCGCATAGTGGAAGCTACTATCTCAATTTGGATGGCAGCGTCCATTTCTGGCAAGGCCCGTTGCCTACATACAGCCTTTTAAGTCAGGATGCTCCTCCTTTTTGGACTGAACGCTCAAACTGAGATTCACTTTCGATATAAAAAATCGAACAACGAACAATAAAGCAATCAACTCCAACTACAGCAAACCCATGAAAATAAAATCAGGACAATATACTCTGCGACGCTTAGTCGCTTTTTCCACCATGATCGCGGCGGCCCCCTGGCTTTCCGGGCAGTCTAACTGGACTGTTACCGGAGAATTCGGAACCGAGGAGTTCAATAACGGGGATAATTGGTCAGCAGGCGTTCCGGGATCGGGAGTGCAAGCGAGATTCACCAATAACGCGACTGGTGTGATCACGCTGGACACGGATCTATCGACCGGAGAATTGTTTTTTGCTAATACCTCGGGTGCGCTGAGCTTTGATTTTGGCTCTAATAAGCTCACCGGAACAGGTCGGCTTGGAATTGATGCGGGGGGTTCATCCAATGTGGTTCATTTCGTTGGAGGAAAGTATGACTTTACAGCCTTTGACATTGGGGGAACGACTGGAGACTCTCACACGGTTACCATTAGTGGGCCAAGTACCGAGTTGACGGGATCAGGTTCCATGATCGTGAGATATTCGAATAAAAGCCTTACGGTATCGGATGGGGCAAAGTTGACGATGGACGGGAATGACAGTCGGTTCGGGCAAAACCATGGTGGTAATAACACCATGACGATAACCGGAACGAATTCCAGTGCCAGTTTTGCGAACATACTCAGGTTGGGCTTCCAATCCACGAATAGTGTCATTCATGTTCTCGAAGGGGGAGTACTGAATGCTCCGCAAACCTACATCGGAGACCAGAAGGCGGATTCAAAGGAATCCAAAATGTTGATTTCCGGCACAGGTTCCCAGCTGAATGCCACCAATAATGTTATGTTCCGTGGAATAGACGGGGAGTTGCTCATTGAAAATGGCGGTAAGGCTACGGCCGGTAATTTCCGGATCAATGCAACCACAGAAACCAGTAATAATACGGCCCACGTTACCGGAAGTACCTCGGAGCTTAAGATAACGGGAGATGCATATATTGGATATGCCGCTACTTCATCCGGTGCCACTCTGCGTATTAGTGACGGAGGCAAAGTGAATGTGGATGGATTTGTTCAACTCGGTATCTCTGAGACGGGAACAGGGAATCTGCTTTTGGTTGATAGCGGAGGCAGTCTAACGGTTAACGGATCAAACGGTCTGATATTGGCCAACAACGGTGAACTGCGTTTGGATGACGGCACTGTGACTGCTGAGAAAGTGTTCTTCCATCCAGGAAATCGTTTGGTTGGTTCAGGTAACCTTATTTTAGGCAATACCCCTGCAGCGAATCGTGTGGCAGCGCTAGGTACCGGTTCTGGGCGTGAGATAATCATTGGCGGGGAATCAGATTTTGGCTTGCTGAATGTGGTTGGTTCCTGGGAGAACAGTGGCCTTGATCTGTTCATGAAATTGGGGGATTTCTCCGGCAATCAGGCCATTGCTGGAGACAACTTTGACCAACTGCTGCTATCGGGCAACATGACCTCAGGAGGGACGCTTTTCATCGACCTGGAGAATTATGTCGCGTCTTCCATTGCCATGGAAATTCTCCTTATCGGCTGGGATCAGTTCGTTGGCGATGAAGGCGATTTTGCTATTAGTTTCAGCGGGATTGATCCTACCGTCGGGATGCCTGACTTTAGGTCAGACGGGCTTTATATCGTAATTCCAGAGCCCAGCGCTTGGGCTTATCTTCCCGCCCTGGGGCTAGTGGCTCTCCTGGTCATGCGAGGTTTCAGGAAAGGGAGAGCTGGCAAGCACTAAGCCTCGCCTTTTGTATGGGAACAATTAGAGCCGCCGTAATGCATGGCCCCAATGACCTTAGAGTTGAAGAAGTGGGCCATTTACCGCCCTTGGGTAAGTACCAATGTTTATGCCGGAATCTTTATGGTTCGGCCTGTACGGGTACTGACCGCAAATTGTTGAGTGACTGCATCCCCTGGGGTGCAGTCACTTATCCTTCCGTTCTGGGGCATGAGACGGTGGGGGAGCTTGTTGAAGTCGGCTCAAAGGTGAAAAACTTCCGGGAGGGGGATATTGTGCTTCGCCCTGTCTATGGTTATCCGGGAGAGCAGGTTAATGGATTGTACAATGAGTTCGGTGGTTTTTCAGAGCTGGGAATCATCACTGATTACAAGGCCATGCTCGAGGATGGCCTTGGGGCGCAGGATTATAACCCCTATGCTGTGTACCAGATGAAGCTGCCCCGGGATTGGAAGGACAGGCCTGAATCGGTACTCTTCATTACGATGAAGGAAACATTCAGCTGGATCCACCGCCTTGGCCCGCTTTACGGTAAAAAGGTGGGGGTCATCGGTGCGGGTCCGGTGGGGATGTTTTTCATGCGTTTTGCCTCCCTCTTGCTGGCATCGGAAATCGTCGCCTTTGCAAGGGGTACGTCGGGTAAAGCACGCTCATTGAACTGTGGGGCGGATCGTTTTATTGCGATTGGTGAGGAAGCGTGTCCGGAACGTGACTTTGATTTGCTGATTGATGCCGCTGGTCTGGGTGACGGCATCAATAGCTACCTCCCGTGGCTGAGGCCTGGGGGAACCTTGGGTGTTTACGGGGTGGGAGACAGTATGGAGTCGAGAATACGGGGATTCGGGTCGAATGTGTTTATCGCCTTCCATTCGCCGGATGAAGCGGATCCGCTTGTTCACCAAACGTGTTTGGGCTTGGTTGAAAAGGGAATCATGAATCTTGGGCGGTTCCATTCATCCCTTTTCCCAATGGAAAAAATACCTGAAGCCTTTGCGAAGATTGATGCGAAAGAGGAATTCAAACCGCTGTTCAAATTTTAGCTGGAAGAGAGCAATACATGTTGAAGAAGCGCAAATTAGGATGCACCGGACTGGAGGTTTCTGAATTGGCCCTGGGGGGGCTTTTTATCAGTTCGTACGGGACGGACAGGGATTCGGCTGGGGCGATCATACGCCGGGCCTGGGAGCTTGGGATCAATTATATTGATACGGCTCCAGGGTATTTGGACAGTGAAGCTGTCCTGGGGGAAGCCCTTTCCGGAATGGACGCTGATTTCATTATCAGTACGAAGCTGGGATATCAACCGGAGCCTTATCAGCCAAAGGATCCGGAGTTTCTCCGCCAGGCTTTGGCTAAAAGCCTTGAGCGCTTGCGGCGGGATAGTGTCGATATCCTGATGATTCATGAGCCGGACCGTCCGGAGATCATGGACTGGTGGGAGGATGGCCGGCAATACCGGGGGCCGGTCATGGGTGTGCTGGAGGAAGCCAGAGAGACCGGCAAAGCTGATTATATTGGGCTGGGGGGAACCACAGCCTATGAGATGGCGCATGTGATCAAGACCGGATCATTTCAGGTATTACTGACTGCCTTTCAATACAGCCTGCTCTGGCGTGAAGCGGAGCATGCGGTGTTGCCAGCCGCGATTGACCATGGGATGGGAATTATCTGTGGTTCACCCTTACAGCAGGGGGCTCTGGCTAAACTATACCGGGATGAGATCAAGAACGGTGCCGGCTGGCTGAGTCCACCCAGGCAGAAGCAGTTTGGCTGTCTGTATCAGTTGGTTCAGGATACGGGGATTGAATTGCCTGAACTGGCCTTGCGTTTCATTCTGTCGAATACATCGGTTACAAGCGTGTTGACCGGAGCAAGATCTGTTGAGGAGCTGGAAAAGAATGTGGCTGCGTCAGCGAAAGGCCCTTTGCCGGAGGATGTCCTGAAGGAGCTTGATACCATTGCCGCGATGGTACCTTTTCGGCCTTATCTTGAACCCTTTGCCCTGCCTTTCGGGAGTGCCAGTTGAGCCTTTTTTCAAAAAGTGCAGGTTAAGCATAGTGATATAGTATAAAGGATTTGATTACCCGTGGGCGATGCCGTTACGGGTAGCAGGATAAAGCGGGCTGAGGGAAACGGATAGAATGGGTTCTTCGGGCTCCTGAATGATAAAAGGAAGAAAAGTTTCATGTGTGAAAACAATACGATAGGAATGGCCGTACTTGGGCTGGGAGCAATGGGGAAGACCCACGTGGAAGGGGGCAAGGCATCGCCACATGTCAACAAGGTGTTTGGTTACGAGCCCGAGCCAGCCTTTGCCCGTGAGCGGGGGGAGGTGCTTGGCATTGAGGCGACTGCGGACCTTGACTCCCTGCTTGATAACCCGGAGGTGCATTTCGTTTCGATTGCCGCTCCCAATGAAGTTCATGCCGAACTCGCCATTAAGGCCATGGAAGCAGGTAAGGCTGTGCTTTGTGAGAAACCGATGGGGATGTCCCTTGAAGAAGCGGAGATAATGCTTGAAGCGGCAGAAAATTGCGGGGCCTTTTTGCAGATCGGTTTCGAGCTGCGTTACTCCAAAATGTACCTGACGGTCAAAAACTGGATTGATGAAGGCCTGATCGGTCGGCCGGTGAGCTCGCATCTTCGTTACTACTGCAGCGAATTTCACCGCAAGAACACATGGCGCAGTCGCAGCTCAGGCAGTCTGATCGGGGAAAAACTATCACACTATCTGGATCTTCAGCGCTGGTACCTTGGAAGTCCGGTTGAAGAGGTTTACTCCATGGCAGCCCCGAATGCGGTCGATTATTTCAACCACGCTGACAATCATCAGATCAATATGCGGTTTCAGGGTGGGGAGGTGTCCAATCTCAACTTTGTAATGCACTTGGCGGAGACGGATCACGGCGATCCGTTGCTGGATATTTTGGAGAAGCAGTCTGACGATGGGCATTATCTGCAAACCCATGTATTTGGTACCCGGGGGGCTATTGAAACCGACGTGTTTCGCCGCCGGATCCGGAGATGGGAATTCTCTGACGGCCCGAAACAATTGGAAAGTAAGATAGTCGAAACGCTCACTTTCCCGAAGGAGGAGGATCCGGTCTGGTTTCACAATGTGCATGGACAGATTCTCCGGGTCGCTGAATGCGTTGCCTTGGGTTTGCCGCCGGAGAATCCTGCCACCGATGCCTACGAGACGATGAAGCTGGTTTTTTCGGCGGATAAATCAGAGCGGGAAACCCGTCCGGTCCGGCTTACGGAAATAGGAGCAGAACGATCGTTGTCCGGTTCTGCCAGCAGGTAGGTGGGGGCAACCAACCAAGCTACGCTTTTACGAGCGCAGCTACGTAGCCGCCTTCGCAAGAAGGTGGATGAACCAACCAGGCCACGCTTTTACGAGCGCAGCTACTTAGGGAACCCAATCCGGGGATTTCAGGTCCTTCTGTGAGTCCTTTATTGCATTCAACGCGGATATCTCACCAATCTGTTCCCATGAATCCGGAAGACACATCATATCCTGACGTTTTGCCTTTGCTTTATGTGCTGGGGGACAGCATTTCTATCCAATACGGCCCCTATCTGGAGAAGTATCTGCGAGGCCAGTTTCGTTATAGCCGCAAGTCCGGTGAGGAGGTGGCACTGCTGAATCTGGATATTGCCCAGGGGTCCAATGCCGGGGATTCAAAACGTGTGGTTGATTTTCTTTCCGCGAAACGGGCGGATAATGGTTTTTGTCCGGACATCCTCTTGCTCAATTGCGGACTACACGACATCAAGCGGGAGGTCGCAAAGGGGAAGCCTTTGCAAGTGGAGCCGGATGACTATCGGGCCAATTTGATCAAGGCGGTCGGAATTATCCGTGAAATAGGCAGCAAGCCGGTGTGGGTGCGGATTACCCCAGTGGCGGATGCCATCCACAACGAACGGGAGATCCAGTTTTACCGCCATGAAGCAGATGCGAATGCCTACAATGCGATTGCGGATGAGGTGATGGAGTCACTGGTGGTTCCGATGATTGATCTCAACCATTTTACCCGTCAGCTCGGCCCGGCTGAGGAACTGTTCTGTGACCATGTTCATTTTGTGGAGACGGTTCGGGAAAAACAGGCGGCCTACATCGCCGGCTGGTTGAAGGGATGGGTTTCTAGCCTGAAAAATTCACCGGATTGTGCGAAAAGGGTTTAAGTTGTTTTTTATAAAGTCTTTATGGATTAAATCGTGTTGAAACTTTAT
>CAZCJJ010000066.1:0-17319 GCA_964499045.1 uncultured Opitutales bacterium | reverse complement strand
TCAATCACCTGCGTAAACTCCAAAAATTACCCGACCTGATAATGAGTTTCTTCAGAGCACCATCCACAGCGTACGCAGCTTAAATATGTCCCTTCTATTATGAAAGGCTTAATAAGTCGCAATGAAACTTTATTTGTCGCCGAATTTCGCACAATTGATTCGCCTGCGGCTCAGGGCTGCGCCCCGAATCCTACGGATTCGCCCATCTGTGCTCCGCTCCGTCTCTCGCCCACAAGCGCGAATCGCTGTGTTGCGCCCCTACAATCCGCTTGGTCATCCCGCGTCTGCGGGACTTTGAGTTTGCCCCGATATTGGGAGAGGGTCTGCGCTTAAGTTTCTTATTTTTGTTTTTTGTTACCAGGTCAAATTGTTTATTTTCTAACATTCATCCCGGAGGGATGTTGGTGTTTCTTCTGGTGGGTTATACACGCTCCATCGAGAATGGGATTAAAACTCGTCGGAGATGGAGGTGTGGATAACCCACCAGAAGCGGTTGCGAGGATCTTTCGGGCGTACTCACGGGGGCTGTCTCCTTCAAGGGACGTATGAATGCGATGTGTGTTGTAAAAGCCTTCGATGTAGTCGAATAAGGCCAATTTAATTTCCTGCGGACTTAGGGATTTAGCCAGTTCCTGGCATTCACATTTCAATGAACCAAAGAAGGACTCCATATGGGCGTTGTCGTAGCAATAGCCTTTGGCGCTCATACTCGATTCCAAGCCGAGGGATTCCATCAGTTTTCGATATGCGTCACTGCAATAAGTGCTGCCCCGGTCGCTGTGATGGATGATCTTTTCATTGCCTGTCAGTTCGCTGGACGCATTCCAGAGCGCCTGACAGACCAGATGACGATCATTGTTAGGGCGGAAAGACCAGCCGATGATTTCCCGGTTGAACAGATCCATTACCGTGGCCAGATAATGCCAACCCCGATCCGTCCACACGTAGGTCGTATCCGTTACGATGACTTGACGCAGTCCCCTCGGAAACGGGGTCTCCTTGAGCTTGTTTTCACTGATTCGATGCCCATGCCTCGAATCCGTTGCCAACGGCTTCTTGCGATGATTATACCGCCCTTGGATGCCTGCCTCATTCATCAACCGGGCCACCCGCTTGCGGCTCGTGCGGATATCATGCTTGCGCAAGTCCTGTTCGATCCGGGGACTTCCATAGTTGCGGCGGCTCCCTTCCCAGCTTTGAACAATGGCAACCGACAACTCCGCATCCTTGCGGGCGCGGGCCGTCTTCCCTCCGTTTTGTTTCCACCGATAGTAGCTGCTGTCCCCGATCCCGCATGCCTCGCACAGAACCTTCACCGAATGCTCACTTTCATTTGCTTGTATCATCTCCAACTTCTCCAGTCGACTCAACTGACGTACTTGATCGTTTTTTTAGAATCGTCGTCACCTCACGCTCATGAGCCAACTCCTTGCGAAGCTGCTTGATTTCCGCCGCCATCTCACTGGGACTTTGCCCGGGTCCTTCATGACGCCCGTCCATCTCTCCCAGATACTGCCGACGCCAACGGTTCAAAGTCGACACGTTGATATCCAAATCACGCGCTACTCCACGGACACTGCGCCCTCCCAGAATGAGATTCACCGCATCCTCCTTAAACTCGGCACTGAATTGCCGTCTTTCTGTTTGTTTCATTTCGTTTCTCATAGCATTTTTAGCGCATGGTGTCTCCCACTTTTCGGGGCAGGCTCACTTCCGCGCGGATTCGGGGCGCGCCTTGCGACTACGCCAAGGCTACGACGCACAAGTGCGCTTCATCGCTTCTGGGCTTCGTGAATATTCCAGGCTAGAGTGACTAAACTTTTTGCCTAGAATATACCATATTCGGCAAAGTCGGAAGCCCACAGGAGCGCGGGCATCTTGCCCGCGATTTCCCAAGTATGCGGACCGGATGCCCGCGCTCTATCCTCTCTCCCCGCTCCGGACGAGTCCTCTGTCACGATATCCCATCTCAGATATCCGATCCTTTTATGTCATTGACTTATATCACGATATTGGGTGGCTGTTTGACCTGTGACTGACCGGAATTGGCGGGAGAAATAGAAAACGCTTTCGTAGCCCAGTGCTTCAGCAATCATGCTGATTGATGTGTCTGAATAGCGGAGCATGGCTTTGGCCCGTTCGATACGGGTCTGGATAATAATATCACTTGGGTTGGAACCGGCTACTGCCTGGCAAATCGAGCGAAAGTGGCTGGTACTGTAGCCGCAAAAATGGGCCATCTCTTCAACACTGCGAAAACGGAGAGGATCTTCATAAAGAGCGGCAAGTGTCTCTGTGACTTTCTTTTCATGATGCAAGCTGATACCCCGTTTGCGCCTGCTCTTCTGCTCCTCATGGTACTGTTGTAGATTAATAAGCATGGATTTAAACAAATAGGAAGCCTCCCGTTTTTGTTCTGGTTTAATGAGTCTCCCGCTGCGAACCAAGCGGCTGGTGATTTCCACGATGCGGCGGGTTATTTGGTCGTAGAAGTTAATGTTAATTACCTCCAGCATAGCTGGCATTTCCGGCCATTGGGATTTCGGGATGGGACCCCGTCCGTCATAATAAAAATTGGCATGAATAAATGCGTCCCCCAGCATTTGCTCCTCATCGCCCTGTATTGCCGTGTATTGAACCCCCGGCACCATGCAAAGGCAGGTTCCGGCATTTAATTCGTGCGTTTTCCCTGAATGGTCAATTAAGGACCCTTTCCCCTGAAAGAAAAACCAGATGGTAAAATCGCACACTGCGTTTAGAAACCATTCTGGTTGCAATACATGACCTTTGCTCCAGATGCTTCGCCCTGAACGGGTGATTTCCACGTCAAGCCGATCCCATTCCTGATCCACGTATTTTTTGCCCATGTCCCGATTTCCTGATGATTCAGCGAAAAAGGCAAACATTTCCATGAACTATCCATAGATTTCCAAGCCCGCTCATGCTAAAATTCACATGTTTGCTATATTTGAGTGTTTAGCCCCGAGTCATGGTATTTCACAATGAACTTTAATTATTACGGAGATAGCGTTACATCCGGGAGAAGCCGGGGCCGCATCCGGATGAGATTGGGTCTGATTGAGTTGGCATTGAAAAGATAACCGAAGTTTTCACCCTCCAGCCTTATGGTGTTGATTTATGCAAATCTATTATCGAAAAGTACATTTAACTTCGATAAAAATATGTTATTCTATTGTGGAATTAGATTCCACAGAACATCAACCCGAAAATGATCATTATCTATTATGAAAACTCTCCTCACTTTGGCAACTTTTCTGGCCCTCACGGCCACAACCATGGCAGATGAGCCTGCGGGCGGCACCTTGATCGAGCTGTCCGCTGTGGGTATCTTTGTCCTGCTGACCTCGCTGCTGATGCTAATGGGCAAACGGCGCCCAGGTGGCTGGGCTGACCGTCTGGCCACCCGCTACTTTCCGCGGGCACGCTAACGCGGCCTCCTGTTTTTCCCTCACCCCAACAGGAGCACACCATGTCCCCATCTTCGCCCCAAAGCCTCATAGCTAAAGCGTTATCGCTGTTTATTACTCAAGTACACCGTAAACATCCGGCACCACCTAAGTTACTCTCCTTGCTGGCACTTGTGTCCGCTCTGCTTGTTGCACCGGTTCAGGCTCAGATCACATTGCCCTACGATACCGACTTCGAGGCTGCTGATGGCTACACGCTGGGAGAAGCCCCGGCACTCGGCCCCTGGAGTACGAGCAGCTTCACCGTGCAAATCACCGACGCCGATTCAGCCTCCGCTTTATGGTCGGTGCGTTTCCCCGCAGGTAGCATCATCGGCTGGCTCAGTGGCCACTTTACCGGCGGCAACCCCAACGGCATCAGCTATGTCGATTTTTACCTGAAGCCCGCCGCAGGCGAATCCCAAAGCCTGCCCGCGCAGGCTCCTGGGGGTAGCACCGTGCTGACCACCTTTGTGGAGAGCAGCCCGACGCAAGGCCGCTTCCATGTGGTGGATGGCGACGGCCTCGGCGGCGGCGAATGGCTCAGCGTGCCGCTGGCCATTCCGCTGGAGGACGGCACTGCGGAAGACTGGGTGCGCCTGACCTACCGCCTTGACTACGCGGCCAAAACCTGGGACTTCTACCTCGACGACACACTCGTGGCCTACGACCTCGGCTTCATCGAACACAGCCCTATGGTCTTCAGTCGTATCCGCGTGCGCGGGGGAGGACTGGCCCCGGCCCTATTTGACTTCTTTTACGCGGGCCTGCAAAACCCGATCTTCGCGGACAGCAGCGAGGACGGCCTGCCCGACGCCTGGAAAATCGCCCATGGCCTCAACACCAACACCTACGATCGCTACGGCGATCCCGACGACGACGACTTACCCAACATTCTTGAATACCTTCTTGGCACCGACCCCACCAACCCGGACACCGACGGCGACGGCATGCATGACGGCTGGGAATACCTTCTCGGCACCGACCCCACCAACCCCGACACCGACGGCGACGGCATGAGCGACCTAGCCGAAGTGCTCTTAGGATTTGACCCCCTCGTGGCGGACACCTTTACCCCGGCCCTGCCCACTGGTGATGGGGTTTACGAGTGGGGCAGCGGCTTCGAGACCCACGAAGGCTACCAGATCGGGACCCTCGACGGCCAGCAGGGCTGGGAAGGGCAGGGGGCCACCGTGACTGACAGTGATGCCGCCGATGGTCTCCAGTCCCTCGCTCTCACCGGCGAAGGCACCTATGCCCGCCAGTACTTCGGCTGGGAAGGACACCCCGAGGTCTGGGTCTCCTTCCGCGCCTGGCTCCGCACCCGGCGTTTCTCCTTCAGCACTCTGCCCGCACCCGAAACCCTCGACCAGCCCATCGCAGCCGCCTTCATGCTCGACGGCCAGCGCCGCCTCAGCGCATGGGACGCGGCCACTGGCGGATGGCTTACCTGGGAGCAGCCACTGCCCGACGACTGGCAGGACTACACCATCCACCTCGATTATAACCAAAAAACCTGGAGCCTCATCCTCAACGGCGGCATCATCTTCCGCGATCTCACCTTCACCGACACGCAACTGCCCCACTTTGCCCGCTTCCAGGCCCGCAAAATAAACGAACCCGGGGACGAAACCGCCTACATCGACAGCTTGCTCATCGCAACCGAAGAACCCGCTGGCTTTGATTTCGACGGCGACGGCCTCGACAACGCCACCGAACGTGCCCTCGGCACGGACCCCTATAACCCAGACACCGACGGCGATGGTATGAGCGACATGGCCGAAGTGCTCTTAGGACTCGACCCCCTCGTTGCGGACACCTTTGCCCCGGCCCTGCCCACTGGTGACGGGGTTTACGAGTGGGGCAGCGGCTTCGAGACCCACGAAGACTACCAGATCGGGACCCTCGACGGCCAGCAGGGCTGGGAGGGTCAGGGGGCCACCGTGACCGACAGTGATGCCGCCGATGGTCTCCAGTCCCTCGCTCTCACCGTCGAAGGCGCCTATGCCCGCCAGTACTTCGGTTGGGACGGACATTCCGAAGTCTGGGTCTCCTTCAGCGCCCGGCTCTCCGCTGGCACCCTGCCCGAACCCGAAACCCTCGACAGGCCCATCGCAGCCGCCTTCATGCTCGACCCCGAGCGCCGCCTCAGCGCATGGGACGCAGCCACTGGAGGATGGCTCATTTCGGAGCAGACCCCGCCTGACGACTGGCAGGACTACACCATCCACCTCGACTATAGCCAAAAAACCTGGAGCCTCACCCTTAACGGCTGCCTCATCTTCCACGACCTCACCTTCACCGACACGCAACTGCCCCACTTTGCCCGCTTCCAGGCCCGCAACCTGAACGAATCCGGAGACAAAACCGCCTATATCGACAGCTTGCTCATCGCGTCCGAAGAGGTCTTATTCACCAATCATGGCGTGGCCGCACCCTCAGGGCAGGCTGCATGGAACGGTGTGAGGACAGTCCAGGATGACTATGGAAATCCGTTGATACTCCTCAAACTATGGGCCGGCACCGGGAGTGATCGCATAAAAAATTTGCTGCTTATTAATCCCTACACGGGAGAGACTGAGACATACGAGCCCAGCCACAACCAAGGTACCGGAGCCTACAACATTTGGGTCAGTGACGGGAACTGCTTTTATAACGTTATTGGCAGTACCTTTATGGAGTTTGATATTACTCAACGCGAGTGGACATTCTCCGCACCCATTGGCCCGGGAGTTGCCAATGGCTTCACTGAGACCAGTGACGGTAAGATCTATCTTGCAATGACGCCCTCTGCTGAAATTTTATCATTTGATCCGCAGACCAGGCAACTCACCAGCCATGGTTATTTGGGAAATGAGGCTTGGGCTCAGTACCCATATCTGGCTTGCGACAGCCAAGGTTGGGTTTATGCCGGCATTTCATTTACCCAAGGCAATATTGTCGGGTTTAATCCACAGACAGAGGAGATACGTCCTTTACTGACCGAGGCTCAGCGTGATGCTATTGGTTATGTGAGTTCAGTTGATATCTATCGTAGTTCGGATGGAAAGGTTTACTGTGCGCTGATTGACGGCAGTGAGCGGGAGTGGTTTCAGTTGTTTGCAGGGGCGGCAACACCAGTTGCTGCCCCCGGAGGAACCAGGAGCAGTTGGAGTAACGGCAATACCTCGCCAACACTCTTTTCCAATGGGTTGAGGCTGGATAGTATTAGTGTAGGAAACCGCCATGCTGTGATTCTGGATCCTTCAACCAGTGAAACTTGGGATATTAATTTTACGTATGATTCCCCAGGTGTGCGCATTTATTCTATAGCGGTGGGTGATGATGATGTACTCTATGGATCAACGGGCATCCCTTTGCGCTTTTTTCGCCATATTCCGGAAGAGAACCTGACCGAGGACTGGGGGCTTATGGACCACGGAGGACACATTAATGTGATGGTTCATCAAGGAGGGAAAATCTATGGCGCTGTTTACAGCTCCGGTTCCTTGATTGAGTACGATCCCGGAAAACCGTGGGACGACCGTGCCATCACCAGCTCGTCCAATCCACTTCTCCTGCATGGCTACGGAGAGGCGGTGCAGCTTTACGGTCGCCCCTATACCATGCTGGCGCACTCGGACGGGGTTCATGTGCTCATGGGGGGGATTGCGGCCAGGTCAACCGCAGGAGGTGGAATCCTGATATACAACACGCTGACGGGGGATGAGGTTGTACTCAATCGCAATGACCTGATTGAAGATCACGCCCCGATGTCGATGGCAGAATTGCCGGATGGGCGGATCATCGTGGGGACCACTACACGAGCCGCCACGGGAGGGGTCTCTCCGGGAGGTGAAGCAGAGGTTTATATTCTGAGCTGGCCACAACTGCAACGTGTGGCCACTTGGAATCCTGTCCCGGGCGCAACGGAAATTGCCGATCTTGCGGTCTCACCCTCCGGGCTTGTCTTTGGATTTAGTCGTTACCTGTCAGGCTCTGCCAATACGCGTTTATTCGTATTGGATCCAGATTCGGGTCAGGTTTTGCATTTAATTGACCTGAGTGCTTATGGGAATCCAGCTGCGCCACAGTCATCTCGTATGTTGCATTTCGCATCCGATGGGATGCTTTATATTCTGCTGCGACAGCACATACTCCAAGTAGATCCCATTACCTTTTCATGGAAAGAAATGGCATATTCCACGGACCGGGTATTTGAGGTGGGCTTTGTCGAACGGGGGGGGCGTTTGTATTTTTCTTCCGGCAGTGAGATTTTCAGCTTCCGTCTTCCGGGAGTCAAGTAGGTATGTAGTTCTTATACGGTAGTAATCATCCATGGATGTATGCAGGCCGAAATTGAGCACTCGCTTAGTGCAAAAGAATCGCTGATTTGGCTATACCCTGGGAGGCAAGGTTGTGAGACAATAGGCATCATCACATAAAGCATATGTCTATTTTATTGCCAAAATCTTTGCACAAGTTACCCGATGCCAGACTTGGGTCCTTATTGCTTGGAGACGAAGAAATGCGTCTCCTGCAGGAGGTTATCCAAGCCAAGACACTTAACCGTTATTATGCGGGGCCGGATGGTCAAAAGCCTATGATGGCTGCGACTCTGGAAGCGGAATTTTCCAAATGGCTGGGAGGTCATTATTGTCTTGGCGTTACCAGTGGTACAGCCGCCCTTGAAGTTGCTTTGACCAGTATGGGAATCGGTCCGGGGGATGAGGTGATTATACCTGCATGGAGTTGGTGCTCTTGCTATATGAGTGTTGTTCGAACCGGAGCACTTCCGGTGATGGGCGAAATTGATGAAAGCTTCTGCTTGGATCCTACTGAGATTGAACGATTGGTAACTCCGAGGACCAAGGCGGTTATGGTTATTCACTTTCAAGGGGCGAGTGCCGACATGGAAGCAATAATGCAGTTGGCACGCCACCATAACTTACTTGTCCTTGAAGACTGTGCCCAAAGCCTGGGGGCCACCTGCCATGGGCAAAAAGTGGGGACTTTCGGGGATGCGGCCATTTTCAGTTTTCAACATCAAAAAATCATCACCAGCGGGGAAGGCGGGCTTTTTGCGACCAAAGACAGCATGTTATATGAGAGGGCGGTGCGCTTCCATGACTTGGGCAAGTATCGTCCTTATCATGAGACAATCAGCCCCTCCCAAGCAAAGGAATTTTCGGGGGGACAGTACAGGATGAGTGAATTAACGGCGGCGGTGGCATTGGCGCAATTCCGAAAGTTGCCACTTGTTCAGAGGGCATGTCGTCCGCATTTTGAGCGTTTATGCAATGCAATCTCAGATATACCAGCGCTCTCTGTCAGACCGGTTGTCGACAGGAGTGGAGATAGTGGGTATGCTGTGTATATACGCTTGCCGAATGAGGACAAAGCAAAGTCTTTCAGGTTGGAAATGGAAGAAAGGGGAGTTCCATGTGCCCGGTTGACCGGAACGTACCCTCACTATCAGGGAGAGTATTGCAGGGAGGGGACGGCATTTCATGATGCCTTTTCTCCCAAAAAGCATTTTTCCACCTGGCCGGCAGAGGGCTTCCGGCCAGATGATTTTCCGAAAACCCAGTCTATTGTCGCAAAGTACGTTACCATGGCCATTGGTGTCAGTTACTCCAATGAAGATTTGGATTTTATGATAACGAATTTGCAGGAAGTGGCAAACAATGTTATGGAGCAATCCGAGCATTACAGGACGAAGGCCGCTGCTCATATACCTTAATAATAATGAAAATCATTAATCGAATATTCGCAATTTTGATAGCGACCATCCTTCCGGGAATGAATCTCCTCTCGGGACAACCGGAACCTGACATTAACGAAAGCGCAGGGCACGAGGAAGCGGTTCGTTTGGAAATGGATAGTTTTCTCAAGGACGGGAAACAGGTAGACGAAGTTGCATTGGCTAAAGCCTTGGACTCTGCCGGGGGTAGGCGGTGTGTGCTGGAGATAAGCACCGATCCTTTTCTAATTGGCAATTTCACGTTTCCGGAGACGGTCACTCTTGCTTTCCGTCAAGGGGGATCCTTGGAGATCGCTCCGGGAAGTGTTGTTCATATAAATGGTTCTCTCGATGCTGGCGTTGAGCACATTTTCCAGGGAGAAGGCACTTTGGATGGATATATCATCAATGACTACGTGTATCCCCAGTGGTTTGGAGCCACGGGAGATGGTAGGACAGATGATTCACGTGCATTGCAAAAGGCGGCAGACTTTGCACTTAAAGCCAGGGGCCAAATCCTCAGAGTGCCGGAGGGAAATTACCTTTTTAAAGAAACCATTGTCATACGTTGTAACGTTGAAAATGAGGGACTTTGGATAAAGGAAATCGAAATTGATGACGAACAGACGCATTTTAGCTTATCGACTTTTGTACACACCCATCAGCAGAAGAATGATGCCTATATTATTTTTAGTTCTGATCATGATGATATATTGCTTGATCCTGCTCCCTTCTATGGCATCTGCGAAGGGGACTTGAAGCTTGCGATATTCGAAAACCTTCCTCTGGCAAATAGATCAGGGAGTATGAATCTAAAAAAGGGAGGAACGCTACGCTTCCATTCATCCGATTATTTTAAATCAAGAAACAATAATAAGGGCGATGAGTTTTATACGAGGAATGACATCGTACAAATTGTCTCGGAATCCGGTGATGTTTTTCCCGAATTTGCCTTCGATTATCCGTTGCCGCCGCCCAATGTCGAGGAATGGAGTCGGGACCGAATATATGAAAAGGGTGACTATTGTACCTTAAACGGAGAACTATTCAAGGCAACCTGGCCTTCGGGAGAAGGGGCGACATTCAGGCACAGACACTTTGGCAAGGCTGATATAGGTCCTGTCCGTCCTCTTGCGGGTGCGCGAACTACGACACAGGATATTGCCTATGATAATGGACAACCGGACAGCATTTGCGTCTGGATCAGGGTAGTGATGTCGGTTAGGTACCGCCCGGAGGATGCACCGCGGTATGTTGACGGGCTGCGTGTGACAGCTCGCCTTAAAGATAACACAGGAGAAACCATGCGGATTCCCTCGACCCATGTGTCTGTTTCCAGAAGCAATATGGTTTTTAATTCAATGGAACTTACGGTGGAGGATCGTGAGGCTTCCCTGACTGGTATGCTCAGAACTACAGGAGTCGCTAATATTGAGTTTAATGATTGCTATTTTTCGGGAGCAACTGCTCATGGCCTCGGGTATAACATACTCAATAGCACGGTAGCGAATATGCGCTACAACAATTGCGTTTCGGAAAACAGCCGGAAAGGCCTTGATGGCCGCCATGCCAATACGGTCATCATAGACGGTGGTTTATATAATGTCATTCATGATCACTATGGCAGGAATTATGAAATCAGGAATGCCGTTATTACCACGCTAAGCACTTATATTCCCGGCTATATGACACCCGCCGCCGACTTGCAGTCATGGGGATTTCATTCAGTGTCGGCATTTGGTTTCGCCGGAGTCAACATAACAATCGAAGACTGTATTATTGAAACGGCTAGAATCGGAATATTTGATGCCAGGCCTGATGTTGCCGATCTCTATGGCGAAATCGTACTAAATAATATAATGGTGACTGGTAATCGGGGTGATGTTTCCCTATTTAGGCATAGAATCGATCAAGACTTCAATTATGTCTATGATGTCCGGGGTCCCGACCGGTTGATTATAGACAATGTGGGAATGGAGAATCCCGGACGATTCTCTATTAATGTGGATCCGCCCGCTTATAGGACAATTGAAATCAATAATACCGGTCCCATCGGATCGGTTCATTCGTCGGCGCAGGAGTTAACATTCAACGAAGCATCGCTTAATAATGCCACTTTCTCCATCCGGGAGGGGAGTGTGGTGAATTTCATCAACTGTCATTTTTCAGGCAAAATTTCGGGATTAAATGCTGTTCGTTTAGGAAGAATGGAGGGCAATCAGACAGAAGAGGGGACAACGTTATCATTGCCCATTCAGAATCCGAATTGATTTGGTTGTAGATTAATGAGGGTAACCTTTGATTTACCCAACATTGGCATTATGAAAATTAAGAATAGTTCACACGACAATAAACCGTTTTTGAAGCTTGGCAGAGATGATGAATACCTCTATAATGCTGATCTTCCGGTTCAAAGCAATGCGTTTACAGTGCTGCTGGAGGTAGAGGGATCGTCTCTTGTCTTTCAGGACTTTGATGCCGATGGCAGGGCCGTATTGAACGGGATGGAAGTGCAGCGTACTTTGACCCCCTTGCCCGGTGGCTTGGGAGTCCAGGTCGCTTTCCATAACGGAAGTTCCTCGCATGTCGCTTTACAGCGTATTGTGGTGTTCTCAACACAAGCCTTGTTTGGCAGCCAATTGATTGAAGGCTGGAAGGTATTCCGGTTGGCTAGGCAGAAGAATGATATCGCTGGGATCTTTGATCCCGGGGTTTCAGACCATTGTATGGAGGATGCCTGTTTTGATTCATCAGAGATTGTTGCCGGTTATGGGGTACAGGTTGGGAGTCAGGCCGATTCCGATAAGCTTCCGTGTATATTCAATGCTGATCCCGGGATTGTGGTGGAGAGGACAATGGAGGATACGCATAAGGCATTTTTTATCGGTTTTAGCGGACAGAGTTTGCACCTTAATAACATCCGTGTTGTGACTTCTGAGGACCGTAGGTTGTTAAATGAGTTAAGCGCCTCGGCAGAATTTGGAGGTGTAAGCGTTTATCCGGGGGAGTCACGAGTGACGCATACCTGCGTTATGCAAGCAGGACGAACCGCAAGGGACCTGTTGGATGCTCACGCGGAACGTGTTGCTCTTGTCTATGGAGTCAATGGAGCCAGCAAAAAAAAGCCGGCAGTGTTTTGTAGTTGGTATTTTTACGGACCAGAGTTTACAGAAGCTGATTTGCATGAAAACCTGGTAAATTTGCGAGGGGGGCAAGTTCCCTTCGATGTGTTTCAAATCGATAATGGGTGGATGGACACCTTCGGTGATTGGAATGCACGGATAGATCGGTTTCCTTCTGGAATGGAGGATGTTGCAGGCAAAATCCGTCAATCAGGTATGATTCCCGGAATTTGGACCTGTCCATTCGTGTTGGATCCCTCATCCGTGAGAGTGAAGGAACAGCCGGAGCTGATCTTGCGTAATAGAAGTGGAAACCCTTGTGTGTTTACGGCAGAGGGAAGAGATTGTTTTGTTTTAGATCCTTTTGCCGATTCTGCCAAGGGCTATTTGACGGATACATTCGTACGTTTGAAAAAATGGGGCTATGGATATCACAAATTGGACTGGCTTAGGGCCTTGTTGCGTGCAGACGCGATCTTTGCAAAGCCAGGGCGCAACTGTGCTGAAGCTTGTCGATATGGCTTGGAAATAATACGGGAGGCCCTTGGTCCCGATGCCTATATCTCTGCTTGCGGCGGTCTCTTTGAAGGTTCAGCAGGTCTGGTTGATAGCAATCGATCCGGTATGGATGTTAGGGGGCACTGGGATGGGGGTAAAACGCGTTTTCAGAATTATGTTATCAGAATGAAGCAGAATATTGCGCGCAATTTCTATAACCCTCTCTGGCACACCGACCCCGATGCTCTTCAATTAAGGAGGAGAACTGAAGGATGGCTCGGCAACGACGCCATGCGCCATCTTAGTATGGGAACATTCAACGACGAAGAAGCCTTTTCCACTGTGGTTAACCAGTTCCTTGGCGGGGGGATTGTATGTGTCTCCGAAAAAATCCGTGACATCGACGCTGACCGTAAAAACCTTTACCGCCATGTCATTCCACAATATGCGCCTCCTGCCCGTTATTTCCCCGAGTGGACAGGCTATCTCCCGGAATTGTTTTCAACCGCGTTTCCAGAACCAGAAAACGGGCTTGATCCGTGGGTAATCGTTAGTATGGCCAACTGGGCTGGTGACACCGAGAAACTCCTTGAATTCCGGATTTCAGAGGTCCCTGGATTGCCCCATGGTCAACAATTTCATGCTTTCGAACTTCACGGACAACGCTATCTTGGGCGCTTTGATGCAGGAGACCTCATCAGCTTAAAAATTCCCGCTCACGGAACGCGTCTCATCCGGCTTTGCGGCGCAGATACCCCAGGACCCGTGCTACTCGGAACCAACGTCAACTTTTCTTCTGGTATGGAATTGTGTTCGTGGAGAATCGGAAAAAATACGGTATCGGGTCAGCTTGGAACCGATGTTCACATGTCGATTACTCTGACTATGCTGATCCCATCCACAAATGGGCCTGTCCTTAAGCATCGGATACTTGACCCGGTGAAGAAAAACTTTATCATACGCTGGGGAGTTTGACTACTGAACGTGGTTTCCGCAGTTTAACCGGAAAGGATGCAAGACCACGGTTTAGGCTAAGCGTTTTCTCAACAAGGCTTTTTTGAAACCAGCGAATAGTGCAGGCATTTATTGGTTAAATTTATTATAAGTAACAGAATACCATTAATGATGGCGACTTTGCTTTGCTGCTTTAGTATAAGTGCCTTAACAGCAGAAAGCTCAAAACACCGAAATCAGAGAAATATGAATAAAGAAAGCTATTATAATATAGGTTTGGCTGAAGCTGATGTAACTCCTCCGGTGGGGATTAAACTGGCTGGTTTTGTAGCTCTAACAGAACCTTCTACTGACATTGAATTGCCTTTGAAGGCAACCGCCTTGTATTTGGAAGATACATCAGGTGAGTCTTTTTTGCTGCTTTCAGTGGAGTGGATTAGCTTTGCCGAAAAGAGTCACCCCGTTAAAGAACGCATTAGTGAAGCTACAGGCATTCCGAAAAATAACATCATACTCTGCGTCACGCATACCCATGCCGGGCCTGTTTTTCGAGTGCGCGACGAGGTTGTTAAGGGGCCCATTGATCCGGAGTATTTTAATTGGGCTATGCAACAGTTGGTCGATTGTGCGCAGAAATCCATTTCCACGAAAGAACCTTCGTATGTTTATTTTGCCATGACTCAGTTTCCATTGGCAATCAGTCGTCGCCAGATTGACCCTTCGGGGATGGCAAGTTGGGGGCCGAATCCGGATGCGTGGGTAGATGAAACACTTTCGGCACTTTCGTTTCGCCGTGTTGAAGATGGTTCGCTGAAGGGGATCTTTTTTTCTTACGCATGTCACCCGACCAGCCGCCAAACTCTGAAAATTGGTGGCGATTATGTGGGATACACGTTTCAGAGACTCAAAGAGCATTTTCCAGAGGTGCCCACGGGCTTTCTTCAGGGATTTGCTGGCGATGTGAAACCTTTTTTTGTCAGTGAAGACGGAAAATCGTTTCGTCAGGCAGATTCTGGAGAAATAGATGAAGTTGCCATTAGTATGGCTAATTCCATAAAGTACCTGGTGGAATCGAGTGACCCTCTTCAGGTTGAAGGTCCTTTGTCTGTGAAGTTTGATCAAATTCATTTGCCATTAATTCGTCCCAGCCGTGAGTTGCACCAACATTTCAGGGAAAGTGACCTCGCAGTAAGTAATAAGTGGGCCGAACACAATCCTTACCTGGGTGAGGAAGCCCCGGAGCCAGCTCCATTGCCATTTGAAGTGCAAACGGCAACTCTGGGCACTTCACTGGCCATGGTTTTCTTATCGGGTGAAATTAACGTTGATTACAGTAAGAAAATCAGGAGCTTATCCAGAGGAAGGTTTAGTGCGGTGATCCCGGTTGGTTATGCGAATAGGTTGATTGCCTATATTCCAGTCGCAGAACAAATCCCTCAAGGCGGATATGAGGTTTGGTATGCCAACCAGCATTCCCAGCGCCCAGGATTTCTCGATGGCAGGGCTGAGTCATTCATCCTCAAATGCGTGGTTGACCAGATAATGTCTGGAGCGGAAGTAGAGTGAAAGAGGCTGATGATTCCCACGTCAAGTTGATCCCATTCCCGGTCCAATTGTTCCCCGCCCATTCTAATATTTTTTAGCTGATTCAGTGAAAAATGCATCGTTTTTTCTCAATTATGCATGGATTTCCAAGCCTGCTTATGCTAAAGTTCGCCCGTCTGCTTTATTGCTGATTGTAACCTCTTAATCTCGAATCACGGCATTTCAGAATGAACTATAATCATTACGGAGATATGAAATCTACATCTGGAAGGATCTTCATTTCCGGGAGGAGCAAGTGCGACAGCCGGAAGGGATTGGGCCTTATTGAGTTGTTGGCAGTTATTGCCATAATCGGCATTCTGGCCACTATTGTCTATTCTGTTATCCGCTCAACATTGGCAACTGCGGAGAGTTCCAAATGTTTGAGCAATCTGAGAAACCTTGGCGGTTATTTTTCCTTTTTTGCGCTCGAGAATGAGGGTGTCGTTTATATGCACACATATCCTCCTGTTGCTCGTTTCAGTAACTACCTCATGGGGCAAGTGGCCGGATTTAATACCGATTACATTGGCAGAAATCGCCATGTGTTGCTATGTCCTTCGGCTGCCCCCTACAGTTATGATAATAGCCCTGCCTTCGTCTATGGAGCTTATCCAAGGCATGAAGATGACGACGTTAGTCATTTGCCTGTGGATCAGGATGGCAAACCTCTATCCCGTGATTCAAGAGCGGTACACCTTAATCGAATTGAGCACCCCTCGGAATACTGGTTTCTGGCCGATAGCTGGTCTGCCACACATGGCAAACAGATCTACCTTATTCGTAACCAGCCCGGAGCCAACAGTAAGGTACAACTAAGGCATAAGGGGCGGGCCAATTTCCTTTTCGCCGATGGACATGTGCGCTCTCTGGCACCGGAGGATATCAAACAACTCCGTTACGTTCCTCTTCAACATGGCTATGACGAGCAAGGCAATCATATCAGTTTCTAGATTTCATCGAATTGTGCATACTAATCAATGAAATGTCTATTTATCTCACGATGAAAACATGTTAATCTCCGGTGAAATGGAACTTCATAGATCCAGTACCGAAACATCAACCAACACAATGACAATCCTACTATGAAAATAAAACACATCAGTCTATACCTAACCTCTGCTCTGATCACGTTGAATGCCTCGGCCTTCACTTTCTCTAATGATTTCCAGAGCGACACACCGGGACAGCTTCCTGCCACCCCGCCTTTTTTCAATAATTACGGAACAGTTTTTGTTGTGGATGGCACAACAACCACTCCAAGTGATCCTTTCGGCCCTGAAGGAAACCAAAGCCTTTTGATTTGGAATGATGCAGTTGACGAAACACCTCGTGTTACTTGGGCTTTCGGGGAGACCGTTACGAATGGAATATTGACTTTTGATGCTTATGTTCCCTCAGGGGCTTTTGGTACTTGGCGTATGTACCTTTACGAGGGAACAACATCTAACTTACGTGTTTCTCTGGGGGCTAATACTACCACCCAGCTAGTCGTTTCGGATGGTGCCGGTTCTGGTACTGTAAGTGATTTCCCTCAGGCCGACACTGTTTTCCACTACCGTGTGGAGTTCAGTAATGGCGAGTACTCATTGTGGATCAATGAGGTAGCCATTTCAATTGCAGGTGAAACGGTTTTTGACTTAAGGAATGGTTCCAATGTTGATCGCTTGCTGTTTCTGAGTGGTGCTAACGCGAGTACAAACACTCAGCTATTCATTGACAACGTCAGTTTTACTAGCATTCCTGAGCCTTCGCACTATGCCCTGTTCGTAGGTGTTTTGGGGTTGGGCTTGATTTTCTGGCGTCGCCTCCGCCGCTAAGGGGAATATCTCCGGATTGATGCATTTACACAGCCGGCAGCAGAGTCGTATTGATGGTTTGTTTTCGGCTTCGAGTTCTTCGATTCTGTGCGTTGGGAGCGGTGACATGATGATCTTCTTTGATGGTTAGCAAAGATATGGATAATATCAAC
>CAZCJJ010000065.1:0-17473 GCA_964499045.1 uncultured Opitutales bacterium | reverse complement strand
TCTGCCGGGCTCCCTCCTCTGTCTTAGGTGGGAAAAATTCAACCGAAAAGACCGGTGATTTCCTCTGGAGTAAAGTGGAAATGGATTGTGGATGTTTCATTGATGGATCAACATATACGGATGTATTGATATGTAAAGCCTCGTTTACAGGAAGATTGTGCGTACCCAGGAACGGACATATATCGCGCTGAAATTATAATTGATCCACACGATCAGCCGATGCTTGTTTCCGCAGACCGGTCATCAGCTTCCCCAAATGGGAGGTTTATAAAAATATCGATCTCCCTCACTTTTTGATTTGCCATTGTCACTAAACAAGTATTTTAAATCATATTTCGATCACAAAATACTATGAAAAAATCAACAATGTCCTTAACATCGATGGTATCGTTCATGCTGCTCTCCCTGCCGGGAGTGTCTTTGTTTGGAGAGGAGGTCTTGTTCTATTCGGAAAGTTTCGGGACGGTGTCTTCGAATACTTCCATTGCGGCCCACAGCTTTGACAACGAAATCCTCGCTTACAGTGGAACCGGGGATATCCGTGGAACCACTTCTTCCTCGGGCTATGAAACGACGTCAGGGGAGGCGAATGTCTTCCTTGGTTCCGGTCAGTACTTCCAGGTTGAGGGTCTGAATACGTCGTCGTTTTCTGCCGGAGATCTCCGGATCGGGTTTGGAGCCTACAAGAGCCTCACCGCACTTGACATGACGGATCTGGTTTTCAGTTACAGTGTGGATGGAGATAGTTTTTCCACCATTGTGCTGCCAGTGCAGCCGACGGGAAGCGGGACGGCGAACTGGCGTTTCATTGGCCCCTTGGAGGGCTTGCCTTCGACGGAATCTTTATGGCTGAAATGGGAGCACACCGGTGGATCCGGTAGCTACCGCCTGGATGATATTCAAATCCATGTCGTTCCGGAACCGGCGGTGTGGGGCTTGGCGCTGGGGTTGCTCAGTGGTCTGCTGATTTGTCTGCGGAAACGGAAGTCCCTCGCCACGGAGACTGTCAGCGTGGGTAATCCTGAAGGGTTGCGGGGGTGAGAGGAAGAAAACTCGGAGGCGGCGTGCTCTCACGCCGCACCGGGTGGGCTATTACCGTACCGGGGGTGGGGTCACCCCCGCCCCTTGGTCAAAGCGGCCAGAAATAAAGCAGAAGCGGAATAGCCAAAACGAAAATGATGATTTCCAGAGGCAGGCCGAGCCTCCAGTAGTCACCGAAACGGTAGCCTCCCGGCCCCAGGACCAGGGTGTTGGACTGGTGGCCGATGGGGGTCAGGAAAGCACAGGAGGCGGCGATGGCGACGGCCATCAGGAAGGGTTCGGCGGCAACGCTCAGCCCTTCGGCCAGCCCGATGGCAATCGGAGCCATGAGTACAGTGGCCGCAGCATTATTGATGATGTCGGAGAGAAACATCGTAACCAGAAACAGGGCGCAGAGCGTGATGACCGGGGGCCAGGATGCTCCCAGATAAAGGAGGCCGTCGGCCAGGGCCTGAGCACCTCCGGTGCTTTCCAAGGCTCCCCCGACTGGAATCATGGCCCCAAGTAGGATGATGATGGGCCAGTCAATCGCATCATAGGCATCCCTCAGGTGCAGGATGCCAGTCAGAATCATCGCCAGAGCCGTGGCAAGAAAGGCGACTTGGGCAGGCAAAAAACCGGCAACGGTAGCCGTAATGGCGGTACCGAAAAGGAGGGTGGACAACACGAGCTTACGGGGTTGGTTGAACCCGATGTCCCGCTTGGCCAGAGGGAGGCATCCCAGTGTCTGCAGCCCTTCCCGAACCTGGTCGTTACTGCCCTGGAGCAGGAGGACATCGCCGGTCCTGAAGGTCATCTTGGACAGAGGCTGGTTCAGCCGCTGCCCATCCCGGGCCACAGCCAGAAGGCGCAGGCCGTAGCGGCTGAGGAGGTTCAGTGATTGGGCGCTGCGGCCAATCATGTTGGAATCATTCCGGACCACGGCTTCCACCATTTCGAGGTCTTCTGCCTTAATCAGGTCGATGCCTCGCAAGTCGGTGTTCCCGATTTCAAGCCCTCCCTTCTTTGCGAGTTTCTTAATATCATCCGGGTCCGCCTCAATCAGTAGGACGTCTTTGTCGCGCAAGACTCCGTAAAAGCTGTGCAGGGGGATTTTTCTATCGTCTCTAAGAATGGCAATGACGGGAAGGGGGCCATCATAGAGTTTGCCGAGTTCGGGAACCGTCATCCCGCAGGCCTTCGAGTCTTCGGTTACGGTCAGTTCGCTGAGGTACTTGTCGATTTCAAACCAGTCCTCTTCACCGCCGCCGGCTTTCCGGGTTGGGAGAAACCACCAGCCGAAGAGGGAGATGAAAAGGACGCCGGCGACGGCAATTCCTAAACCGACCGGGGTGAATGAGAACATGCCGAAGGGTGTCCCGCTGTGGGCACCCCAGTAATTGGCAATGATGACATTGGGCGGGGTTCCGATCAGGGTGGTCAGTCCGCCCAGAAGCGAGCCGAAGGCCAAGGGCATGAGCAGGAGGGAAGGGGGCTTGTCACTGTCTCTCGCCATGCGGACGGCAACGGGGAGGAGGAGTGCCAGCGCTCCGACATTGTTCATGAAGGCGGACAGGAAGGCGACGGTACTGGTCAGAGCCAGCAATTGGACGACTGTATTGTTGCCGACCTTGGTGAGTCCGGTGGCAATGAAATCGACCAGACCGGAATGGAAGAAGCCCCGGCTGATGACCAGGATGGCGGCTACGGTGATGACGGCGGGGTGGCCGAATCCGTTGAAAGCCTCTTCCGGCTTGACGATTCCGAAGAGTATGGTGGCGAGGAGAGCGAGTAGGGCAACCAGATCGTAGCGGATCTTGTTGAGGACAAACCCGAAGAGGGTTGCAAGCAGGATGAGAAAAAGGATCAGCGGGTCACTCATAGGGGGCTGCTACTATCCTTTTCTGTTCCTTTGCGGGGTAAAGGCAAAAAAGAGCCCCTCCCGCGAGCGGGAGAGGCATGGATGGAGGATGGATGGAGAAAAATCTTACTCTTCCGGCTTGGTCTTGCGCATACCGAAGACGCGGTCGCCTTCTTTCCATTCGCCGCGTTTGCGGAGAAGGTCAACACGTTCGAAACGCTTGAGTACGCTGCGTTTCTTGAACGCGGAGGAAGTGCCTTTTTTGAAACTTGGATGCTGTGACATGATCTGAAAGTGTTTGAAAAGCTGGTAACAATGTTGCTTTGCCCTCCCTAGGCAACGAAAAAAAACAGTTTTTTTAGAATCCGGATTCCTTCCCCTCGACCCCGATCAGAATAAGGGGCACAACATTGGCTGTGTGGGGCGACTCTGGTCTCCGTGAACTTTGCGTGCCCCGTGAGAGGCTTCTTTTGTTCCAATAGTAGTGGGTGTTCATCGATTTTCACAATCATTCAGCAGGGCCAAAATCGTTTTGCCCAATTGGGGGAATCATGCAGGCTACGGGAGTGATGGCGTTGGATTCTGATGACGGTTTTATGAATGAGGCTCTCGCCTTGGCGAGGCGGGCTTGGGGGGAGACGCATCCCAACCCGATGGTGGGTGCGGTGATCGTGGAGGAAGGGCAGGTGGTGGCCGGGGGCTGGCATGCCCGTGACGGTGACCCCCATGCCGAGATCGTGGCACTGCAGGCCCTGGGAAGGGCCCCGCGTACTGGAGCCGTCCTTTATGTCACCCTTGAACCCTGCTCAACAGCGGGGCGGACGGGGTCCTGTACCGAGGCCATCCGGAAATCTGGCATCCGCACCGTAGTGGTAGGGGCAAAGGATCCCAATCCTGCCCATTCCGGTAGGGGGCTGGAGCTTCTTCGCTCATGGGGGGTAGAGGTCAGGGACGGTGTCCTGGCTGCGGAATGTGAAGATTTGAATCTGCTCTTCAATCATTGGATCAGGGCCAGGCGGCCTTTGCTGGCGGCGAAGATTGCGACCACCCTCGACGGTTATCTGGCGGCCCGTTCAGGCCATTCGCGCTGGATCACGGGCGAGGCGGCCCGGGCGGATGTCATGCGTTGGCGCAAGCTTTTCCCGGGTATCGCGGTCGGGGCTGGAACCGTGCTGGCAGACAACCCCCGCCTGACGATCCGGAACGGGGAGGTGGAATCGGGTTGTCCCCGGCGTTTTATTTTTGACCGGCGACTCCATACCGTCATGGACCGCTTGCCCAACGTGTATAAGGATGCTTTCCGGGAGTCCACCGTGGTGGTCACCCGGCAAACCTGTGACGAGGCCAGAGCCAAGGTGCTTGAGAAAAAAGGAATTGCGGTCTGGCGCTTTCCTGATCCTGACAACACCACCTTTTTTCAGGCCTTCCTCGACCGCTGTGCGGAAGAGAGGCTGGTTGGTGTGCTGGTTGAGGGCGGGAGCAAACTGCTGAGCGAACTTCTGCGCAGCCGCTTGCTTGGATACCTTTTTGCCTACCGGGCACCCAAGCTGCTGGGGGATACCAGGGCGATCCCCGCATTTCAGGGGCTGGCACCTTTGCACATGGCCAATGCCCTGCAGCTCGGTCAGGTACGGCATGCGGTCCATGGAGAGGACCAGTTGATGCGTGGCTGGATTTCCTACCCGGATGAAGAAGCCTACCTTCTGGAAAGCAGGAACAGGTAGATCAGGTTGGCCAGACTAGCCACAAATGCGGCGACATAGGTCCAGCCTGCGGCATTAAGGGTCTGTACCACTCCGACTGCTTCATCCTGCTGGAGGATACCGAGGCCGAGCAGTTCTTCGCGGGCCCGCTTGCTGGCATCAAATTCAACCGGCAGGGTGATCAACTGGAAAACGGTGAGGACAAGGTAGCAAATCACCCCGATCTGGAGCAGGCCAGTCATTTGGAAGAAAATACCTCCAAGCAGAACAAAAGGAAGGATGCTCGAAGCCAGACCAGTGACGCTGACCAGACTCATGCGGGCCTGCAGGGCCTTGTAGCCTACCTTGTGCTGGATGGCGTGCCCTGCTTCGTGGGCGGCAACTCCGAGGGCGGCCAGGCTGGTACCACGGTAGTTTTCGCTGCTCAGCGCCAACCGCTTGTTTGTCGGGTCATAGTGGTCGGTGAGGTGACCGCGGATTTCGACGATCTCGACATCCTGAATGCCGGCCCGCCGCATGACAGCGGAGGCCGCCTCGGCACCGGTGATCCGGCTGCGCGAAGCCACCTGACTCCACTTCTTGTAGGTGCTTTGAACCCGGGACTGAGCCCAGAATCCGAGAATGATAGTCGGTACGATTAAGATGAGAAACAGTGCCATGTTTGGTAACTTAGGTTAATTCCTCATTTTAACAAGTGAGGAAGGTTTAAGTTCCGGTAAAAAAATCGCTGAGGACATTATTGCGACCATTTTTCATTCTTTGAGGTTGAGCCCCCGTAGGGGAAAAACGAGTATGTGCGGGGTATGGGAAAGACTGCTGTTACACTGATTTGCGGAGACGACGATTTTCTGGTAACCCGGGAAGGGCGTCAGCGTTATGAGACTCTGGCAGCGGCAGTGGAGGATGAATTCTCGCGTGAGGTGATCAACGGTGCCTGCCAGAACCTGGAGGAGATGGATACGGCGCTGAACCAGTTCCGCTCGGCGGTGCAGACCCTGTCGATGTTTGGCGACAAAAAGGTTATCTGGTTCCGGGATGTGAATTTCCTCGGGGATACGGTGACGGGGCGTTCGGAAGGCGCGAAGCAGCGGGTGGCTGAGTGGCAGGAATTACTGGTCGGTTTGGACCCTGAAGGGGTGGAAGTGGTGGTCACGGCTTTCCCGGTCGATCGCCGACGCAAGGAGTTCAAATGGTTTCAATCGCATTGTGACTTTAAAGATATCAAGACCAGCGGGGAGGATGGAGTGGCTGGCCAACTGGCGGAGGAGGAAGCCCGGCAGCTTGGTGTTCGCTTTGAATCCGGGGCCTTGAATCTTCTCGTGGGCAAGGTGCAGGGGAACACGCGTCTTGTGATCGGAGAAACCCGCAAACTGGCCGCGTATCTTGGAGGAGAGGGAGGGGGTATTTCAACGCGTTTGATTGAAGAACTGGTTCCGGTTTTCGGTGAAAGCGATTTCTTTGAGCCTGCGGAGGCGTTCTTTTCTCTCAACCTGTCCTGGACCCTGGAAGCGTTACGGCGTTATTTCTTCAGCAGCTCCAATGCCAGTGCGCGCCCCCTGATCAGCACCCTGCAACAGCGCAACCGATTGATGATTCAGTTGCAGGTCTTGATTGATGCCGGGGAATTGTCGCTGGGATCACGCGGTTTTTCCAAGACAGCCTTCGAGGCGGCGGCCAGAAAGTATGCCAAGCATTTTGGCGGTCTGGATGACAAATCCGCATTCAATGTTTTTACCCAGAATCTCTGGTACCTCGGCAACCGTGTCGCGGGGAACCAAAGTCAATGCACCCTCAAACGACTCGTTGACTGGCAGCTGGAATTTCAGACGGCCTTTGAGAAACTGCTGGAAAAAGATCACGATGAGCATGAGGTGATGCGCGATCTGGTGATCAAATGCCTCGCCTGAGCGGAACTTTTGGATTGCGGAATTTCCCTCAAGGTGCCCCCACCAGCAGAGCCGGGGGGCAAAAGTAGGCTGAAGCTTCCGGCGAGGCCAACCCCGCAGGCAGTAAAGTCCGCTCCCCATTGAGTTTTGCCTCTTTTCCGCCCCAACTTTTGACTGGTTTTAAAATATTGTCATTTTAATGACAATAAGGATTGCCAACAATAAAAGGACCCTCCTTTTTAAGTGGCATGTTGGTGACAATAAGCGGAAGAAAAGCTGCCGGATGCTTGCTGGTGGCCTTGGGTTTGGGTGCGACTCCAGTCCTTTGGGGACAGGAGACGATTGAGGTGGAGGAGCCGGTTCTGGTGGAGACACAGGGCTTGACCGAGCTGGACCCCCTGCTCTTTACCGGGCGGCGCCTGCAGGAGTTTCCGGAGAATATTCCGGCTCTGGTCACGAGTATTGACCGTCAGTCGATTGAAGATTCGGGGGCGACCACTTTGGTCGATGTTCTGGAAAAGCAGGCCGGTCTATATTTCCGCTCTCTGACCGGCACTCCAGTTGAAGCCCAGATGGACATGCGTGGTTTTGGTGAAAACAGCGGAGTCCGCACACTGGTTATTGTCGATGGGGTCCGCCTTAACCGCCCCGACATTGCGGCCCTGAACTGGCTGCAACTTCCTTTGGGGGAGATTGAAAAAGTGGAGGTGGTCCGTGGAGCCCAGACGGCAATCTACGGCAACCAGGCGATGGGAGGGGTTATCCGGATCACTACCCGGCGTGGAGAGAGTGATCCCGGCGGGTCGGTTTCCGGCATCATCGGGAGCTACCAAACCCGTGTGGCCCGGGCCAGTTATGCCGGACGTGAGGGTGCTTTGAGCTATGCTGTGGGCGGTGATTACAATCAGTCGAACGGCTATCGCGATCATTCCGAGTACCGTGGCCGCTCCGCCTTCCTGAATCTGGGATATGATGTTACGGATGACTGGATCATTCGCCTCGGGGGCTCTTTTCTCGACAGTGAGCTTCAGTATCCCGGGCCCCTGACCGCAGCCCAGTTTGCGCAGAACCCGCAGCAGGCGGGTCTCTTTGGGCTGGGTTACAATAACGGCAAATACACGACGTTGACGCTTGGCACCGAGTATCAGGTGGACGATTGGGCTACTTTCCAAGTGGACGCCGGTTACAACCGCCGGGATCTGGAAGGTGAACAATGGGGTAACTTGTCGGAGCTGAATTTGGATTCCTATCAGGCCGCACCCACGCTGCGTATTGGAAATGAACAGGGCACGCTGATGCTCGGGATGGATTGGCAGCATGACGACCTTGGTCAGAAACAGTATTCCGGTCCTACGACGGCGGTACCCAGCGGGGTAGCTAACCTGCGGCAGAATGCCCTCGCAGCCTTCGCTCATGGTCAGTACTTCCTTTCGGATGCCTGGTTGCTGTCGGCGGGAGCGAGACTGGAGAGTCATCGTTTGGAAGGGACTTATGCACCGGTGGCCCCTTTCCCCGGGGTACCCTTCAGTGGCACGAAAACGGATGTGGGGCACGCCTGGGAGATTGGCCTGGTGTTTAAGCCGGTGGAGGAATGGCGTTTCTATGGCCGGGTTGATTCGGTCTATCGTTTTCCTGCCACGGACGAAGTGGCCGCTTATCAGGGCTTTGCCCTGGCCCAGCCCTTCAATTTTAACCTGAAGCCGGAAACGGGAACCAGTGTGGAACTGGGCGGGGAATGGGCGAGAAACGGCTGGTTTGTTCAGGGGAATGGATTTGGTGTTTGGTTGAAAGATGAGATTGGTTACGACTGGGTCACAAACCTGAATATCAATCTCTTTGAAACCCGCCGCTACGGTATGGACTGGGGTGTTGGTTATGCCAACAAGTATGCCGGTTTGAAGGTGGGGTATCATTATATGGATGCGATTTTCACGGCAGGCCCGGATTCGGGCAAACGGGTACCCTTGGTTCCGAGGCACCGTGTTTCGGTCACGGGAGAAGTGCATCCGGTTTCGTCGGTGACACTGTTGGCCCGTTACACCTATGTGGGTGAGCAATTTCAGGGTAGCGACTTCGCCAACACTCTGGAGCCCCTGAGCAACTACAGTGTCGTCGATCTCCAAGTGCGCTGGCGGCCAAGGAAGGAACTTCAGGTGTTCTTGGGGGTGGATAATGTGCTCAATGAACGCTATGCAACCGCAGCCTTCTTTAATTCCTACTACCCGTCCCCCGGACGTTCGGTGAACGCCGGAGTGACATTCCGGTTCTGATCGGAATAGCACTCTGCCGGAGTTATGCGATAAGACCATCTACGCCTTGACATAGTCATCTTTCAGATTATTTTTGAATCAAGATGACCACAATTAATATTAACGAGGCAAAAACGCATCTGTCCCGCTATGCACGCAGGGTCAAGAAGGGGGAGACTATTATTCTTTGTGACCGCAATCGGCCTTTTGCTGAAATACGGCCATTGCTCCATGGACCTTCATCCCGCAAGCGGCGTCTTGGCATGTTCAAAGGGGTTTGCCCCGTTCCACCTTCATTTTTTGAAGCGGATGCATCCATTGCCGAGGACTTTGAGGGGCCTTTGCCTGACAAGGTGAAATGACACCGGGAGTGTGAGAATCGGAACCCAGTGAACCTGTTACTCGATACCTGTACCTTTCTCTGGATGCTCGACGAGGTCGAACAACTGAGTCCGCGTGTAAGGGAGGCTTTGGAGGATAGCTCCAATCACCTCGTCTTTCATCAAGCATCCTCTTGGGAAATCCAGATCAAATATCAGTTGGGGAAATTACCGCTGATGCGTTCACCGAAGGAGGTGGTTGAAGGGGGGCTCAAAACCTATGGAATTGCCTACCATCCGATGAATGATACCGCCATCTGGCACCTGCAAAAGTTGCCGCCTCTGCACCGGGACCCCTTTGACCGCATGCTTATCTCACATGCCCTTTGCGAGGGACTCAAGCTGGTAACCCCTGATCCGCTGATCCACCCCTATCCGGTGGCAACTCTCTGGTGAGATATGCGGGCTACGGTGTTTCAAGTCTCAGTCCCGGTCGCGGCGGACGATCAACTTGTTATTGCGGATCTGGCTTCGGCGGAGGCTGTTGATGACGTGGTCAATCTGTTCGGGAACGATCTCAACCAGGCTGTGCTTACGGAAAAGAAGGATCTGGCCGATGTCTTCCGGAGCGATACCGCTTTCTCCGATGATGGCACCCTTGATGTCGGAGGCCCGGACTCGTTTATCCTTGCCGACGCCGAGGAAGATTTTGGGCCAGCCGTTGCCTTCGGGAATACCTCTTTTTTCGCGGAGGGGTTCGTCCATGGAACCTGATTCAGTGGACTTATTTTCACCCCTTGCCATGTGGATGGCGGCGGCCAGCATATCGGTGGCCGCATAGCCCTGTTCCAGCAGGCGGTCGATCCAAAGATCGCATTTGCTGTAGTTGCCTTCTTCCAGAATGGTCCGCAATTTTCCGAAGACCGCATCCATGCGGCGGGCTTCCACCTCATCCAGCGAAGGCGGTGCCTCGCGCCGGATCTGGGCCTTGGTGTAGCGGATGATTTGCTGGAGACGGTGAATCTCTTTTCCGCTGACCAGGGAAATGGCCCGGCCACTGCGCCCGGCGCGTCCGGTCCGGCCGATACGGTGGACATAGTCCTCTTCGTCATGGGGTAGGTCGTAGTTAAAGACGACTTCGATATTATCGACATCCAGTCCCCGGGCGGCCACGTCCGTGGCAATAAGCAGTTCGAGATGGCCTGCTTTGAATTTGTCCAGAACCCGTTGGCGCATGGCCTGGGTCATGTCTCCGTGCAAACGGTCCGCACTATAGCCGCGTGCCTGCAGGTGGCCAACGAGATCGTCCACCGCCTGCTTGGTGTTGCAGAAAATGAGGCCCAGGTGAACATTGTCGTGGTCAATCAGACGGTGAAGCAGTTCCAGTTTGGCGCTGCGTTTGACCTCATAGTAGCGCTGATCAATGGAGGGGACTGTGAGTTCCTTGTGGGCGACCTCAATCCGCTTGGCTCCGGGAGCCCGTTTATTGATCAACTGCTGAATGGCTTTCGGCATGGTGGCCGAGAAAAACAGTTTCTGGCAATCGTCCGGCACCTCTTCCAGCACGGTGTCCATTTCCTCGCGGAAGCCCATATCGAGCATCCGGTCGGCCTCGTCGAGAACGACATAACGGAAGCCGGACATGTCGAGTGTGCCTCGCTGCCAGTGGTCGATCAGTCGTCCCGGGGTGGCGATGATGACCTGGGCGCCCTGGCGCAGGGCCCGGATCTGGTGGTCGTAGGCTTGTCCGCCATAAATGGCGATACAGGTGATGCCTTTGACATTGCGGGTGAGTTTGGAGAATTCCTCGGCCACCTGAACAGCCAGTTCGCGGGTGGGGCAGAGGACGAGCACCTGGGGTTTCTTTTGGGCCGGATTCGTCTTTGCGACTGCCGGAATGGCGTAGGCTGCGGTTTTGCCGGATCCGGTCTGGGAAAGCCCGACCACATCGGCCCCCTCCATGATGACCGGGATGGCGGCCGTTTGGATGGGAGAGGCTTCTTCGAAGCCCATGGCGTGAACTGCTTCCAGCAGTGTCTCGGACAGGCCGAAGTCAGTAAAAAGGCGTTTTTGCATAAAGGTGGGAGTGTCCCGGTAATTTGAAAAAAGTGGGTGAAGCTACAGGATCAGAAGACCAAAGGAAAGAAGAATACCACACGATTTTGGAGGTCGGTGTTTTGGGATTTCGGTGTTTCAGGCTAGCCTGAAATATTCGCGAAGCCCAGAGGAAATCCGGGATATAGGAAATCCGAGAAGGAAATCCGGGAAAGGAAATCCGGGACACCCATAAATGGTGGTCGGAGCGTTTTCCGTCTCGTAACCATTTATTGATGAAAATGATAAACAAACAGCAGCCATGCCTCAAGCTAAGCCCCAATCATCTTACCTTCCGGTGATATGTGGGACTGAGTTGATGGTATAAGACTGATGGCAGGAGAGAATGAAAGAATGCATCTCACGCCAAGCCGCAGAGACCGCCAAGGAAGAAACCAACTAATGAAAGGCTTGGGGTCTTGGGGTCTTGAGCGATCCCGCATGTGGGGGAGCGGGCGTGAGAACCCTGGTTTGAGGAACCTGAAAAGAGTCGGTCCACGTATGTATTACCGGGAAGCTCATTGTAGGTCCCAAGGGATGGCCAGATCCTGTTCGTTGAGTAGTAGTGGCGCTTCGCAGGGACAGACAACCAGACCCGGTGCGATGTTAAGGTGGGGGTAGGTGTTCCTGAAGGCTTGGATGCCACGGGTCTGGGCCCGAGTGGGGCGGGCAGTCAGTTTGATTTCCAAAGGAAAGAAGCGGCCATCCCTTTCCAAAAGGAGGTCCACTTCCGCTCCACCGTGGCTGCGCCAATGATACATGTTCGGCGGAGTGCTGATAGTACGTCTGAGCTTGCGGATTTCTCCCGCCACGGCGGTTTCAAAAAAAGCCCCGGCCATGGGGTGTCCTTCCAGTGCGGCGGGAGCAGAGAGCATCTGCAGGTTGCAGGCCAGCCCTGTATCCGAGAAGTAGCCTTTGGGCTTCTCACTGATTCTTTTCACCGTATTGCCATGATAGGCGGGGACCTCAAACCATTGAAAGGTGGCGTTCAAAATAGCCAGCCAGCGTTGCGCCGTTTGCGGAGTGACGCCAATCTCCCGCCCTAACTGGGAATAGTTGATTTCCTGTGCGCTCAAGGCCGCCAACAGACGATTAAAGCGGCCGAATTGTTGCCAGTCCGCAATATCAGCCATCAGGCGTACATCGCGCTCGACGTACGTCCTCAGATAGCTCCGGTGGAAATCGCCCAACCATTCCTGATCCACCGCATCGGCTTCCGGTAGAAACCCGCGCCAGAGCAGTTCCGACAGCGTTCTTTCAAGGGGCAGCCTCCGGGGGGGGGCTTGGATGAAGGCCTCGGGGGCATCAAGGTATCGTTTCAACCAGTGCTCGGAAGTCGGTGCCTCGCTCAGTTCGGACAGGCAAAAGCCCTCCATATCCATGAAGGCTGCCCGCCCGGCAAGAGATTCACTCGCGGAACGGATGACGGACCATTGCTGTGAGCCGGTTAAAATATATTGCCCGGGCTTTTTGGACTCGTCCACCCGCCGTTTAATGACGGGCACTAATTCAGGGGCGTATTGGATTTCGTCCAGTATGAGAGGGGGCGGATGGTTGGACAGAAAGAGCTCGGGTTCTGCCCGCGCATTGCCGATATCCACCACCGGATCGAACACCACCCGTTCCCATTCCGGAAACGCATGCTGCAAAAGAGTACTTTTCCCCACCTGACGGGCACCACTCAGTACGAGGATAGGGAACTGCCCGGCCATGCGCTGCAGCCGTTCCTGATAAAGCCTCTTTTTATAGATCATTCAAGATAAATAGTGTTGTTATCATCAGAAATCAAGTAAAATGAACCTGCGAAGTCTTTAACCTGGAATATTCACGAAGCTCAGAAGTGATGAAGCGCAAGAGGCAACCCGAATCCGCGCGGAAGTGCACTCAAGTGCATGACCAAGCGGATTGTAGGGGTGCAACGCAGCGATTCGCGCTTGTGGGCGAGAGGATTGTGCGAAATTCGGTGGTCAATAAAGTTCCAACGCGATTTAATCCATAAAATATTTATAAAAAACAACTTAAACTACTTTTCGCACAATCCGGTGAATTTTTCAGGTTAAGGTGATTCGGGAGAATAGATTATTAGGAACCACAAAAATCACAGAAGGCACAAAATGAAGAGGAGATCCTGGGAAATCCTGCACACCCATAAATGGTGAGCTGCGTAGGTGTTTCGGTGTTTAGCCCGCATATCTTGTGAGATAAGCGGGTTAGGGGGGGAGATGGCGGAGAGATGATAGCTGATTTATCGAAATCGAAATCAGCGTAGCGGAAATCGAAATCCAAATCGAAAAGGAGACCTTGGCTCGCTCAGATTATATGGGTGTCCAGAATCACGTCTTTCCAGAATCACGTCCCCAAAACACCAAAAAACCGAAACACCCCAACCCCCCTAACCTCTGACCATCAAAACTGATAGTAGAGAAATTCCTCGTAATGTTCGAGGGTGAGGAAGGCCATGAGGAAAAGGATGGCGATGAAGAGGGCCCAGCGGCGGGTGGGGCGCCAGGAGGGGAGCCAGCGGCTGGGGCGGGGCTCATTGCCACTTGGCAGGCAGGGGTTGTACCCGGCCAACCACTGTTGTGTATTGGGGAAACTCCAGGTGAAAAGCAGCAGGAGACTGAGGAAGATCCAGATTTGGGAGCGGAAAAGCGGGAGGGTTTCGGTGCCTGTGGAGACCCAGCCGAACAGGGTCTGGTAATAGTACAGTGCGGCAGGAAGGCTTTCCGAGCGGAACAGGACCCATACAAGGGAGACGCAGAAGAAGGTCAGCAGCACTCCGGCCCCGCGTCCGGCTTTTTGCCAGAAGAGGCTGGCGGGTCTGGCTCCTTTGCGCAGTTCGCGCCACAGGTGGTTGAGGACCAGCATCAGACCGTGCAGTGCGCCCCAGAGGATAAAGGTCCAGCCCGCGCCGTGCCACAGCCCCCCCAGTAGCATGGTGGTGAAGAGGTTGATCTGGGTGCGGCATTTTCCCTTGCGGTTGCCGCCAAGCGGGAAGTACAGGTATTCCTTGAGAAAGCGGGAGAGTGTCATGTGCCAGCGCCTCCAGAAATCGATCAGTGAGGCCGCCTTGTAGGGAGAGCAGAAGTTCATGGGCAGGCGTATGCCGAAGAGTCGGGCCAGTCCGATCGCCATGTCACTGTAGCCGGAGAAGTCGAAATAGAGCTGGAAGGTGTAGGCCAGGCAGCCGGCCCAGGCTTCCATGCTGGAAAAGCCCTCTCCGGCGAAGGCAGCATCAAAGGCCTTGTCTGCCTGGGGCCCGATGTTGTCGGCGATGATGACTTTCTTGAACAATCCCAGTGTAAAAATGGTCAGGCCGATGGCGATGTTTTCCCATTGGAGGCGGTAGGTTTCCTTGCGGGAAAACTGGGGCATCATTTCGCCGTGGTGGACAATTGGTCCGGCGATGAGTTGGGGGAAGAAACAGACAAAAAGGGAGTAGTCGAGAAAATCGTATTCCTTGGCCAGTCCACGGTGGGCATCGACGAGGTAGGCGATCTGCTGGAAGGTGAAAAAGGAAATGGCGAGGGGAAGGATCACCTTCTCCAGAGTCCAGCCCGCCTCAAGGAAAGTATTGATATTATCGACAAAGAAATTGGCGTACTTGAACCACCCGAGCACCAGCAGGTTGGCTGTTACCCCGGCCCAAAGGAGGTACTTACGCGAGGAGGCGGTCAGGGTATCCGACGAAAGCAGACGGCCACAGTAGAAATTGCCGAGTGCCGACAGAAGGATCAGGAGCAGATAACTCGGATTCCACCAGCCGTAGTAGATGAGGGAGGCGACAATGAGGAGTCCCTTGGCGGCGCGTGGGCCTGCCCATCGGGCCGTCAAATAAAAGCCCGCCAGAGTGAGCGGGAGGAAGACGGCGATGAAGATATAGGAATTGAAAAGCATGTTTGCTTGAGAAGATGTTGAATCATGCAAACGAAAAAGAGAAAAGATTGAAATTGCCCCGAAGGGGGATTCACTGGAGGCATGCAAGCCAAGGTACTCGTTGCGGGCAGTTATAATCAGGATTTGACTTGGGATACACCCTCATTCCCGGTCCCCGGCCAAACCGTGGTCGGGCATTTCCGCTCCGGCCCTGGGGGGAAAGGATCCAATCAGGCCGTGGTCACCGCCCGCTGTGGAGCCCCCACGGTCTTTGTGGGTGCGGTGGGTGATGATGTGTTCGGTCAGGCGCTGAAGGCATTCTATGAGAAGGAAGGCATTGAATGTTGTCTCGCGGTAAAAAAGGAGGCCCCCACAGGTACTGCCGGTATTTGGGTGAATGAGGAGGGGCAGAATGCAATCATTGTGGCCCTCGGGGCCAATGGTTTACTTGAGCCTGCGGATGTACCCGATGCGAAACTGGACGAAGCGGGCGTGGTTCTGTGCCAGCAGGAAGTTCCGCCGGCATTCAATCTGGATCTGTTTCGCCGTGCCAAACGAGGGAGGCGGGCTGTCACGATTCTCAACCCCGCCCCCATGGTCGCGGCTTTCGATCCAGCTATTCTGGAATACACGGATCTTTTTACTCCCAATGAGACGGAGTTCATCGCCACGTTGAAGGCTCTTGGACTAAAGGGTGGCTCCGGTTTAACCGAAAAGCAACTGGCGGAAATGGAACTGCAGGAACTCCATCAGATTTGCCGCAGGATCCCCGTTCCTGTAACCTTGATTACTATGGGCAAGCGCGGGTGTTTTGTTTCCGAAGCTGAAGGGTATTTCTCCGTTCCGGCCTTATCTGGGGTACACGTGGTGGATACCACCGGAGCGGGGGATGCTTTTATGGGTGGGCTGGCTTGCGGGCTGCTGCGTTTTGACCGTGAACTGCGTCCATCTGTCTGTTTTGCCACTGTTGTCGCCGGTTTGGCGGTGACCCGCCGTGGGGCCGCCGCAGCAATGCCGGGAAGGGAGGAAGTCGAATCTCTCTGGAAACAGGTTTCGTTAGGCCGAATGGCACTTAGTTAAGAGACTTCATCGGGGTGCTTCAACCTATTGCCTAAACCGGCGTCTTGTCTCGGCGTAGCCCAGTGAAGAGGGAAGCCGGAACCAAAAGGAGCATGGGCATCCTGCCCACGAACTTGGAAGAACTGGCAAGATGCCCGTGCTCCTTTCAGCTCTGAAGCAGAATCCTAACCTGGAATATTCACGAGGCCCAGCAGGAACTCACGGTTCCCGTCACCGCCGGCTATCGGGCTGGGCATGCTCCCGATCTGCTTTGCCCCCTTCAGGGTCGTCAGCGCAAAGGATTCCAGTTCCGCCAGGGCTTTCTCCTGCAAAGCGGGATCACGCACGACTCCCTTGTTGCGTTCCATAACCTCGCGGCCGAGTTCGAACTGGGGTTTGACCAGTACGATCAAAACACCGCCGACAGGGAGCCGGGACCAGATACTGTTCAGGACCTGACGGAGGGAAATAAAGGAAAGGTCGGCGACAATGAGGGGGTATTGGAGGTGGGGAAGCTCGGTGTGTTCGAGGTCGCGGGCATTGACTTTCTCGAAATTGCTTACCCGTGGATCGGCCAGGAGTTTCGGGTGCAGTTGGCCTTGCCCGACATCTACACAGGTCACGGTTGCTACCCCGTTCTGAAGGAGGCAATCGGTGAATCCCCCGGTTGAAGCACCCACGTCCAGAGCGTGGAGACCTTTTATTTCCAAAGGAAAATGTGACAGAAATGCCGCCAGTTTTTCGCCGCCTCGTCCGACATAGCGGACCTCCTGGCTGAGCAGGAGAACGGTGTCGGGGGAAAGCATTCGACCCGGCTTGTCCACCGTGGAAGCGTCGGGCAGGGAAACCTTTCCGCCGAGAATCAGGTGCCTGGCCTGTGAGCGGGAGGGAGCAAGCCCCTGTTTCACTAGCAATTCATCGGCGCGGCATCGTGACATGGGACCAAGGTTAAGGGTGTATGTGGTCGCGGGTAAAGGTTGAAAAAGACCACGTTCTGACTCTTCGCCCCTTCGACTTCGCTCAGGACAGGCAAGCCACGCTCTTGCGAGCGCAGCTACTGTCCGTGGCGGACGAGCATTTTGCCTTCGTAAATCCAGCGGTACCCCTTGCTGCCGCCTCTGCCTTGGAAACGGATCCGCTTGAAGGTCAGTTCGTAGAGTTTGCTGCCTCCGTTGAGAGGTACGGAGTATTCTTTCTCCGGCCACAACTCGGGATCGGGAAGTTCCCCGGTTGCGGCTTTGATCTGGTTTAACGAGGGTAAGAAGCGCTCACTCATGGCTGGCCATGAAAAACGGGGAAGTGGTGTTTATTGTCAAGCTCAGGATTTTTCAGGTTAGAGGTTTTGGATCAGGAATTCTAATCAGGATTGGATAAAATTAGTTGCAGTTATAGCCGTGTGGGGTAG
>CAZCJJ010000064.1:0-17513 GCA_964499045.1 uncultured Opitutales bacterium | reverse complement strand
GGAAATCGCCCTGGTTGGGCGGAGTCCCGGAAAATACAATTTGTATCTCGGCGGTGGATTTCATGGCGAGCGGATCAACAAGCTCTACAAGGACAGTATTACCGGGCCGGAAGTGATTGAAACCCTGACCCCGCTCTTCCAACGCTACGCGAAGGAACGTCAGGAAGGAGAGCGTTTTGGTGATTTTGTCATCCGCATTGGAGTGGTTTCGGAGGTCAAGGTTGCGAAGCGGGACTTTTGGAGCTGACGGTCACGGGCTATGTGCTTGCTTTGAGCATCAATTCGTTTCTCAATTATGGAAAGTGTGCAGTTTTGCCACGATCATTTAAATGATGATTCTTCAGATCTGAAAGGAGCACGGGCGTCTCGCCCGTGATTTTCAACCTTCGCGGGCAAGATGCCCGCGCTCCTTTTGGTTCCGGCTTCGTCGAGTTAGGAAAGGGCAGGTATGTTTGTTGATGAAGCGCAGGTTTATTTAAAGGCGGGGGATGGTGGCCGGGGTTGTATGAGCTTTCGCCGCGAGAAATTCGAGCCGCTTGGTGGTCCGAATGGCGGCAACGGCGGCCGGGGTGGCGATGTTATCCTGATCGGCGATGAAAACGTCGGGGATCTAACCGAATATAAATTCGTGCCTCATGCCAAGGCAGGAAAAGGGGAGCACGGTCGAGGATCGGACCAGCATGGTGCGGCGGGCAAGAACAAGGTGTTGAAGGTACCGTTGGGAACCATTGTGTACGGAGCAGAAACCGGAAACCCGGTGGCGGAACTTCTTTTTCACGGGCATGAGGTGGTACTGCTGAAAGGCGGGGAGGGGGGGATGGGAAATACTTCCTTTAAATCCTCCACCAATCAGGCGCCCCGTCAGACGACTCCGGGGACACCGGGTGGGGAAGGGGACTTTCGCTTCGTCCTCAAAACCATTGCGGATCTTGGTTTGGTCGGGTTCCCCAATGCGGGGAAGTCCTCGCTGATCGGTCTGATTACCAATGCACACCCCAAAACCGCAGCATACCCATTCACCACGTTGCAACCCAGTGTTGGGGTTATTGAGTATCCGGAAGAATACCGCCGACTTTTTTTGGCCGATATTCCCGGTCTCATTCAGGGTGCCAGTGAAAACCGGGGCCTTGGTCACCGTTTTCTCCGGCATATCGAACGTTGTACCGTACTGATCCTCATTATTGATATGGCGGGGGTGGATGGCAGGGAACCTTGGGAGGATTATGCACAGTTGCTGCAGGAGTTGGCTTTGTATGACGAAGCTTTGGTCAGGAAGCCCAGCCTTGTTGTTGCCAATAAAATGGATGAGCCGACAGCGGTGGACAATATGAAGCGATTCCGGAAAAAACACAGGGACCTTCTCCTCTATCCGGTATCCTGTCTAACCGAAGAAGGCATTCCGGAACTGAAAAAGGCCATGTTGGCTGAGGTGGACCGTGGACAAACCGCCTCTGCAGGGGATTCCGTTATTGAAAATCAGGGTGTCAGCGGTTAACTTTGCGGCATGGTGGAAAAGCGACCCCTGATTTTAAGAAGTAACCGCTTCCTGGGTTCAGCCCTGTTGGAAAGGGAATTGATCACCAATGAGCAACTTGAGGCCGCGAATGAAATCCTGCTTACCAGTGTACAGGCAGGTGATTTAAGAGGTGTCAATCTCCTCAATATCCTGCTCTTTGATCTCAAAGTTCTGGATGAGGATCTTCTGATTGATAGGATACTGGATGAGGCTAAAATCGGGATTGTGGATCTGCGGAATTACGATCTCAGTACCTTTGCGGACTTTAAACTGGAGACGGATCTCTGTTCGGCAACCTACACCCTGCCTTTCGACAGGGTGGAAGATATTTATATGGTGGCCACCGCTTATTACCTCAGTAAGCCGGTGATCCAGTTCTGGGAAGAGCAGTTGCCGGGCAAGGTGCTCTGGTATGTGGCCTCTGCGGCAGCCGTTTCCGAGGCGATCGAGCGCATAGATCAGCAGGCGGGTGAAAAAAAGAAGGAAGACGCAGCTGAACCCCCCGGGGAAACCGCATAGCCCCTTTGCAAGCTTTCGATAAAGATCACAGGTATTAATCAACTTTCAATGGGAAAAAAAATTCTGATTCTGGACGATGATGTGGATTTCAACAATCTACTGACTGACATTTTTACTCAGGCTGATTATGAGGTGACCTCGGAGCGGGATCCGCTGGAAGCATTCAGGCTATTTCAAATGATGCGTTTTGATCTGGTTGTTACCGACCAGAAGATGCCGGGCTTGAGCGGTGAGCAGTTCATCCGTAAAATCAAACAGATCCGTCCGGAGGTCCCGGTTATTATGGTTTCAGGGTATCTGGACAATGATACAATCCGAACCTTGATCCGGGAAGGGGTGGGCGGGGTTTTTCTAAAACCCCTGAATGTTTTCTCGCTGATCAAAAGGACGGCAGCTCTCATTGAGGAAGCGGAAGCGGGGGGGCTCCGCAAAAACGGTAAAAAGACCACAGACATTGAGGATTACCAGCACGCACTTCCCTTCCAGTTCAAGACCTTCCCCTGCAAGTCCCAGAAAGCTCTTGAGTTTGCCCAAAAGCTTTTTTCCCTCCGTAACTTTAAAAGCACGCTGGTTTTTATCGGGGAGGAGGGGACTGATTTTAAAAGCATTCTGACAGATGTTGAGCAGTTTCATCATCAGGAAGGCGAACGCAGTCTCCTACTGGAGCACGGCAACTTGAACGAGGCTGATGTTGCCGGGCAACTCGACCGTCTTCATAAGGATGGAGCCCACCGTATCACTTTGGCGATCCATCACCCCGAGTTGCTGAGTGAGGAGCGTCTGGGTCTGCTTCAGCAGGTTTATCATAAAAAGGGAAGCTTTGCGGATGACGCCACTCCTGTGCGGATGATCTTTATTTTGAACGAGGACATTGATGTTCTCTATGAGCGGGGAGCGATTACGGATGAACTCTACATGTTTATGGGAACCTCGGAAATTTATGTACCGAGTCTTCGTGAGCTAAAGGATGATATTCCGATCCTCTTCAAACGTGCACTGGACGCTGGCCTCCGTGAATTGGCCAAGTCCTCTAAAGGGATGGATATGTCGGCGGTTTCTTTCCTTCGCGACTATGATTGGAAAGGCAACATGGCTGAATTGAGCAAGGTCGCCAAAGCGCTATGCAAGGTCGCGGCGGACAGGGTGATTTCCAGAGACGACTTGGAAAAAGCGGTCAAAGCGGTACAGGAGGAAGAGGGCGGAGCTTCACAGTTGAAATTGAAATTGGAAGTGATACGCAATGACTATGTAAAAGCACTCTATCTGCTTCTCGGAAAGGACCGCAAACGTTTGTCCGCCCTGCTGCAGGCTCCGGAGGAACTGATTGGTAAACTCATTGATGATTTGGGGTAAAGATTATGGATAATACAGATTTGGAAGCGAAAGTGGCCCGGCTTGAACGTTCTTGCGAATTTGATCTGGATTGGCATGCGGTGTCTGATACAGGGGAAGGGGATGCTGCCATGCTGGGGGTTCAGCTATCTTCTGTTGAGAGAGCTGCCAATCAGGCCGGAGCCTCTTTCGGGCTGGGCAGCCTGGATCTCCTTTGCTCCTGGAGCGGTGGAATGGGAATGACTTTACGCCGCACGGAGAAGGCTTGGTCCATGGCCTCATTGAGCCGGATCAGCACCTGGGCTGATCTCAATGAAGACTGGCCTGATTGGGTTCCCGAAACTCCCGGACTGCCTATACTTCCCCGGAAAAACGAAATCATTCATGCTCTGCGCAACCTCCGGCAACTCCGCTGGTTCGGTTTACGGGACCACCGGACAAACACCTGGGAGCAGCAATCCCGGTATCCGCAGGACAGCACCCCTAATCTTCAGAAAGCCTCCATGGGGGCCTTACAGTTGGATATGCTGGTCAAGTCTTCCGGATTGCCCCGGGGCCGTATGGCGGCGGTGTTTTCCGAAGGTATACTCTGGCTTTGGGTCAGCCGGCAGGATGACTTCCTTGTCCTTGTCTCTGAGCGCGAACTCTCCGCCCGAGCCATAGGTCAAATTCAAATGCTGGGGGAGGGCTTTCTCCTGTTGTAGCCTTTCTTCCCGTAACCCCGATACCAGACTGGACAGAAATATCCCAAGCGTGAAAGTGAAATCAATATGGCACAAAAAATACTAGTTTTGGATGATGAGGAAAATTACGCGCAGATGCTGCAGAGCCTCTTGCAGCAGAATTACTTCCTCGTGGATTCCGCGACACGTCCCGAGCAGGCCTTGGTGGCCTTGCAGGAGAAGGGCTATGATCTGGTGATCTCAGATTATAAGATGCCGGTTATGGATGGTGCCGACTTCCTCCTTAAGGCTCGTCAAATCAATCCGGATCTCCCCTTTATTCTGGTCTCCGGTCTGATGAATACACCGGAATTGGTTAAAGTTGCCAATATGGGGGTTACCCTGGTCCTGGAAAAACCGTTGGATGTCCCCACCTTTTTGGCCCATGTAAAACGCTTCGTCACACCTTTTGCCCCTGAGGAATACGAGAAACTGGCGAAGGAAGAGCAGGTTGAAGAGTCCAGTTCGCTGCGAACTTACCATGGCGAAAAATTTCACCGCACCTATCCGGGTCCCTGCAGCTACTACTCGGATATCTCCCCGAATTCCCAGTACTTTCTGCAACGTCTGTGGATCGCCTCGCAGGCCTACAATCACATCTTCATCACCACTCCGGTGGGAAGTGATGTCGAACTGGTCCTTCGCCAGCTTGAGGACTGGAAAAACGGGGAAACCGATTCGATTCAATTACACGAAATTGAAGATTTGATTGCGGGCGAAAACCCGGATTTAGGCGGAGGAGAGGATGAAGGTCGCTCTTTCTTTCTCGGTGTACATGGCTACGGCCGTGTCAGTGTTCAGGACCAATCCAAATGGGTTGAACACCTGGCCGGGATTCCTGAACACTGGGTTGTTGTTCATTTTGTTCCGGAGATGGCGGTTCAGGACCTGAATAAGGCTGTAAACCATGAGATTGCCGCGCTGGCCGAGGAGGCCAATACTTTGCGTCTGCTTCCACTCAAGGAGCGCCTGCCTGATCTTGCTGCGTACGCAGTCCGTTATTTGGATCAGTTTGCCGGGATGGAGGGCATTGAGGGGCCTTACGGTTTCAGTGAGGATGCGGTTGCCTTGATGCTTGGCTACGAATGGCCTGGAAATTTTGCCGAACTGGTGGGTGCGATTCGCAGAGCCCTGCTCATGAACCGCAGCGGAATTCTGGATTCGAAGGCACTGGTGAATGCCATCCGGCGATGGAACTCCGAGGCGAAAGTACCTGAAGGACTGAAAACCTTGTCGGAGCAGTTGTGTCGTGAACAACAAAAGTTTCTGGATAGTCTCACCGGAGGCTCTGAACGTAACCTTAAGGACGCACTGAAGTCGATTGGCTTCGAGAGTCTTGGAATCACGGCCTCCACCTCGCTCGCGGAGGTGCCCCTCCTTTTTCCGGAACTGCTCGTCGAAGGCAGTGGAGAAAATGCTTAACCATTCCATTTATCTATCATGGCACTAGCAAGGATTCAGGCGGCAATCGTTTCCCATCTACAGGCACTGGAACGTCTGACTCAGGAGCAGGCGGACTTGCTTATTCATTCACCGGAGGAAATGTCCGGAGACGCGGTGGAGAAAATCCTGCGGGAGGAATATGGAATCACCGAGTTTCAAATGCTGGTGGCGAAGAGCCGTGCCTTTGGTTTAAGTCCCTTTAATGCCAGGAATTTCCATCCGGATGAGCGGACCTATGAAAAACTCGATCTAGAGTTTTGCGTGGAAAACAAGGTTCTTCCCATCGGCACGATGGGAAACCACATGGTCGTGGCCGTTGCGAACCCTTTTGACCTGTCGGTCTCGCATAAGATTCAGGAGCTGACTAAAAAAAGGGTGCATGTGCTGCTCGCGGCTGAGAAGGAGATCCTTTCCAAGCTGAAAGCCGATAAAGCCGAAGATCACCCGGTGGCGGAAGGGTTCGGCGATGTGGTGGACGCACTGGATCTGGAATTCGATCTCTCCGAAAGCGACCTGGAGGAGGGGAAGGACGTCGAGGAATCCGCTCCGATTATCCAACTGGCCAACCGTATTATCGAGGATGCTTTTTATTCCGGAGCCAGTGACATCCATATCGAACCCTTTGAGAAAGAAACGCGCATCCGGGTCAGAGTGGATGGTGTTCTTACAGAAAAACTCACCGTTCCCAACAAGGTTTCGAATGCGCTCCTGGCACGCCTGAAGGTGATGTCCAATCTCGACATCGCGGAGAAACGCTTACCTCAGGACGGACGCATCATTTTCAGACAGTTTACCAAGAAACCGATCAACATCGACTTGCGCGTGGCCACGGCCCCGCTCAATCACGGTGAAGGGGTGGTCATGCGTATCCTCGACAAGACCAAATCGACCCTGCCTCTGACGGCTCTCGGGTTCGAACAGGAAAATCTTGTTCAGTACCGGGAACTGATTGAGCGCCCCTACGGTATGATTTTACATTGTGGGCCGACCGGCTCCGGTAAGTCGATGACTCTTTACTCGGCCCTGAACGAAATCAATTCCCCCGAAATCTGCATCCGGACCGCAGAAGATCCGATCGAGTACACCTTGCACGGACTCTGTCAGGTGCAGATGAACCGGAAAATTGGTCTGACCTTTGCCGCTGCCCTGAGGGCATTCCTGCGACAGGACCCCGATGTTATTCTGGTTGGGGAAATACGTGACTCCGAGACCGCCCAGATTGCGGTGGAAGCCGCGTTGACCGGCCACATGCTTTTCAGTACCCTGCATACCAATGATGCTCCCGGGACCATTGCCCGGTTGACGGACATGGGGGTCGAGCCGTTCATGATTTCAGCTTCGCTTGTGTGTGTTTGTGCCCAACGGCTGATGCGGCGTGTTTGTAAAACATGCCGCCAGCAGTACGTCCCGGATGGACGGGAGCTGGATATCATGCGCCGGGGCATTCACTATGAAGGCCCCGTGTACCGGGCTAACCGGAACGGCTGCCCCGCCTGCGGCGGCAAGGGATATAAGGGACGGGTCGGTATCCATGAGGTTATGGCCACTTCCGACCAACTGGTGGAGGGGATCAACAAAGAACTTGAAACCGTCGAACTCAAAAAAATCGCGATGTTCAACGGAATGTATACCTTGCACCAGGATAGTCTGAAGAAGGTCAAGGCAGGGATTACCAGCATTGAGGAGGCGATCGCAACGGTTCCGCCGGACCTGGAGGATATGGAGTCCCTGGCCGATGAATTTGCCCTCAAAACGGAAACCAAGGCCAAGCAGAGCCGTGAACGCAAAGAGGAGCTGGCTAGCCTCAAGGAGCAGAATACCCCGAAGAGTTAACCACAGTAGCCGCTCCTGTGGGCAATGGCGTGGACCTACTCGCCCCAAGTCCATGTTGCTCACGAACGCGGCTACGATCCGGATCAACCCCGTTTCAACAATTCGTCGAGGGGCCGTTTGCTTTCCTCCTGCGTCTCGTAGGCAAGCAGGACCTTTTCATAGTGTTGCAGCAGAGGGTCTGATCCCTTCAGCAGGCTATCGGCTTCGTTGTTCCCATGCCGTTCAAACTCCTCCTTGAAATCTGCAAGGGTGATGGATTCGAGAGGTCGGCTTGGCTGGTAGCGGGTCCCTTCATCCCGGGCACTTTCATTGCGTGACTCAACGGGGTTGATGTAACCCATATCCATAAGCAGCAGCAGGCTCTCGTTGATGATATGGGCGGGCGCCCGCAGAGCATCGGATAGTTCATCGACCGAGTAGGGGTCCTGACAGCTGAGGAAACGCCGCGAAATCAGCAACAGGGTGGCAAGGCAAAGATTTTCCTGAGTGCGTACGCTGACGTTATCCCAGGCCCGTTGGTGAGTCAGGTTGTTGACATTCTGGATGGAGTAGCTGATCTGCCCGCCGAGTAGCAGAAATAACCAGAAGATATAAAGACCAAACAGCAGTACCGGCAGAATGCCAACGGAACCGAACAGGCTCTGCTGCCGGATTACCTGACCAATGTAAAGGAAGGTAAGGTTCTGATTCAGATAGAGCAATAGCGTGACGGCCAGTGCCCCCAGAAAAGCAGGACCCCAGCGAACCGTAGTGTTGGGGATGAACCGATTGAAAACAGCGAGTAAAAAGGTAATCAAGGCAAAGGACAACAGGGGGGCCAACCAGAGGAACCCATCGCGGAAAAAATCTCCCCAGGGCAAGCGCTCAAAGGTCTGGGCCAGGCGTCCGTAAACATTCACTGTCAATGCGGCAAAGCCTGCCACGGCCCCGAGACTGAGCAAGGTCCAGAAAAAGACGACACTCTGGACGATGCTCCGGCCCCGCCTCACCCCCCAGATGGTGTTGTAGGTGTTTTCAATCGAAGAAAGCAGTCGTATACTGATCAGAATAAGGATGAGAGAGCCGACAATCCCCACTGTGCCTGACTGGGCATTCTTGACTACGGTTGTGATGAAATTGACCAGTGTGGGATTGATTTCAGGCTGGGATGAGCTGTCGTGCTCTTCCACAGTTTTGTCGCTTGCGGTGTTATCCCCCACATCTCCGAAGAAAGTCCGGAGTTCCTGGTCTGATGCGGTTTCCGCCGTGGGTGCGATAAAATAAACCACCTTGGTCAGGGTGTTGATGGCCAGATCCTGATTGTCCCGAAGCACAAAGCCGGAAACCATGATGATGATTGCAATGAGCGGACCGAGCGCGATCAGGCTATAGTAACCCAGGGCGGCGGCCTGACTGGGAATACGGTTCTTGCGGACCCCGTCTATGATCAACGCCAGAACGCGCAGCAGAAGAAAAGCGGATCCGCGTAACGACTTTTCACCCAGAAAGCGGCTTTCCCATATCTCGGTAGTGAGGAGGCGGGAAATTTGGCGAATCGCAACCCGGATGCGGGGCACCCATTTCTGACGTTTAACTTTCTGCTTGCTCTCAGGCATTCCGATACGGTGTTAGTACCTCAATCGCTAAAATCGAACATGTTTGCGTCGATTTTTTGAGGTCATGCTGCGACAAGTGGTGAGAAATTAAGATTAAGTTGAGAAGTTGAAGTTCATTCCTAATTCCTTTGCTTCCTGCTCAACCGAAAAATGCCGAGACGGCAATCATAGCCATTCCTCCGATACCGAGAACAATGCAGAGTATCATCAGCGGAAGGTTCAGGGTAATGGTGATCACGAAAATACAAAGCGATGAAACCACGGCAGCGAGCATCATCTTGGTATCTTGCAGAGCCCAGAACGTGTAAGTGAAGTAACCCAGCCCCAGCATGGCTCTGAAGCGGAGAAAGGGAAAAATATCCGTGACGTGGAGAAAACAGCAGAGGGCGAGAAACAAATCCAGTATCCCCACCATCAACATGGGGTGGTCAAGTAACAGGGCGTACTCTTTCTCGTCCAGTATCGTTTGGATCACGCTGACCCCTGGATAAAGAAAAGCAAAGGCACTGAGGAGAAAGATGACTCCCAGCACCGGCATGGACATCGCAGCGGCTTTTTCGCTGAGCTTGGATTTACGTTTCAGGTGCTTGGTCTCCTCCGTATTACCTTCCGCTGCCGCCAGCATGTCGGAAACCGTGAGTGTCACACCGTCTTCCTCCGTTGCGGTTCCTTTACTAGCGGTCCTTTCACGACTTTTCAGGCCCAGCGAACGTTTCTCGGGGAAAACGGCCTTGGCGATTTCGGGATTGCCGGCCAATGCCAGCCACTCCTCCCGGTCCTCATCGTAGTAAAGCGTTGTCTGATCAACTTGTCCTGCTTCTGCCAGATCCGCAATCTGATGAATGGAATAAGGACCCCGTGAATCTTCAGCATTTTGCTGCCGAATATAGTATTCCGCCATAAAAGTACTCAGGTTAAAATGTTGGCCGGAAGATTAGCTCCAAGCAGCCCCACAGGCAAGCGCTCTTTTTAATCTGCTTGATAGGCCTTAAATTAGCAAAAGCGGCGTGGGGTCACGCCGCTTTAATCGAAGGGAGGTCATTCATCCGCGATTTTTAAAATAACTTTTGTTCCGGTTGACTCACTTGCATCCTCAACGACAAAGCGATCAGCGGCGGAAGCTTTGGTTTCGCGGATAAAATCCAGACAGGCGAGTGCGCGTTGTCTGGCGAGTTTGTGGTAACGTTCCGCCGGTACGTGAATTTCTTTTGCCACGAGGGCGAGCAAGGTTTCCTCATCAGGGTGTTCAAGTGGACCTTCGGCTGCTATTATCGAATCTACCGGGGGTGCTGGCTCCGTTTTCAGGTCCTGTTGTGCCGGGGTAGGAAGAGCTTCCGTATGAGCATCGGTTGTCGTCACCCGCTCTCTATTCTGGAGACTTCTCCGGCTACCGCGAAGGTAGCGGTTGAATTGAAAGGTTGTTTCCTCTTCGCGGACCTTGTCACCCTCTGATTCATCCGCGACAAGCGTTTCAGGGGGAGCCGGAGCCCATGCTTTGGTATCTGTTTCTTCGGTTGGCGTCTCAGCCTCATTTTGTTGCGGTACTGTAATCCGGTTGAGCAACCAATCGCGCCGTTCCTCGGGCGCTGCGGCTTCCCATTGGGTCTGCGGGTCGATTCCGGTTTCAGCTTCGCCAAGGAATGTCTTAGACCATTCCTCTATCAGCAAGCGCTGTTTGAGGGCAGCTCCGTCGTCAGTGGTGGAGTAGTCTCCCCGGGCGATGATCCGGAGACCTGGGCGTTCGTAGAGAGCCTCGGCCAGAATGGCAAGTTTCTCCCGGCCTGCGTCATCCAGAATGGCGGAGCCTGGTCTAAAATCAATCCGGTCCAGATGCTCAACCGGCCGATCGGCGAAAAGTCTGCCGATCATGGTGAACGGAGCGGTAACGGTATTGGTCAGTATACTGCCGAAGGCGGTGGCGATGACCTGGCTCAGGTCGAAGGAAGGGTCTCTCAGGTTTCCGGTGACAGGAACATTCAAGCGTATCCTTCTGTTTCGGTCTTCAAGCAAGGATACTGCCGTCTTGACCGGAAGGTCGAAAACAGCGCGACCGGGTGATCTGTCTCCGAAATCAAGGCGCTCGACGGTAATGAGGTTGCTTGCATCGAGTTCCATTGAATCAACCCGATAATCGAGTTCCAGGCTCAGTGCCCCTCCACGCACCCCTAATCCGACATAGTGGGATGCGTAGGGTGAAAAGACATTCATTGGGAGGGCGGCTGCCTTGACGGTTGCATTCAGTGTCGGGGAGTTGGGATCAAGGATTGCGTTACCGTTACCTTCGATTCGTCCCCGACGATTCAAGAGGGCGGAAAATGCGAGATTCGAGGATTTTGCTTTCGGCCAGGAGAGATTATCCAGCATCAATTCGATTTGCTCAAGTGTCAGCCGGGCTTCGGGTGCTATGGATTGATCGGTAAAAATAAAACTGCCGTTGTTGAAGACAAGCGAATGCAGGTGTATCGAAGCCAGCTCTTGGAGGGCGGTTTCTGCTTTGTCTGAGGGGGGCTCATCGGCAGTTTGCGGTTCTGCTGTCTCAATCAAAGGCAGGTAAAGTTGGCCATCGGGGAGTCGTCGCAGGTGTGCAGAAAACTCGTCGAATTTCATTTCCTGAATTCGGATGTCCATGGTTTCCGCATCTGCCTGCACGCCGTAAAGTCCCCATAGTTGCCAGGCGGCAAGAGATTCGCCGGAGCTTGCGTCTGCCACGCTGAATGCTTCGACCCAGAGATCGAAGGTGACGGAGGCGGAGAGCGGCAGCGTGTCATCGGGCATGAGACTTGCCCACCCGGAAGCGTTCAGCTTGCCGCTTTCGATGACAAGAGGCAGCAGAGGTTCGAGGTAGGGATTGGCTGCTGCGAGTGGGAAGCCGGTGAGGTGGTAATCAAAGTCGATCAATGGGTCGGCGACTTGCAAGTATCCCCGGACTTGCAATGCGGCATTGTCGGCAAGGTCCAATTCGAACTGGAAAGGACTTTCGTCTTTTTCCCGGTTGCTGAAGCTTTCCATCGCAAAGCTTTTCAGGCGGATGTCGCGTGTATAAGGTTGCGAGAGGGTGTGATCCGCCCAGCTGAGGGTCCAGTCATGGCATTCTATTTGGCGGACCAGCAGTTGCCATTCCAGTGCCCCGATGCTGGCCAGATGGTTCTGCGTCAATATCAGGATATCAATCAGGTCAGGCTCCTGGAGGGCAGGGAGACTTGATGGCAGCTCATCATCGGGTGAGCGGTCACTTGCCTCGTTGCCAGCTGTGTGGAGCAAGTAGCCCGGCCAGTTCAGTTGACCCTGCGGATTACGTTCAAGCAAGGTGTAGCCACCGTGGAGGGAGAGGGTACCGATCTCCATTGTGCCTGCATAGAGGTCGAGGGCAAAAGGTTCTACCTGGAGGCTTTCCAGGCTTTGGACGAGGGTGTCCGTCTCCGGATCATGCAATTGCAGGTCCGTCATCTTTATCCGTCCATCTTCGATGCGGATACGTTCGCGGAGCGGGTCAAAAAGGTAGTGCAGGCTAAGGTCCAGTGTTCCCTGATCAAAATGGAGGGGCAGGAAATTTTCCAGCAGAGGCATGTAGTGGCGGAAATTAAACCCCTGTACGGTGATGGTCCCTTCTGAACTGAGCGGGTTCAGGTTGAAATAGCCCTCCCATGAGAAAGATTCGTCAGCATGTGTCCTTGCGGTAATCCGGTAGGGATTGGTGGAATCCGGGCTGGTGTTCAGTCCGTTGAGACTCAGATTGATCGGGCTGATGGTGTACAGGAAGGGGGCTGCAAGTGAGTCGTCACGGTAACTGACCATTCCCTCACGGATTTCGAAGGAATCAATGGCCAGTGCGGGGATAACAAGTGGCTCTCTTGGAGCGCGCTCTGTCGGCAATGTTTCTTCGCCGGGATCCGGGAAAACCATCATCCAATTGATACGCCCGTCCTTGAACCGTGCTATTCCCAGCCTCGGCTCGTCCAGGTGAATGGAGTGGAAGTGGATGGTTTTGCGGAAAAAACCGGTGGGCCGGAGCCTGACATAAAGGTTCTCGAATCCCAGAATTTCCTCCTGCTCAGGTCCCTGTAAGCTGAACCCCTGCATGGTGAGGCCCCAGGCAAAAGGGTTTGTACGGATGGAGGCGACCTCAAGCTCCGCATTCAAGTCTTCGAGCGCTTTCGGTATAATCCAGTGGCGGATAACGACTGGCAGAAGAAGAAACCCCGCCAGAGTGTAGGTTAGGAGCAAGCCGAGCAGAATAAAAAGACCTTTTTTTCTTCGTGTCATGAGACATTTGTGGAGAGGGAGACAAGGTATAGGGATTATGGGAAAAAGGAAAAACCTTTTTGCGGCTATCCGCTTGCGGTGCAAAGTATATCATCCGGTTGAAGTTGGTGTCACTGATATCCTGCTGGAGTCCCGCCTTCAGGCGGTCTTCAGGTTGGTGGGGAACCGCATAAATGCGGAACTTACTCCAGCAAAAGAGTCTGAATGAAAATAGGGTCACCCGTGAGGTCGGTGGATTGCCGTGCTGGAGCAAGTCCCGCCTTCAGACGGTCTTTCGGATGGAACGTTCAGGTGAAATGCCCCTGATTCCCGTTTATTCCGGCCAAGTTTGTCATTTACAGAAGGACTGTAGGTGTGCAGACCTTTCTAAGGTACATGCGTTGTTATCAACGCAATCAAGCACAATGAAATTATAAAACCCGGGTCAGCCTTATGGAATGGTATTATGCTTTGAATAACGAACAAAAGGGACCTGTGAGCCCGGAGGAACTGGCTGACAAGTTCAAAAGCGGTGTGCTTGACAAGGATACCCTGCTTTTCCGGGCGGGCATGAGCGATTGGCAACGGGCTGAAACCGTTTGGGCTGAACTGGGACTGGATTCATTGCAGAGTGGATTTGTACGTCAAGGGAACGAAGCAACCGCCGCAGCGGTCCCATCTCACGGACATGCTTCCAAAAAATTCGTCTATGGCGGCTTTTGGATTCGTCTGCTAGGGAGTATTATTGACGGGATCATTATCAATGTCGTGTGCTTTATTCCCGGATTCATCATTGGGCTGAGCATGGCAATGATGCAGATTGATGCGGAGAGTCCCGACGGGATGATGATGATGAACATCATCATTCAGTTTGTCAGTTTTCTGGTGTCTCTGGCCTATCTGGTCTTTTTTATGGGCCGCTACGGGGCGACTTTGGGGATGATGGCTCTGGGGTTGAAAATCATTGTCGCGGGTGGGGGGAAGGTGAGCTACGCCCGGGCGGCAGGTCGCTATTTAGCCTCTTTTCTGAGTGCTATGATTCTCGGTATCGGTTACCTGATGATTGCCTTTGATGATAAGAAGCGCTCACTTCACGACAGAATCTGCGACACCCGGATCATCAAGGAACGGGAGTCTGTCTATTGACGCCAGCGCCGCGTACAAGTTGCTTTGGTGAAATTAAAGCAGGTTTTGCTTTGTTGCTTGGGCGAATGAAACTTGTTTTTACCGGGTTTCCGTATCATGCTTCATGAATGAATGCGGCAGAGCGTAAGCAGGCAAAACAGGGGGCGCTGCTGGTCTATGATCTTTATCAGATGATCCAGCAATGGCGGGACAAAGGCCGTCCGGAGGAAGGCGACTTTGAGTGGAATCAGGATGGCAATGGTTCGGACCTGTGCCCGGTTAGTAAACTGATCTGGGGTAGCTCGCGTGCCCTGAGGCGACGGCCTGGCCCGCGAACGCGCTACGAGTGGGTTACGGAGCATGCCCCGATTGCGGTTCTGGCAAAAGCGAAATCCGGTACCGTGTATGCCGTTTTTCGTGGCACCAATATTTCCAAGGAGTGGGATATGAACGCCCAGTTCGGGAAAATCCGCCCTTGGGCCATAGAGGGATCGTACGCAGCCGTTCACCGTGGATTTCAAGCGATGTATGTCTCGATGCGGGGCCGTTTGCAGGAAGACCTGACGGCGATTCTCAATCCGGACAACAGCCAACGCCTGTTTTTCTGTGGCCATAGTCTCGGTGGAGCCCTTGCGGTGCTGGCGGTTCGCGACCTTTTCGGCGCAGGGAAGTTAAAGACGAATTCAAAGGCCGGTATCATCACCTACGGATCCCCCCGGATCGGTGATGGCATCTTTGCCGCTGAAGTGGAGTCCATGGTTTCTAACTACCACCGGTTTGAAGTTCCCGGCGATCCTGTGACCCGACTTCCATTGGAACGCCACGGCTACCGGCATGCAGGCCAAGCCATTTCCCTTGAAGTTGAAACCGAACGGGGCCACAGCAGGCACTCGATGCTGACTTACCTCAAGGGGCTTTCATAAGCGGGTAAAAAATACTGAATAATAATGAAAACGACTCTCTATGTATTTTCGGGGCTACCCGGGGTGGGGAAGACCACTTTGGCCCGGAAAATAGCTGAAGACCTTCATGCTGCCTATTTGCGTATTGATACGATTGAGCAAGGCATTCGCGATCTTTGTGGATTCTCTGTTCAGGGTGAAGGCTATCGATTGGCCTACAGGGTTGCCAAAGACAACCTGACAGTGGGGGTCAGTGTTGTTGCCGACTCATGTAATCCCATTGCCTTGACCCGTTCAGAATGGGAGAACGTTGCGGTGGAATCCGGTTGTGGCTTCGTGAATATAGAAATTATCTGTTCTGATCTGTCCGAGCATCGGAGGCGAGTGGAGAGAAGAAGTTCAGATATTCAAGGGCAGCACATGCCCTCATGGGAGGAGGTGGAGGCCAGGGAGTATCATCGCTGGAAGGAAAATCGTATTACGATTGATACAGCGGGGAAACCGGAGCTTGTGGCGCACAGGGAACTATTGATGGCCATAAAGAGAAAGTCCGGACAGGATACGGTGATAGAAGGATGAGGCCAACGGTGCGACAGGCCGACTGAAACTGGCCTCACTAAAGTTTCAGCCTACGATTGCCCAAGTTGGCGGATATGCTGAAATTCTTTTTCGGTGACGGGGGTGATGGAGAGGCGGTTGCCCCGGCGGACGACCAGCATGTCCTGGAGTTTCGGGTCGGATTTGAGGGTGCTTAGGGAAACAGTGCGAACGAATTTTTCCTTGAAACGAACCTCCACCATCAGCCAGCGGGCTTCGCCCTGCTTCACCTTGGGATCATGGTAGGGGCTGTCGGGATTCCATGAACCCGGATCGGGCCGGGCTTCACCGGTAATTTCCGCGACGCCGACCACGCCGGGAGTTTCACAGTTGGAGTGATAAAACAAAACCAGATCCCCTTTTTTCATCTGATCCCGCATGAAGTTGCGGGCCTGATAGTTGCGGACCCCATCCCAGGGTTCCTTCTGTCCGGGGCGGGCCGCGAGGTCGTCGATGGAGAACACATCAGGTTCGGATTTAAATAACCAGTATTGTCGGGACATGATTTTTGTGGGTGGAGGATCAGGTCTCGGAGTAAGCCACTCCGTGGTAGGCGAGGAAGCGTTCCAGCCCTTCCGGTGTAAGGTAGGATTTGAGGAGTTTGCGGTCGGAGCGGGTCAGGTCAACGACGATGAGACCATCGAGGCAATCTCCGAAATCATTATCGACGTTAAAGGAGATGAGTTGACCGTTCAGCTTGAGGTAGTGTTTGAGAAGTGCGGGGACCCCCTTGCTGTCGTGTTCGATTTCCGAGATGAGTGCGGAGATATCCTCAATGTCGCGGATGGAATGCAGAAGGGCTTTTTTCTCATACCCGCGCAGAGGCATGCGTCCGCGTGGCGGATGCTTGGCTTTGACGAGGTGGCGGAGGGTTTCATCCGTGCGGTGTTTGCGCAGGAATTTGACGATCAGGTTTTTCGAAATGGAATGGTATTCGCGGCTGATGCTGACCGGGCCGAAGAGGGTTTTGTAACGGGGGTTGAGGACGACGAAGTGTCCGATTCCGCGCCAGAGTAGGGACAGGGTGGCATGCTTTTTCTGGTATTCCGGGGCGATGAAGGAACGGCCCATTTCGAGTGCAGGGGACAGCTTGTCGAGGAAGGGAGGTTTGAATTTGAAGAGGGTGGAGGTGTAGAGACCGTTTTTGCCGTGATGTTCGAGGATTTCGTCGGTCAGTCCGAGCCGGTAGGCTCCGGCGATCGACTGGGCCTGAGTGTCCCAGATAAAAAGGTGGCGGTAATAGAGATCGAAGCGGTCGAGATCGTAAGCTTCACCGGTTCCCTCCTGGACAGTGCGGAATGTTTTTTCCCGCAGACGCCCGATTTCCTGAAGGGTGGTGGGGATTTGCCCGGAGTGTGCCCAGTAAACTTTGAAATTGCCGTGTTGTACAAGATTCTGTTCTTCCGGCAGCGCGTTGATTTCACGTGCCAGAGCGTTGGGGTCGGCGGCGGGGATGAGCGGTTCCGGTTCGCCTTTTTTTCCGGCAAAGGCGGGAAAGTGAAAGCGCTTGACCGGAGCCTCGCTTTCGCGTTTGGCGAGGATGTAGGTTTTGAGCCGGAGAAACTCGACCAAAGATTGATTGTTGGGGAATTCTGCCAGTTTCCGGTAGGGGATGGGATTTCCGATACGGACGCGCAGGCTGCTCCCGTGCAGACGCATCATTTCGCGGGGAAGGAGGAGGGTGCGG
>CAZCJJ010000063.1:14048-17909 GCA_964499045.1 uncultured Opitutales bacterium | reverse complement strand
CTCTGTCAACGGGCCCTCGTTCTGAACGATGGCCGTCTGATTGCGGATACCGAAATCAATCAGGGTGTCGCCTTATATAAAAAGACACTGGAACAGGCAGGAGGCGAGGGCCTGAGCTATGATGTCCATCAGTCGCCTGAGATTCAGCTGAGAAAGTGGACTTTGAACGGATCCGAAGAAAAAATTCTCACCCTGAACGGGCCGTCTCCGCTCACTCTGGAATGGGAGATTGAAGCAGCCCGTGAACTGAAAGGCTATTTCGGTTTCAGTATTTTGTCTGCGGAAGGCAACTACATCACCGGTCTTTCCAGTTATCTGGAGAACAAGCCGTTCATACTGAAACCAGGGCTGCAGCGTGGCGGCATCCAACTGCCCAATGTGGATCTCCCCTCCGGCAGTTACCGGCTGCGCTTTTCAATTATGGATGAAACCGGAATACCAACCTTTGTGAATGTCGGTTCCGCCGGAGTACTTTCGGTCGAACGGAATTTCGAGTACGACGGCCTTGTCGGTATACCGCACAAATGGTTTCATCGAACGGACGAGGAGTGATACAGGCTTCATCGGTAACGCTCCACGCCCTTTTAGCCCGGTTGCCCTGAGGTTGTTGAAGGGTAAGGCCGTGGTCAGGCCTCTCAGGCCCCGGTATTTTTGGCCATATAGGCGATCAAACGATCATTGAACTCCTTGGCGGAATCATGCCCCATCTTTTTCAGGGCCTGAACAAGGGATGCAACCTCCACCAGGCGGGCCAAGTCACGCCCCGGGCGCACGGGAATCTCAACGCAGGGAATTTGTAATCCAAGGATTTCAAAATAACTCTGCTCCAGCCCCGTCCGGTCTTCCACCATACCAGGTTGCCATTCAACAAAGGTCACAACTAGATCGATTCGTTTGTCCAGGCGCACCGAACGTATCCCGAACAACTCAGCGATGTTTATGATCCCGATTCCACGGCACTCCATGTAGCCGCGATTTAATTCCGAGCTGGTTCCCGAAACCTCACGGTCACCGATTCTCCAGCAATATGTCAAATCGTCAGCCACCAGGCTGTGGCCTCTTTCAATCAAAGCCAGGGCACACTCACTTTTCCCAACCCCGCTTTTGCCGCGCAACAGGGTTCCGATCCCTTTAATGTCCAGCAGGGTCCCGTGCAGGGTCATACTAGGGGCAAACTTGTGTTCCAGCATCAAAGTCACCTCTTCGGTAAAATCCTTGGACTTATGTGAAGTGCGGAACAGTGGAACCTTGTATTCCCGGGAGACTTCCAGCATGCTGCGCGATGGGGCCAAGCCTCGGGAAACAATGATGCAAGGGATATTTTTCCGGGCGATCTCAACCATGATCTCCATTTGACGCGCTTCGCTGAGATCCCGGAGATACGCCATCTCCCCCGCCCCAAACAGTTGTACCCGACGGTAGGCAAAATGCTTGAAATAGCCTGTCAGAGCCAAGGCGGGACGGTTGATCGATTTCTCACGGATCACCCTGTCCAGACCCTCCGCTCCATCCACCAATTCCAAACCTGTGGATTCACTCAGGGATTCATAAAAATCCCGCACCGATATGCTTTCAACCGTCTTCGTATTATATGTTGGCATCGTGAATAGAATCAAGGAAACCAGACGCAACAGCACCCGGTGATGTAAGTCCATGACTATGGCAGACTAACCCGCCATGGCAACACTGAAGAAAAATGGTCTGAGCCTGCCTGGTCAGGATACACCCTGCAAGATCGGGCGGATGTGCCGTTCCAGCAGGTTCGTCCTGACATTGCGGGCGATCACTTCACGGTTGCTCTTAAGGGCCTCCGTGTAAACCGCACCTTCTTCGGCGGCAATTTTGAAGCCGACGTGCAGGAGCTGACGAAAATGCTGGTTGTACTTCGGATTGCTTTGATCATGCCTCAGGGCCGACTGGTAATCCACCGAGTTCCACCCCTGAACCTCTTCCGGAGAAGGCAGGCGGACCGGATCAATGTCGATCACCGTCCGGTAGGGGCCGGACAACTCGTCAAAACGGGCAAAGGCTTTTGCATAAATGGTCTTGGCTAAAGCCAGTGCCTCACCATCAGCCTCCGCCAAACCAATCAACTCCTCCAGCCAGGTCGTACCGGCGGTCTTCACATGGAGCCCTGCCCCATGCTGTTTGATCAGTCGGTTAATAATACCATAGATCGAGAACTTGTCGCTGCCCGAGTGCACACTCAGCTTGAGAGTGTCCGGCAAACCAAAGGTTTTGACCGCAAAGCGGATCACACAAAGGTCTTCGTGGAACTCCTTCTCAAAAGCTTTCACATCTCCAACATAATCCACCCCCTTGTTGAAGCGTCCGGTGAACTTGGGAGCAATGGTTTGAGCCGGAATCCCTTCCGCTGCGATCATTGAAAGAATCAGAAACAAATCGACCGGTGATTGGGCCACGTCGGTCTCATCGACCGAAACCTCGGTTACAAAGGAGTCTGCCCCTTTGGCGGCAGCAATGTGCCGGTGGATCTTACCTGCCTCCTGAATGGCCAGCAGGAACTTGCCCGCAGCGCCCCGCAGGGTTGCCTCGTCAATGTGCACCGGAGCGTCAATACCTTCGATCTTCAGTGAACCACAGAAACGGCGGTTGGCTTCCACAAAGGCCTCCACCGATTCCGGTGTCGCCGGTTTTCCAACGAAATCAGCAACATCCAGGGTGAAGAAGTTACTGCCAGCCAAAAAACCATCCACAGTTTTCAAACCAATGTGATCCGCATCGACATAATAATTTTCATTCCACTCCAGTGCCTTTACGGCGGCATCCGCCTCACTGCGCAAATCGTCCGGCACACTGTGGACAATCTGGTGCTCACGGTTCGATTTATTCCATACCGGAAAAACAGGAATCCCCTCCTTGCGCGCCTCAATCACCGCGCTCAGTTGCGCCTCGCCCTGATGCGCAAAACGGTCACCCATACCAAAGGTGAATTTATCAATTCGGAAGTATTGCTCTAGACTGTTCATAGGCCCCTTTATGAAAGATCCCGCTTCATATTCAAGTGGTAAAAACACTAATATCCACCTCATCCCATGATAGTTTAAGCGGATCATCATAAATGAGTTAGATGCGCAAAGCATTGCGCAAAGAGGGGAGCGTTGCTGGGCAGGAATCCACATTCACGAATGCGGCTACGTAGCTGCGCTCGTAAGAGCGTGGCTGGGCGCGGTCCACATTCTCACAAAGGCGGCTAAGGATTAGTATTCGACAAAACCGGCGAATGAAGCATCCATGATGGCAACGCATGCTGAAACGGCTATTCGACATTCTCATCGCAGCCGGGGGACTGATCGGGCTCCTGCCTCTCTTCCTCGTGCTGGCATTGATAGTACGCTTGAAGCTGGGTAGCCCTGTCTTTTTCCGTCAGCAGCGCCCCGGCAAAGACGGAAAACTGTTCACGCTTATCAAATTCCGGACCATGCTGGAGCGCAAGGGACCGGATGGACAGCCCCTACCCGACAATGAACGGCTCACGCCATTCGGCACCTTCCTGCGATCGACCAGCCTCGATGAACTACCCGAACTCTGGAATGTCCTGAAGGGCGAAATGAGTCTGGTCGGGCCACGTCCTTTGTTGCCGGAATACCTTTCCCGTTACTCTCCCGAACAGGCCCGCCGTCATGTGGTACGCCCGGGCATAACAGGCTGGGCTCAAATCAACGGACGCAACGCGCAATCCTGGGAAGAAAGACTCGATCTCGATATCTGGTACATTGATAACCGTTCCTTCCTCCTTGATCTGAAAATCCTCCTCACTACCCTCCGCTGTGTCCTTCGGCGGGAAGGTATCAACGCACCCGGCGAAGCCACGATGCGTCCGTTCGACCCGAAACGACC
>CAZCJJ010000063.1:0-13948 GCA_964499045.1 uncultured Opitutales bacterium | reverse complement strand
GCTTCCAACGGCGGATGGCATCGGCCATGGAACCGAAACCGTGCGGGAACCGGGTCTCCAGATCGCCGAGGTGGGAGCGCATTTCACGGGCCAACTCCATCTGGCGGCGGGTGGCACGCATCAGGGCGGGTTTTCCAACCTGATAAGCCAGTTCTTTTAATTCACGTTTGGTGTAGGGATCCTTGCCATCCCGGATACCCTCCTTCCAGGCCGATTCAGAGAGATGTGGATGCCGACCGGAGAGCAACCAGGCCTCAATGGCCGGCACCGGCATTCCGAAAGCCAGGTGAAGATAGCGGTGGCCTTTCTTCATCTGGCTAAAGGTATGATGGGCAATGCCCCTCATTTTCCGGATCCGGTTGTCTGGATCATTTGGATCCAAAGTGGAATGGTCTGAGTCCACCACCGCCAGCAGGGCATCCGCATCGGTACGGTAAACAAGATAACGGATAACTGCTGGCAACATTTGGAAGATATGAGGGTAGCCCCGGATCAAAATGGGAAACCCCACATTTCCGGTGGTTTCCCCCAGAATAGCATCAAGCAACAGACGCACGCTCGCCTGATCAGCGGAGGATTCAGCCACGATAGCTACCTTCATTCCAAAATCCGGCAATAATTTCAAATGCGGGGGACCCCTCCCAGGACTCCCGAATACCAGACTTCGCCCAAGGGCGCCTCGCCGATGATCTCCCGCAAAGTGGCATCATCCCTGAGATTCATAAAGGTTGCCGCGCCGTCCGTACCTTTTTCCGCAATGACCACACACTCCGGGTAGTCTTTAAAGAGATCGAGAAAATAGGGGGAGTGTGTACTGGCCATCACTTGTATCGGAACCTGCTTCTCTCCGAATTTTTGCGGGTAGGCCAGACGGAACAGAGCCTCCTGCACTTCACGGTACAAGCGCGGATGCAGACCGGCCTCCGGCTCTTCCAGGCAAAGCAGGCTCGGGGGTTCCGGCTGATAGGCCATGGCCAGCAGGCAAAGGCAAAACAGGGTACCATCGCTGAGAGCCTCCAGGGGAATCGTCACACCATTGGCCGCAAGGCGGAGTTGCATCGCCTTGTCTCCCCTGCCGTTTTCCGTAAAAACAATCGCATCGTACTCGGGAATCCACTGACAGAAAAGCTCCTCTACCCACTTGAATGCAGCGTGCCGGGTTTCCTGCATCCAGTAAAGAAAGGCCGCAAGGTTGCTGCCATCGTCATTGAGGCGGCTTTGCTCAGCAGAGTGAAAGGTGGAATGAAGCAGACCCGCACGGAAACTGAAAAAACGCATCCCCCCGATCCATCGACGGAGCGCCTCCGCCATGTCCCCCTGAGCCCCATTGCTTTCCTCCGCCACCACTCCTGAAGCACCCGGGCCCGCTTTCCAACTCCGCGAAAGCAGGATACCCTGCCGCTTCTCATCGACAAATTCAAACCACAAGCGGGTCATGCCATCGTCAGCGGCCTGCGATACGAAGAAGCGGGGGGGAAGTGCCTCCGGATCTTTCAACAATTTCAGGGCCTGCATCACCGAGGTCTTACCACTCCCGTTGGGCCCGACAATCAAGGTAAAGGGCTCCAGACCCAGACTGGTGGAACGCAGTGCCTTGAAGTTTTCAAACTGAATCCGCGCCAAGATCATACCGCCATTGAATCGGTAATGACATTGTCATGCGATCACAAAAAACGGCCTGTCACAGGGATTGACCCGCGTCCCGCCTTTCACACGATGTCAGCATGGACGTCCCTTCAGGCAAAACACCCCCTCCACTTACATTTTTCGAAATCATTGTCCTCGGCTTCTCATGCATCGCCTTCGTTGCCTCTCTGGCCGCCTATTTGCCTTGGATTGCAGGGTTTTCCGATCAATACGGTAAAATCATCCACCACTATCAATTTCTGTTTGGAGCCGTCTTTCTGGTCGATTTCTTTGTCGAACTCTGGCGGGCCCCGAACCGCAAAACTTACCTGCGCTGGGGATGGATCAATCTCGCAACCGCCATTCCCGCCTGGCCAATCATGCAGTTCGGTCGCCTATTCCGGATTATCCAGATCACCCGAAAACTATCCGAACTCCATCAACAACAAGGAGTGATCCTCTTCCTCTTTTCCAACAAAGCCAAACTCTCGCTGGTGGTCGTCTTCCTGATCTTTGCCGTCACCCTGGTCGGATGCACACTGGCCGTCCTGCGTTTCGAATCAGGTGTGGAGGGCGCCAACATCCACACCAACGCCGAAGCCCTTTGGTGGGCCATCGTCACCGTCACCACCGTTGGCTACGGCGATTACTACCCGGTCACCGACGGCGGACGGATCATCGCGGTCATTCTCATGATCGTCGGAATCGGTACATTTTCCACCTTCACCGCCTCTATCGGGTCCATGCTTGTTTCCGAAAAACACCTGCAGGAACCCGAAATGCTGAAAAAACTGGTCAATGGCGTGCAGAACCGGGGGGAACGGTCGGACGGTTGGACGGATCAACGGTGAGGGCCACTTCGCCATCGTGGAAGGATGCGGCCACACGCTGACCGGATTGGAGTTGGGCCGATGATTTGACCACCTCGCCGCGGACATTCCGAATGACCGTAAACCCACGGGCAAGGGTCTTTTGCAGGCCGCTGTTTTCCAAACGTTTGCCCAACTGATTCAAACGGGTACCCAACTCACTGAGCTGCCGGGTGGTGTCACGCTGCAGACAGTCCCCCCCCCTTTCCAAGCGAAGAGAAAGCAATTCCAGCCTTCGTTCCGGAGACACCCCTTTCAGCCGGTGGCCTGCCTCCTGAAACCGTGAACGGGCTTCGGACAAACGATACTCCACCGCACCCTGGAGCCGGTTCGTGAGGTCGTCCAGTTTCAGAGCCGACTGTTCAATCCGGCGATGCGGTGATTCCTGTTTCAGGCGGGCGGCCAATAAGGCCAAATCGTGTTTCCGGTGACGGAATGCATCCCTGGTTTCCCGCGACAGCGCCCGGGCCGCCTCCGCCAGAGAAGCCCGGAAGTCGAGAAATCCGCTGCTGATCAACTCCGCCGCCGCAGACGGTGTCTCCGCCCGCCTGTCCGCCACAAAGTCGGACAGCGTGAAATCAATTTCATGCCCGACCGCCGAAATCGTTGGCAGGGGGCAGTCCGCCATGGCGCGGATCAGGGCTTCTTCATTGAAAGTCCAGAGATCCTCCAGACTGCCACCTCCCCGGCAAAGCACCAATAAATCAATATCCGGAAGCACCAGCGCATCCCGCAGACATTGGACGATGGACTCACATGCCCCCACCCCCTGCACCTGAGCGGGCAAAACAATCAGACGCCCATACCATCCCCTACGCTTCAGGATGCTGATGAAATCCCTCAGCGCCGCCCCCGTCGGCGAGGTGATCACGCCAATCGTGCGGGGAAGGACTGGGATTGCTTTCTTACGGGAGGGATCAAAAAGCCCCTCCCCCTGCAGCTTTTCCTTCAACCGTAAAAACTCCTGCTGGAGACGGCCAATGCCGTCCTCCTGAATCAGGCGGCAGATCAACTGGTAGTTCCCGCGCGGCTCGTAAACACTGACCTCGCCGTAAACCACCACCTGCAGGCCGTTTTTCCAGTTAAAGGGCTGACGCGAGGCATTTCCCCGGAACATGACACAGGAAAGCTGACTACCCTCATCCTTCAAGGTGAAATACACATGACCGCTGGACTGCTGACGCAAGTTGGAGATTTCCCCGCGCACCCACACTCCCTGAAAAGAGGATTCCAGCAGATTCTTGATTTGCCGGGTAAACTCCCCCACAGTCAAAGCTTGCTCACCCGTTTGTGGATTATCCTTGGCCCAAATCATAATTCACCCTCAACCGGATAAACGGCAAAGACAACGCCGAACTGGAAGGCCGACCACGCATTAACCCGCTTATCTCACAAGATTCACAAGTGACTCCGGCAAGGCGCGGACCGATTTCCGCAATATTTTCGTTTGACGAACTGTGACTTTGTGATTGTCATCTTCGCATGGACCCCCTCTCCAAAACAGAAGCCCAACGGCGGGTGGATGATCTGGCTGCTTTTCAAAGAGAGTTGGACCAGTTGGAAAAAGAGGAAGTCTTGCGGCTGAGTGAGGAGCAGAAGCAAACGGTCCGGGCCCACCACCAGACACTGAGGCAGCATTACGCGCGGGCCTTTGACATTGATCCGGACAGGAAGAGCCACCAGTTGTCACTGGGGATGCGGATTGCCTCATTTCTCGGGGCACTGGCTTTGTGTACCAGTATCTTCTTTCTATTCTTCCGCTTCTGGGGCTTTTTCAGTCCGGTACAGCAAATGCTGCTGCTTTCGACCGGTTCGGTACTCACCCTTCTGCTCACCTTTCTGGTCGATAGCCGGGACCGGAGCGGCTATTTCACCCAACTGGCGGCACTGGCGGCCTTTGCCTGTTTTTATCTGAATCTCAGCATGCCCGTGCAGATATTCAACATGGCCCCTTCGGACATGGGGTTTCTGGTCGCCGCCGCCTTTGCCTGCCTCCTTGCCTACAGTTTCCGGCTGCGCCTGTTGCTCGCCTTCGGCATCCTCCTCGCTGCGGCCTATATTTCCTGCCGGGCAGGGGTCTGGGGAGGACTCTACTGGCTGTATTTCGGGCAGCGACCGGAGAACCTGCTACCCGCCGCCCTTGTTTTATTTGTGCTTCCCTCGGTGATCTCCCATAGCCGCTATCCGGGCTTTGCCCCCCTTTACCGCATCTTTGCCCTGCTCCTTGCCTTTCTGCCCATCCTGCTACTCTCCTACTGGGGAGAAATCAGTTACCTGCTCTGGGATCCGGATGTCATTGAAGGCTTCTACCAGTTCGTAGGATTCGGTGGTCTTGTCCTCTTCATTGGCCTTGGAATTCGAAAAGGCTGGGCCGAAGTGGTCCGAACCGCCACCGTACTCTTCATCCTCTTCTTCTATACCAAACTCTTTGACTGGTGGTGGGAATGGATGCCGAAATACATCTTTTTCCTGATCATCGCGCTGACAGCCGTCTTGTTTATTCTCGTTCTCGGGCGCCTGCGAAAAAGAAATATCCACCGGGAAGGAGTTCCGGCATGAAAATAACCTTTAACAAGCCCTACCCGCTCCTCATCGGTCTCCTGATCATCCTCGCGGTCAACGGAGTCGTCTTTTTCAAGGTTGCCTATAACCGCACAGGAACTCCGCTTGCCACCATCTCAATGACCGAACGGGAGCTCAGCCTACCTTATTGGGACCGTTTTAAGGGAGAAAACAGTGCGGTGCATATGAACCTGAATTGGCGTACCCTGAGCTTGTTGAGCAATGAAACCTATCCTTACCGACAGGCAGATCCCGATTGGATCGATGCGGAAATGCTGGCCCGGCTGGGTTTCGACCTCAGCCTCCCAACCGACAGCCCCAAGGGCCGCCGCTACTACAACAAGCTCTTGCCGAAAGAGGTGATCTGGGTACTTGAATTTGACGGTGAGACCTATCAGGAAGCATTGAAGCGTGTCCGGGAGCGCCTCGCCACAGCGGAAGAACAAGCTGCCCAATGGCCAGAAAACGAACAGCACCAAAGAACACTCCGCGAGGCCCGGAGGCGCTACGAAGAGGAACTGCATAACAGCAGCCGTCTCTTTGTCATCGACTTGGCTACCGACCTGCATGCCCTTCGGGTGAAATACAAGGATCCCTCCCGCTATCTATTCCTCCGGGGACAGGTCGGCATCCACCTGCATACCCAACATCCACACTCGGAGGTCAAACTTTACGGGCGATTACGAAACCTGACCATAGGAAGTGTCAATGTCCCCGTCCACTGGCACACCGTACTGGACAGTTTACCTGAACGGGACCAGCCAACCAGACGGGAAGAACGGAAACCCCGCTATCAAGCCATCCTCGCCCTCGGGCAATCTCTCGAACCTTGGCTACTGGACATTCATCCCATAGATGTGGTCAATGAGCAGACGTTTCAGGAATGACGAGAATAGCCACTATTAAAAACAGTTGAAAAGCATCCTATAGGCCCTATTCCTTATTGCCGAATGGGTTCCGAATCTCGATATCGTCTGGCTTGGATTGTCTGCCTCCTACTTCTGGTCGGATTCATCGGGAATAGTTTCAGCAACTACATGGTTTCCCGGCACAATGTCCGCAAAACCATAACCGAAAGCTCCCTTCCCCTCACTTCCGACAATATTTATTCGGTTATTCAACGCGACCTGCTTCGGCCTATCTTCATCTCATCCATGATGGCCAATGATGCCTTCCTCCGTGAATGGATTCTGCAAGGAGAGAAAGGTGTGGAGCCCATTCAACGCTACCTGAGCGAAATACTCAACGAGTACAAAACCGTCACCAGTTTTCTTGTTTCAGATATAACCAGAAATTACTACTACGCCGGCGGCATCCTCAAGCAGGTCCGCGAGGACGAACCACGGGACGAGTGGTATTTTCGGGTTCGGGAAATGACCGAGCCTTTTGAAATCAACGTGGACCCTGACCTCGCCAACCAGGATGCCATGACCATCTTCATCAACTACCGTGTTTTTGACTTTGATGGCAATTATATCGGGGCCACCGGAACCGGACTGACCATCCACCGCGTGAATGAACTGATCGAAGAATATGAGGAACGCTTCGGACGCCAGATTTTCTTCGCCGCCCGCAACGGCAAGATCATCATCAGCCCAACCAAGAGTAAGCTCCAGTCCTACTCCAATATCCGGGAAGTTGAGGGATTGAATGAACATGCGGATGTTCTGCTTCAAGGAAAGATCGATACGTTGACCTACCAAAAGGACGGCGACACCTACTTCCTCAACAGTCGCTTTGTTCCCGAACTCGACTGGTTCCTCATGGTGGAACAGACCGAGGATTTTCTATTGGCCCCACTCCGTGAGAATTTCTACATCAACTTGGCCATGGCACTGGTCATCACAGGCATCGTCGGCTTTGTCTGTATCTCTGCCATCCAGCGCCACCAGAATAAACTGCAGGAAGCAGCTAAGGATCTTGCCAAGGCGAATGCAGATCTTTCCGAACTGAACCGGGAGAAAGACGACTTCCTCAGCCTGGTTGCCCATGACCTGCGTAACCCGCTCAACGGCATCCTCGGATTTTCCGAGGAGCTTAAACTGAATCTAAAAGACGCCGATCCCAAGGCAAAAGAATACCTGGGCTACATCCGGAGCGCGGGCCACCAGATGCTTGATTTGATCGGTGACATCCTCAACCTCTCCTTTATTGAAGGCTTCCACGGCAAACTGGAGCTGAAACCATGCAACTGGAACCAGTTGGCGATGGCAGCCTGTGACCGTTTTCATAGTCAGGCCCACCGCAAAAACATCCGGCTGGACCTAAAGCTGGATGAAAAAGCCGACATTGACACCCTCACCCGCCAGGAATGGATGGATATCTGTCTCAACAATCTGGTAAGCAATGCGATCAAATATTCTCCACAGAACAGTACCGTTCATATCGAAACCCGGCACTGTGGGAATCAGATCGAATTCAGCGTACGCGATGAAGGTCCTGGATTGAGTCCTGAAGAAATCCGTAAGCTATTTGGCAAATTTGTCCGCCTGTCCCCCAAACCTACCGGCGAAGAGGGCTCTACCGGTCTCGGTCTCTATATCGTCCGGAAAATGTGCCAGCGTCTCGGAGCGGAGGTGAAAGTGCAAAGCCAGCCCGGAAAGGGCTCCCTCTTTACCATCCAGCATCCTCTTTGCTGACGAGGCCACGCTCTTACGAGCGCAGCTACGTAAACGCCTTCGTGAGTAAGAGGGTGGACCATCCGGCAAGGGAGGAATGGGCAAGCGAAAAAAAACCGCCCGGCGGGAAAGCCGGACGGTTTGCTTGAAAGGAAAACCCCGTTTGGGAGATTCGATTACTTCAGAAACTTACCCACTTTCTGAACCAGTTCCACGCAACGGTTGGAGTAACCCCATTCATTGTCATACCAGGATACGAGCTTGAAGAACTTGTCGTTCAACTCAATACCGCTGCCAGCGTCAAAAATCGAACTGTGCGCGTCATGAATGAAGTCAGAGGAAGCCACTTCGTCTTCGGTATAATCAAGAATGCCCTTGAGCGAACCGTTGGCCGCTTCCTTCATCTTTTCACAGATTTCCTTGTAGCTGGTGCTCTTGGTCGTCTTGACCGTGAGATCCACGACCGAAACCGTCGGGGTTGGCACACGGAATGACATCCCGGTCAGCTTGCCCTTAACCTCGGGCAGAACCAGACCAACCGCCTTGGCGGCACCCGTGGTGGAGGGAATGATGTTGATCGCTGCGGAACGGCCGCCCTTCCAGTCCTTGGCGCTCGGAGCGTCAACGGTCTTCTGGGTGGCGGTGTAGCTGTGAACCGTGGTCATGAGGCCTTCTTCAATCCCGAAGTTCTCAAGAATGACCTTGGTGATCGGAGCGAGACAGTTCGTGGTGCAGGAGGCATTCGAAATAATGTCGTGACTGGCATCCAGAGTCTCGTCGTTGACACCGAGAACAACCGTTTTCACATCACCCTTGCCCGGAGCGGAAATGATCACCTTCTTGGCTCCCGCCTTGAGGTGGCCAGCGGCCTTTTCAGCATCCACAAAGAGTCCGGTGGACTCAATCACGATGTCAACACCCAGTTCACCCCAGGGCAAAGCAGCCGGACCTTCCCGGACCGCGAGGGCCTTGATTTTGTGTCCGTTGACAACGATAGTGTCGGTCCCTTCGCTGTGCACTTCCCCTTGGAAACGTCCCTGAATGGAGTCGTACTTGAGAAGATAAGCGAGATTGTCGGCGGCCACGAGGTCGTTGATTGCAACAACATCGATTTCCGTGCCGAGTAACCCCTTGTCTACGAGTGCTCTGAATACGAGACGGCCAATCCGGCCGAATCCGTTAATACCTACTTTGATTGCCATAATACTGAATGGTGTGTCTGTTGTCGTTTTCGGGACGATAAGCCCCGAGGTGAAACAGAAAAGAGAAAAGGGGCGGAGATCGACCATGGCAAGCGAGAACCTTGAAACCGCTTCTCTTTTTGTGTCCCTCTTATAGCCTCCAATCAGGATGCTTTCGCCCCTCTTAACCTGCGTATCACGAAAGGAGCACCTGCGCTTATCGATGCGAGTCTCATATTTTCCCCTTTCCATCAGCCGGGAGCTCAGCATGATGCTGCCCATGTCAGTTCCGGACCAAGCCCGTGAATACCTGAAAATAGCCCCCATGTTCCAGCTCGGTGAGCTGTCCACCGAACGGCCCCATCCGCTCAGTCGCGATTTATCCCGCCTGGCCAGGGAGGACTTACCCGCAGCCTTGCGATGCCTGAAACAGATTGATCAGGAAGCACTCAAGCTCCTCGCCGAGAAAGCCGGGGGTATCGCAAGCCTCGGCCAGGCAATCCGCGAAACACTGGAAGAGGGCGGACGTCTTTTCCTCGGCGGATGCGGAGCCACGGGCCGTCTCTCGCTGGCAGTCGAGATACTCTGCCGCGAGGGCCTTCTTCCCCCACCCCAACAGGACTGTGTGGTCGGGTTCATGGCCGGAGGGGACGCAGCGCTGATCCGCTCAATCGAGAATTTTGAGGATTTACCGGAATATGGGGCCCGCCAACTACTTGAGCTGGGATTCAGTGAAAACGATCTGTTCATCGGCAGCACAGAAGGGGGCGAAACCCCTTTTGTCATCGGGGCCACTGAAGCGGCATTGAAACACTCCCGTCGCGCCCCGTGGTTCCTATACTGCAATCCCGATACCGAGTTAACAAACCGGGTCGAGCGATCCCGCCGCATGCTGGAAAATCCGGACATCCGCAAACTCAACCTCGCCGTCGGCCCCATGGCCCTGGCAGGCAGCACCCGGATGCAGGCCAGCACCGTACTCATGCTCGCCATCCTGATCGCGATCGACTCCAGAGGTAACCATTCCCGGGTCGTCCGGAGCTTGGAGGCATTTTCCCAGCAGGTCCAATCTCTGGATTATGAGGAAATGGCCCCCTTCACCGAAACCGAAACAGCCATTTATCAACAAGGTGACCGAGTCCTATACGCCACCCGCGACTACGGGATAACCGTCCTGACCGACACAACCGAACGGGCCCCCACCTTCAGCCTGCCGTCCTTTGAAAACACCGGCAGTCCGGAACACCCGCCCTGCTTCTGTTATCTCACGCTGCCGGAATCCCCCACAGCCAAAGCAGCCTGGCAACACCTGCTCCGCCGTTCTCCCAGGACCCTGGAATGGGAGGGCATCCGCTCATTCACCGGGATCGACTATTTTCTCGGGTTTGACATCTCCGCCCGCGCCCTCTCCCACCGCACCAACCGCTGCGGCGAGTCAAGACACCACTATTTCGGGGTGGATCAGGAAGAGGATAAACCCGTACTCAGTCTGGGAAATCATACCTGGGCCATTCCAGCCAAGGAAGGCCCGGACTACTTCCGACACTTGGTGCTCAAGCTCCTGCTCAACGCGCATTCCACTCTCATCATGGGAAGGCTCGGACGCTATGAGGGAAACCTGATGACTTACGTCAAAGCCAGCAACAACAAGCTGATCGACCGGGCCGCCCGTTATGTGCGCGAGCTTTACCTCCGACGAACCGGATCCGTCCTGCCCTATGAGCGCGCCGTGGAGGCCATTTTTGCCGTAAAGGATAATCTGGGACCCGATGAACCGGTCGTTCTGGCCGCCCTCAACACGCTGACGGACCATGCCTGATTTCAGTTGGATAGACTGGGCTATCCTGATGGTCTACTTCGCAGCCATCCTCACAGTCGGCCTCTACTTTGGGCGGAAGGAGGAAGACACCGGAGATTTCTTTGTCGGCGGACGCAAGGTACCCTGGCCAGCGGTGCTGGCATCGATCATCGCCACGGAAGTCAGTGCGGCCACCTATCTGGCCGTGCCCGGAGTCGGTTTTGCCGAGAACATGAATTACCTCCAGTTCGGAATCGGCTCGATTCTGGCCCGCTTTTTCGTCGCCAGCGTCTTTCTCGGCCTGTTCTACGCTGCCAACTGCCACAGTATCTACCAATACCTGGGGCAACGCTTTGGCCCCAAAAGCCATACCACGGCCTCCCTCTATTTTCTGCTCACCCGCCTCATGGCCTCCGGGGTGCGCCTGATGATTGCCGCCACCGGCTTTGCCGTCATCCTCGGGTTGCCCTTTGGCATCTGCCTCGCAGTCTTCACCGTAATCGCTCTGATATATACCTTCTTTGGCGGGATTAAAGCCGTGATCTGGACCGACTGTGTGCAGGCCTTTGTATTTCTGACTGCCGGAATCGCCATGCTCTGGTTTTTGGGCGATGCCGTCGGCTGGAGCGAAATCATCAAAACCGGCAGTGAACATGGGCGCTTCGAAGTTCTGCGCTTTAAACCTGACTCTCCTGATGGGGGCATACTGGCCTGGCTAAATGATCCCAATTTATTTTTCATTGCGGTTCTTTTCGGCTTCATCAGCACAACCGCCGCCTTGGGAACAGACCAGGATATGACGCAACGGATGCTCACTTGCAAAAATGTCGGTCTCGCCCGTCGAAGTATCATCCTGAGCGGCTTCATTGCGATCCCGGTTGCCGCGCTATTCCTCTTCGTCGGCATCGGGCTCTTTGTTTTTTATCAGGTCATCCCCGACAGCACACTACCCATGCGTGAAACAACGGCAGGGTTGGAGATTATCCCGGACAAGGTTTTTTCCCATTTCATCGCCAACAGCGCACCGGTCGGGCTGCGGGGACTGCTGCTGGCCGGAGTACTGGCCGCCGCGATGTCGAGTCTGGACTCCGCCATGGCCGCCCTCAGCGCGTCTGCCACTGTGGACCTGTGCCGCCCGCTGCTGGGCCGCCATGCCACCGAAAAACACCTGATCTGGATCAGTCGCGTATCCATGATCTTTTTTGCGCTGTTCATGGCGGGTATTGCGTGGATTCTGCAGGACGGCGGCACCTTCCTCTGGCTCGCCTTCAAGGTAACCGCCATCACCTACAGTGCACTCCTCGGCGTCTTCCTCCTCGGAGCACTTACCCAAAGAGGGAACGACCACATCAACCTGCTTGCCATGCTGAGTGGGGCCAGTCTCGTGGCGCTGCTCCTTTACCTCTCGGAAACCGGCCGCATCCCTATCGGATGGACCTGGTTCCTCGTACTCGGCACTGCCTGGACTTTCCTCTTCGGCCTGATAGGAACCAAGCCTGACACCGCCGCAAATTGATATCTTGCGGACAGGCTGGAACTATCCCGCTTATCTCACCGGATCCCCTCCTTTGCGAGCATCGCCTTTTTGCGTTCGCAACCCCAACGATACCCTCCCGGCGTACCATCCGTCCGGACCACACGGTGACATGGGATCAAATAAGCAATCGCATTGCTCCCCACCGCTGTTCCCACTGCGCGACTGGCAGCAGGATTTCCTGTTATCGCGGCCAATTCACCATAGCTCACCACCCGGCCCGGTTCAATTTGCAGCAAAGCCTTCCAGACCCGAACCTGAAATGCCGTTCCGCGAACGAGCAATTTCAAAGGAGCCCCTTCAGACCGTTTTCGGTCTTGATCCCAAAAGGGAGCGGTAAACTTACGCGCACAGGTATCGTCCCGCCGAAAGCGTGCCCCTGACCAGGATTTCCGCAAGCCATTCTCCGCCTCATCAAATGCATCCCGATCGACAAAAGAAAGATGGCACAGACCACGCGGGCATTCTCCGGCCAAACAGTAACCAAAAGGACTTTCCGCAAAACCGTACACGATGTCCCACCCGGCACCCCCAGTCCGGACTTCATGTTCCGACGCAAGCTCGAGACAAATACCTGCACTCATTGCTGGAACACTACTATGAAGAGCAGAGGCTGACAACCTTCCAAACCAAATAATTACCCCTCTTGGAGTCCCGCATTTATCCCGCTTATCTCACGGATAGGGGAACCGACTGAAGTCGGGACTTGCCCAGCCAAAACGAGATAATCCAACAAAACGGTCCAAATGAAAATACCGTGAGTAAAGTCCTTGTCAGTTAAGCGAACAATGCTTGCGGAGCGATTCCAGGGCCTGCGAGTGAATCTGACAAATGCGGGCCTCCGTTACACCAAAGATTTCAGCAATCTCCGCCAAACGTTTCCCGCTGTAATAATAGAGGTCGATGACCCGTCGCTGACGTTCAGGCAGACCGCGCACACAATCCTTTACGCTTTCCGCCAACTCGCGCTCCTCCATCCCGGCATAGGAAGGCTTGACCGTCTCATCCGGAATGGACTCATGCAGATTCAAATCGCTGCCCTCCGAAACAGGATCCTGGTCGAGGGAAAAAGTTCTGACCGGATGCGCTTTGCGCTGATAAGCTTCAAGCTGAAGCTCCGTCATGCCCATCTCACGGGCGATTTCGGCCTGAGTCGGAACTCGCCCCAGCCGCTGCTCCAGGTCACCCACTACCTGCTGCAAACGCCGCCATTTCATACGACTGTTGCGGGGTAAAAGATCCATCTTCCGCAGCTCGTCCAAAATCGCACCACGAATACGTAGCTTGGCATAGGATTTGAACGTGGCCGCCTGCTCCGGGCGGTAATTCTTGACCGCAGCAACCAGACCCGTCAGTCCCACACTGCACAACTCATCCACATCCGCACATAGCGGCAGGCGGGGAAGCATCCGTTGTACCACGGAATGCACAAGTGGATAATACTGCTCCAGTAATGTTTCAAAGTTGATTGAAGAAAATGGAGCGTGATCACAGATGACAGGAGATAAAGACATGGGAGATATCAATGTTGAATGAAGTGAACGTCCAATAACGTAACACATTCCATGCCAATATCCGATCAGTTTACACAAGTCTTTTACAGGCAATTACCTACATCTTCACTTTTTTTATAATGCCATTACCCTACAACAGAATGGCTATCTTGGATAAAATCAATGCATTGATTTTGCAATGTTAATGCATTTTAACCCGCTTATCTCACAAGATTCACAAGTGACTCTGGCAAGGCGCGGACCGGG